>CAMMTN010000016.1 GCA_946499885.1 uncultured Clostridium sp. | reverse complement strand
ATTGATTTTTGTATCAATTCTGTTCTATTAGTTCGAACAGAAACGTCGTTGGTGCAGATGGCCGGAATCGAACCGGCACGGTTTATTCAACCGCAGGATTTTAAGAATTTTACGCCATCTGTTTTTTACCATTAGATAACCTATTTTAGTTGTAGTTATTAACCTTTCTAATTAGCTTGTTTGTAAGAGAATTATAACACAAGCATTGATAAATATGCAAGAAAAACAAAAATCTTCTTTTCTAAAATTTTGAATTAAGTGTTAGAACTATGTTAGAACTTTTGATAGAATAACAGTCTAACCTATCATTGATATATTATAATTAAAAGCCATAATTTTAATAATTTAGACATATTTCTAAAAAAATAATGACTTTTAACGCAAAATATGATACTATTAATAAAAATCACTAAAGAAAACAAATGCCATTAATTTAGGTATTTGTTTTTCTTTTTTAGGAGTAGAATATGAAAAGAATAGATGTGGAAAGTGCTATAACAAAATATATGTCAAATAATAATTTTAGAATAGTTGATATATTATCAAAAGATTATTCTATATCTTCTTATGAGCAATACATAGAATGTTTTTCTTTAATATATAACATATATAAAAATAATATTCAGGAATTTTCAAAAGAAGGAAAAAAATATAAAGATAATATAAACTTATTTATACAACAAGCACTTGAAAATGCTGATGAAGAATCTATAGAATCATATATTAATGATAATTTAAGTAGAGAGCTTGAATTTAATACTTATAATAGAACTGTAAATTTAATTAGTATATATCCTAAAAGTTTCTTAATGCAAAGAGAATGCTCTCAAGAAGCTTTTATAAATATATATGAAGAGTTAGGATATGAAATGCTTCAACAGTATATTCAATTAGTAAAATCTCCTTCAAATTTTTCATCTTATCTTAATGATAGTAAAAGGCAAATTCTAGCTATGAAATTTTTATTATATAAAACTGATCATCATAGTTCAACAAAGTTAAAAAGAGATTTATCTGCTAAAAATATATTTCAAATGAATAGTGAACATATACAAGAGAGTATATCGGAAATTGTTAAAGAAAAAGATGACTATATTAACTATATGAATGAACAGAAAGATAATTACAATAATTGGTTTTCAGAAACAGAAAATAAATTAAACGAATTTACAGCAGAGCATTCTAATAAGTTATCTAACATAGAAAAAACATATGAAGCAAAATTAAAAATAGAAGAACCGGCGAAATTTATGCTAGAACAATCTAAAAAATATAAGAAATCCTTTTATTTATGGAATATATCAATTGTTGTGTTATCAATTCTTTTATTAATACTATTAGCTATTATTGTGTCGCCACAAGTTTCCTTTAATGATAAATTAATTACTATTAGTGTATTAAGTAAAGATATGCCTGTATATAGTAGTATTATATTATTAGCAATGATTTCACTGGTAGTATATATTTTAAGAATATTTATAAAAATGGCTATATCATCTAAACATCTGATGGAAGAATATAAGCAAAAATATTCTTTAACATATTTCTATCTATCACTTGTTAATAATGGTAGTATTAAAGATGAAAAATCTCAAAATATTATATTAACTTCGTTATTTACAAAAGCAGATACAGGTTTAATAAAAAATGATAATTCTAATGAATTAGATAAAACATTATTATCATTACTAATAAAATAAGTACATTTTAAAAAAGTCCGTTTGTAGAATAAAAATCTACAAACGGACTTTTTTGTCGTGCAAAAGAGAATTGCCACAAACTCTATAAAAGTGATAGGTGTGATGAGCCGATGCTATAAAGTTCATTCGTATTTGTATAAGTAGTCTAATTATACAAGGTGCGTGAGTGAGATTTTAGAACACAGACTCACAATAATAAAAGAGTATTCGGTGGCAAAACTTGAAATGGATTTGTAATTGTAAAAAGTTTGGGCAAGTATGAACAAAGATACAAAGTAGTATCAGCAATTATAGTAGCAAAGCTACTTACTAGACTACCTATGAAACGAGGCGAACGACCGACGGTTTCAGCTTATATAGGTGTAATAATTCTATTTTTAACAAATGGGATTATTACACCTAATTCACTTTAGCTCTCTCCCTTTGGTTTCTGCTTTATAGTTGCTAAAGTGAATACAAAAAAGCATAAGTGCTTTTTTGTTGTGAGTAAAAAATTTATTTTTTTGCTCACATTCATAAAAATTGCAATATGCAAATTTTTATGAAAAAACCTAAAAATGCAGTTATGCAATTTTAGGTTTTGGGGGTGTGGGGTTAAGTAACCCTGCCACACATACAAACTTGTTTGTCTAGTGTGTTAGACATTGAAACAATATCTCGAGCGAAGAAGGAGGTGCATGGAGATATGAGTTATGCTATTGTAAGAAATGAAAAATTAACACGAGCAGAAATAAATGGAAAAGGAACTCACAATGATAGAAAAGCAAAAAATCATTCTAATAAAGATATTGATCCATCAAGAACACATTTAAATTATTACATTAAGAAAAATGAATTAACTTACACAAAAGAATTTGATAAATATATGAAAGAAAATAATTTACAAGGACATCTTAGAAGTAATAGTATAATTATGTGTCAAATGATATTTACTTCTGAACAAGCATTTTTTGATAAAATCGGAGCAAAAGAAACAAAAAGATATTTTGACGAATGTTATAAATTTATATGTAATTATAAAAATCTTGGAGAAAAGAATATTATATCAGCAGTAGTACATTTAGATGAAGGTGCTCCGCATATGCACTTAATGTTTGTTCCTGTTGTTCACACAAAAGATAAAGTAGGCAACGATATTGATAAAATCTGTGCTAGAGATTTTTGGAAAGGTCGAGATAGTTATAGAAAATTACAAGACGCCTACTTTAATCATGTAAAGTCAAAGGGATTTGATTTGGAAAGAGGTATGTTTGTAGAAGATACTAATAGAAAGCATTATACTGTAGAAGAATATAAAAAAATTACAAATTTTGATAATACTAAAAAAATTTTAAATGAAATAAAATTAGAATTACCAGAAGTTCCAGATTTAACTGATATTAGTAAATTCTCACGAAAAAGAGACGAGAAAATATTAGAAGAAATTATAAAACCTAAAGATGATTTAATTAAAGAATTATACAAAGATAATTTATCATTGCATAAAGAATTATCAAAACAATCTAAAGTTATTGATGAGGCTGAAAGGTACCAAAAAGAGCAAAATAAAATTCTTGCTGATAATGAAGAATTACACAATACTGTAAAACATTTAGAACATGAATACAAGAAAAAGAACAATAATCTTGATATGGATTTTAGCAATAGAAAAAGAGAGTTAGAAGAAGAATTTAAAGAAAAAGCATTTGATTTAGAATATGAGTATAAAGGTAAATTTCGAAAGTTAGAAAAAGAAAATAACCATTTACACAAAATTATAGATAAATTCTATGTAACTGTAGAAAAATTTATTGACTGGATTTGTCATAAATTTGGGATTGGCGAAACCAAAGAATTAGTTAGAAAATTCGAAGAAGAAACTCATACTTACCTTGACCCTGTAAAACAATTAGATTTTGAAGAAAAAGAGAAAGAATTAGATTGGGATTTAGAAAGATAAAAAAAGAACCCTCTTACGAGGGAAAGAAATAATTTTCTTTTTTAGGCTAATTAGCCAACATTGACTGTCAGTACAGCAGGATTGACAACGCCATCTCCTTCATAGCCATAATCTTTGTTATGCCATTTGCGGAGTTCTTCGCCGTATTTCCAGCACTGTGCCAAGACGTTGACCGCACATCCGTACATAAAACCGGTAATTCCTTCGATGTCGCTTACATGGGAAGCCTTGTCCGCAATCTCGATAACGCTCTTATTATGCTTCCGCATTAAGTGCTGCATATATTTCGCCCAGCGACGAGCATAGGTAACAACACCATTGCTGTAAGCATCTTTAGAGTTTACCTCAACAAACTGTTCCCACAGCTTAGCAGCCTCATCATCTTTGAACTCCATTTCAGTAGTTTCATCAATGTGAATTACTTCCTGCTCAACAGTCTGTCTGCGAGTCGCCACCTTAAGAGCTTTCGCTCTTTCGGCACGATATTCAGGGGTCTTCATGTAAGCTTCACGCTCGAGACGATGCTTTTCAGCATTTGCCTCTATTCCTGCGTTCCACTCTTCGTAGATTTTGTCCTTATCGGCATTTTCCTTAGTAACCACAAGAGTTACACCGTTGAATTCGAACTTGATACCGGTAAAGGTAGCGTTCTCATCACACTCGAAAGCCTTAATGACTTCATCTCCGAAGTTGGATTCATCTGCAAAGCAACCTGCAACAGTCTCTGCAAATTCGGTAATAGTGCTACCACACATGGGGTCGACCGTTGCAATGCCATCTTCGAACGAGCTTACCCAAAGGGTATCTCTCTTCGGAAATACTGTCCGGAAGATTCGGGTAGTCTTGTCATAGTCCCAGATTTCATCAAAGTAAACGATAGTTGTGTTTGCCATAGTAGTTTCCTCCTAAAATTTTATTATTGTTAATATGGCTTACTGACTAATTAAAGTCACTTACATATTTATTATACCATAAATTAACATAAATTGCAAATTTAATATTCCCTACAAAATTGTTTTTCTAAAAATTGTGCTTGTTCTTTGGTAAGCCTATTGCTTATAACAGCTAATCTTAATAAAAATTTAATATTTTCCCATTTCATATATTTCGAATAACCTTTTGCACTTAATTCTACATAATCTATAATTTCTTCAAATATATAGTAAGGCAGATTAAATTCTTTGTTTAATTGTTCCATTTTGTGTTGCTCCTTTTTAATATCTTTATTGTATAGAAATACAATAAAGTGTTAACACTTATAAATATAACATAAAAAAATATTAAAATCAATACATATATAGAATGAAAGTAGGAATGTATATGTCATTGATTACAAGATTTAATGGAAATATGAATGTAATAGGAAGATTATTAAAAGAATATAGAATAAAAAAAGATTTATCTTATGAGAAACTTTCTGCAAAATTAGAACTAATGGGAATTAGTATTCATAAGCAAAGTTTATATGATATTGAAAATAATAAAAGAACTGTTAAAGATTATGAATTATTTGGTATTGCTTATATTTTAGGTATAGATGTTAACGATTTACTATTAGATATTAAAAAAAATTTTAAAAATTAAACTTTAAAATGAATTTTTTATTATATTTGACATATAATAAAATTGATGTTATAATAACATTAGCTAGCAAATCAAATGAAGTCACGAAGGTTTGCACGAGATATGTGTCCGCATATCTCTTTTTTTATTGTTCAAAATAAAGAAAAGGCAGGTGTCCGCCTGCCCCAAAGATTAATCTTTGTTTGTGTCTTGGCTTTCATCATTATTATTACTTAAAAGTAACAAAATAATTAATCGCCAGATTAAATCAAAAGAAGTCACTATGTTGCACCTCCTTTCTCAAAGTTTTCCTTTGGAAAAGGATGGATTTATTATACTTTAATTTTATTCTAAAAACAATGTTTTTTTACAATTTCAACAATTCTTTTTAATCAGCTTTATTTTTATTTCTACTTTTATATACATTTGCTTGATTTCTACATTGACTACTATCATATTCAGCTTTAGGATTTTTAGCATAAAAAACTTTTCCGCAATGTTTACATATCTTTAGAGGATTTTTTTCACTGCAAAGCATAAATCCAAAAGTCATATCTATAGCTTGTTTTAAAGAATTAGGTTGCCAAGATATTTCAGGAATATTTCCATACATATTAATTTTATATGGTATTCCAGAAAAATAATAATCATTTATAGTTTCTCTTGCTTTATATTCATCATAATCATTTATACTATTATTTGCTAAATCTACATACTTTTTAAATATTTTATACATTTTTTTAGCATATTCAATTATCCAATCTATTTTTTCACAATAAAAACTAGAATAAATTAATTGGTTGCTGAGTGATGTACGATTTAACATTCTTTGTAAATCGGAATTTGTTTCTATTTCTACTTTACCACTTGTTACTGTGTAACTCATTTCATCATTGGTAGCAAATGGAAAGAATAATTCAAAATAATCTTTCGTTCTCATTGTACAATTTTTATTAATAAAATTATTTTCTTTTAATGTTACTACATCATTTAGCATAAAATCAGGGCTAATTGGTGCTTCAACCATAAAGCCCAATAATCCATATTGCTTTACAAAATAATATACACAAGTAAATTTAGTTTGATCATCGTCTACATCTATACACATTCTTCCTAAATTTAATAAGTCAACCAATATTGAATCCATTTTACTAAACATATCATATAAGTCTCTAATATTTATACTAGCCTCTGGATTTGGAACCATATAGTATTCTTTTCCTTTATATTTTCCTTGATATCCACCATATTTCATATATGAATATGCACTGTTACTTTTAAAATTAAATTCCATGATTTTATTCTCCTTAAAATTTTTTCAAAAATTTTATTGTAATATATTGACATATTACAATTATTACTTTATAATAGTATCAAAATATTAATAGTTGAAATATAATAATATATTACAACAATTAATATAAAATGTCAAGAGCTACAACTATATAAAAAATATGTAGACAAAAATTTTACCAAATTGCTTGAAAGGTTGTGATTATTATAGATACAAAGAACTATATACTAGACAAATATTATAATGAACACAAAAAGCCATCTATTATTGCTAAAGAAATAGGTGTTAATCCTTCCTATATCACAAAAATAATAAAAAAAGATATAAGATATATACCAGAAAAAGAATATAGAACTCAAATAAGTAAAGAAAATCGTAAAATTGCAAAAAGAGAATGGATTAGAAATAAAAGACAAAATGAAGCTGACAAACAATTATATGAATTTGTAAAACAACAACATATTGAAGCAAGTAAAGAATTATCTTATTCTTCTGAAATGAGTGATTTAGCATATAGAAAATGGAACCCAAATGCTTATCATAGAAATAGTAAAGGTAATTTAGTTATAGATAGAAAACTAAAAGTTGGATCAGATGTTCCAAAATCTATAAATATGAATATTAAAATACCACCACAGAAATATAAGAAAAAATATTGTTATAGTATTTAATTAGTCCTATTGTAGAATAGGTCTTTTTTTATTTTAAATTTTAGCAGAGGAGGTACAAATATGGCTGATATGAGAGAAACTTACACTTTAATGTTTACAGACTACCCAGACATTGTTAATCTCGACCAAATGAGAAAAATGTTAGGTGGAATTAGTAATACTCTTGCATATCGTATGTTAAGAGAAAAAACAATAAAAAGTAAAAAAGTTGGCAGAGAATATAAAATTCCTAAAGTTAATGTTATTAAATATATGATGACAGAACAGTAGGAATTTTTTTATTATCATGGTATAATACACAAAATATCAATGATAAGTTAAATCTAAACTGTTACAACGGAAAGGAGTAAAATGATAACAGGTAGCTTACAAAAAAAGAAAGGTCTTTATTATGCTGTTTTAAATTTATATGATGACTATGGAAAAAGAAAACCGAAATGGATTCCTACAGGTTATACTATAAAAGGAAACAAGAAAAAGGCTGAAGAAAAATTAGAACAATTTAAAATTGAATATGAACAAAAATCAAAAAAACAATTAAGAGATCCAAACATATATGATAAATATAAAAATATTTTGTTTTGTGATTATATGTTGGAATGGTTAGAGAAACAAAAAGGAAAGGTCGAACAAACAACTTATATAGGTTATGAACAAGTTATTAAAGGTAGATTATACAAATACTTTAAAGCAAAGAAAATCAAATTAGTAGATTTGAAACCTAAGCATATTCAAGACTTTTTCGATTTACTTTTTAGCGAAGGTCTTTCAGGAAATACTATAAAACATTATAGAGCCAATATTAGTAAAGCTTTAAAAAGTGCAGTTATTACCGAGATTATTGATAGTAACCCTGCTACTAAATTAGAGCCTATAAAAGTAAAAGAATATACCGCAGATTATTATACTCAAGATGAATTATTAAATTTAATGGAAATAATAAAAACTACACCTATTGAATTACCAGTAGTTATTGCTGGTGTATATGGATTAAGGCGTGAAGAAGTTATTGGCATTAAATGGAATGCCATTGATTTTAATGATAAAACTTTAACAATTAGACATACTATAGGCAGAGGAAAAATTGATGGTGTTACACAATTTATATTCAAAGATAGGTCAAAAAGCGATTCTGGTTATAGAACTTTACCCTTATTTGATTTTATTGCTGATTTACTGAAAGAATATAAAAATAAGTATGAAGAAAATAAAAAGTTTTTTGGAAATACTTATGTTAATGATTATAATGAATATATTTGCTTAATGGAAAATGGAGAGTTAATGAAACCAGGATTTCTATCTCAAAAATTTAGTGAAATATTAGATAAAAATAATTTAAGGCATATTAGATTACACGATTTAAGACATAGTTGTGGAACTTTGCTTGTTAGAAATAGTGTACCATTAAAAGATATACAAATATGGCTAGGTCATTCAAATTTTCAAACTACATTAAGATATGCTCATGCAGATGTAGAAAATAAAAGAATTTCTGCAAATGTGATTGAAAACAAATTAGCACTAGATACAAAAAAAGAACAAATTACCAAACTCGCACTTTAGGTAACTTGTTTCTAAAAATACATTTCTAACTTAATAAAAATTCTAATTTTACAAAAGTGTTAGAACTTTTGTTAGAACTTTGACTATTTTTAAAATTAAAACACCAAGTTTGAATCTTCCGAAACACTTGGTGTTCTAATGGTGCAGATGGCCGGAATCGAACCGGCACGGTTTATTCAACCGCAGGATTTTAAGTCCTGTGCGTCTACCAGTTCCGCCACATCTGCATATTTTGAACTGACAATAGTTATTGTACTACTTTAGTATATACTTTGTCAAGTATTATTATAAAAAAATATAAAAATTTTGCAAAATATGAATCAGATGTTTTTTTATTTCTCAATCACTTATTCTACGCTTTAATTTATTTATATATTACTATAATTTATAATTCTAATATCCAGGTTTTTCTAATAGTTTAAACATATTATTTTTATATTTTTCTACTCCTGGCTGATTAAATGGATTTACTCCTAATATTGATCCAGAAACAGCGCACGCAAGCTCGAAAAAGTAAATTAATTGTCCCATATTTCTAGCATCGAGTTTTTTTAAATTTATTACTACGTTTGGTACATTTCCATCCACATGAGCGGCAATAGTTCCTTCCATTGCTTTATTATTTATATAACTTAATGTTTTTCCTTCTAGATAATTTAAATTATCTAAGTTATCTTCTTCTGCTTTCATAACAATATCATTTTCTAAGTTTTCTATATTTATAACTGTTTCGAATAAATTTCTTCTTCCTTCTTGTATATATTGCCCAAGTGAATGTAAATCTGTGGTAAACTCTGCTCCAGATGGATATATTCCTTTTTGTTCCTTACCTTCACTTTCTCCAAATAATTGCTTCCACCATTCTATAAAATAATGCATTTTTGGTTCATACGTTATTAATAATTCTATATTTTTATCTATTTTATATAACATATTTCTAACTACAGCATATTTATAACATTCATTATATTTTAGATTTTCATCATTATATCTATCTTGTGCTATTCTAGCACCTTCCATTAATTCGTCTATATCTATTCCAGCAGTGGCTATTGGAAGTAATCCTACAGCTGTTAAAACCGAATATCTTCCTCCTATATCATTTGGTATAACAAAAGTAGTATATTTTTCTTTTTTTGCAAGTTCTCTTAAAGCTCCTTTTTCTTTATCTGTTGTAACATATATTCTTTCTCTTGCTTCTTTTAAACTATACTTATTTTCCATTATTTCTCTAAAAATTCTAAAAGCTATCGCAGGTTCAGTTGTTGTTCCTGATTTCGATATAACATTTATCGATACATCTTTATCTCCTATATAGTCTATTAAATCTCTTATATAGTTAGGACTTAAGTTATTTCCTACATATAATATTTGAGGAGTTTTTCTAATAAATTTTTCTTGCATATTGTAAAATGTATTTGTAAGAGATTCTATTACTGCTCTTGCCCCTAAATATGATCCACCAATACCTATTACTAATAATATATCTGAATTTGATTGTATTTTTTTTGCTGTTTTTTTTATTTTTTCAAATTCCTTCTCATCATAATTTGTAGGTAAATTTAACCATCCACAAAATTCTTTTTCATTTTCTGCTTTTTTATGCAATTCTTTATGAATTTCTGCTACTTGTTTTGCATATTTCATTACATTTTTTTCAAATAATCTAGCATTTTTAAAATCCACTTTAATGTTTTCCATAGTGTTCCTCCTTTGTATAATATATTTTTTCTATTATATAATATTATACAAAATATTATTTTTCAAGTAGTTTTTTAACAAAATATAGTAAAATATTTTATAAATCCTTAAGTTTTATTACTTCTTCTGAATGCAATTTTCCTGCTCTTGTAACAAAGTTATATCCATATTTATCTTTTAAACTATCTATCACTTTGTCTAGTTTTTCTTGTTTTTCATCTTTTTCATTGCTAAATAAAGATAATTGCATTTCATTTTTATCTACTAATTTATCTACCCTTAAACCAACTAAACGTATAAAAGTACCATTTTTATACATTTCATTTAACAGTTCCTTTGCAACTTCATATATATCTTTTGTATTTGCAGTTGCAAATCTTAATTTCTTTTGATGTGAAAAATCTTTAAACTCTTTTGTGCGTAGCCCAACATTTACGACATTTGCACACATATTATATTTTCTAAGCCTGTATGATACTTGTTCTGCTAAGCTAAGTAAAACTTTTTCTATTTTTTCTTTTTCTGCTATATCACTTGGAAGTGTTACTGAATTTCCTATTCCTTTTGGCTTTTCTTCTAAATAATTTACCTCTGAATTATCTATTCCATTTGAATATTCCCACATCATTAATCCATGTTTGCCAAATTTTTTAATTAAAAAACCCTTATCTTGTTTTGCTAAATCCCCTATTGTTTTTATCTTTAAATTATATAATTTAGGAAGAGTTTTCTTTCCTATCATAAATAATTCAGATACAGGAAGCACCCACATTTTTTTAGGAATCTCTTCTTCATATAATGTGTGTACTCTATCTGGTTTTGTAAAATCAGAAGCCATTTTTGCAAGTAGTTTATTATGGGCAACACCTATATTTACAGTAAACCCTAACTCTTTTTTTACTCTTTTACTAATTTCATATGCTTTAGTTATTAATTCGTCACTTCTTAAATAATGTGTCATATCTAAAAAGCATTCATCTATACTAAATCTTTCTATTTTGTCTGTATATTGTAATAACAAATTATATAAATCATTTGAATGCTTTTTATAGCTTTTATAATCTCCTTTAAACACTTGCAAGTTTGGGCATTTTAACCTTGCTTGATATAGCGTTTCCCCAGTACATACACCTTTTCTTTTAGCTTTCATACTTTTAGCTAAAACAATACCAGATCTTTTAGTTTCATCTCCACCAATTACCGCTTCTATTTCTCTTATATCTACTTTTTCACCTTGTGCTAACCTATCTATAGCTGTCCAGCTTAAAAATGCATTATTTACATCAATATGCAATATCTGTTTTTGTACTTTCTCCATAAGCACCACCGTAAATATTATAGAACATTAGTTTGCAAAAGTCAATTAATTTTATATGATTGTGCTACCTTTCTTATCTTTTTTTCTATATCTTCCATATCATTATTATTCTCTATAATCACATCACATTTTTTTATATAAAATTCATTATCTTCCTGAGCATTTAATCTACTTTCTGCTTGTTTATAATCTATATTATCTCTTGCTACAATTCGTTCTATCTGTAAATCTCTTTTTGATATAATACCTATAACTTTATCGCATAATTTTTCTAGCCCACATTCAAATAATAATGGTGCATCTATTATTGTTATATCTTCTTTATTTCTTTCTATTTCTTCTTCTATTTCTTTTTTTATATATTTAAATGTACAATCATTTAGCTTTTTCCTCTTTTCTGGATTATTATAAATTATTTGGCCTAATTTTTTTCTTTTTAATTCTCCTTTTTCATCTACTATATCATTTCCAAATGACTTTATTATATCATTCATATAGTTAGTTCCTTTATTTGAAAGCCTTTTTGCAATTTGGTCTGCATTTATTATTTTTACATTATATTCTTTTTTAAGTATTTCACATATTGTGCTTTTTCCAGCTCCTGAACTTCCTGTTATTCCTATAATCATTTCTGTCTCCTTAGCTAATTAGTAACATTATATTGCAATATAATGTTACTAATTAATTATATAATTTCTATTTTATTTGTATAATCTAAATTTGAATATGAATCTGAATAATATCCTAATGTATATATATTTGTTGACAATATATCTTTTTCTAACATTTCCTTTAAATTTTTGTTTGCTACTGAATCAATATATTTTTTTACTGATGTTACTATATTTAACTTTGGATTTAATTTCATCATTTGAGATATTAATTCTTTTCCCTTGTTATTAAATCCTAAAACTCTCACATATGGTGTAATTTTTTTTGATGTTTCCATTTGTTTTTTATCAATGCCAAGTAAAGCATATAACAAAATCCTTTGTATTCTAGTCTGTGTAAATCTTTTTGTTTTAATTATATTTATTAATTCTTCTAAAGTATTGCAAGAATCAGCTGCATTTTTTATAGAATTTTCTAGTCCTTCAGAAACATCAGGTAATTTTGCAATATCTTCAACTTTCATCTTTCTTAATGTATATATTATTTCTTTTTCAAATCTCGATATATCTACTACATAATGTCCTTCTTTAAGTTCTTCCCCTAATAACAAATATGAATTTCTAGGCATAACTTTACTTATATCATTAAGCTGTTTCGTCATAAGCATTTTTCTTATTGCTGTAGCACTTGCAAATTCATCTATAATATATTTATCATTATATAATACCTTTTCTCTTTTTATACCTATTGGAGTAATTGTACTTTTTGTTTTTCTCATTGCTTTTAAATACTCAATTCCTAGAATATTATTTGAGCCTGATAATACATTTGCATATCTTTTTATATCATTTAAATACATCATAAGTGCATTTTCTCTAGCTTTTGGAAATGAATTTCCTTTTTTTAGTTCATGAGATAAAATAGTAATATATTCTTTTGGTTCATTATATAATACATTTGCTATATTATTTAATGTAGAAATATCGTTAGTTTCCATTCCAAATGATATTGTATCTACAATTCCTAGAGAATTAAATATCTTTATTGCCCCCTCTGCAAAATTCTCTGCACTTGATATACTATATACTGTTGGAAGCTCTAGTACTAAATCTACACCATTTAATAAAGCCATTCTAGCTTTTTTCCATTTATTTATTATTGATGTATTACCTCTTTGTACAAAATTTCCTGAAATCACTGCAATTACATGTTCTGCTCCAGTTTCTTTTTTTGATTTAGCTATATGATATAAGTGTCCATTGTGAAATGGATTATATTCTGCAATTACTCCAAGAACTCTGCTCATTTTTGTTCCCTTTCCTTTCTTGTTAGACTCTAATTTAGTTGAAAAAGAATTAAATTTTGACTAGGAAAACGAGTTTCAAATTTATGAGGCGTACTTTTTGTACGTTGATTAAATTTCAAATGAAGTTTGACAACGTCAAAATTGTAATTATTTTTCAACTTTTCCCTCCAACTTGTATAAAACTAGATTTATTGATATAATATCATAAATACTATTTTGGCGCAATAGGGACAGGCCTTTTCGCGCCAAAATATTACTAAATAAATGGAGGTAAATCATGGAAGAAATTACAATATATACAGATGGTGCATGTTCTGGCAACCCTGGCCCTGGTGGATGGGGAGCAATTCTAATGCACAAAAATAATAAAAAAGAAATATCTGGTGGAAAAAATAATACCACTAACAATGTTATGGAACTTACAGCAGTTATAGAAGCTTTAAAACTATTAAAATATCCTTGTAAGGTTAATATCTATAGTGATAGCGCATATGTAGTAAATGCATTTCTACAAAAATGGATTTTAGGTTGGCAAAAAAATAATTGGAAAACAGCTGATAAAAAAGATGTAAAAAATAAAGAATTATGGCAAGAATTAGTTAAATTAACACATACACATGATGTTACTTTCATTAAAGTAAAAGCACACGCAGACAATGAATACAATAATCGTTGTGATGAGCTTGCAAGAAAAGCAATTCTTTCTCTTTAATAATCTGCACGTTGTGTTTGGGGACGGAGCAAAAAAGCAACATTTTAATTAGATATGTTGTTTTTTTGCTCCATCCCCAAACGCAACGTGTAGATAAGCTCTTTTATTGCATTCTTTCCATTGCTTCAATAGTTTTGTCTCTATCTCCAAAAGCTGTTAATCTAAAGTATCCCTCTCCACTTGGTCCAAACCCAATTCCGGGAGTTCCAACTATATTATATTTTTCTAATAACAAATCAAAATAATCCCAGGATTTCATATTATTTGGCGTTTTAAGCCAAATATATGGTGCATTTTTTCCTCCATATGATTTAATTCCTGCCTTTTTAAGTCCTTCTACTATTATCTTTGCATTTTCTTTATAGTATAAAATATTTTCTTTAATTTGTTTCTTGCCTTCTTCCATATAAATTGCTTCTGCTCCCCTTTGAATTATATATGATACTCCATTAAATTTGGTAGTTTGCCTCCTATTCCAAAGTTTATTTAATTCTACTTTTCCTTGTTTTGTTTCAATCTTTATCTCTTTTGGAACAACTGTATATGCACATCTTAATCCTGTAAAACCAGCAGTTTTTGAATAGCTTTTAAATTCTATTGCAACCTCTTTTGCTCCTTCAATTTCATATATGCTATGCGGTATATCTTTTTCTTCTATAAAAGATTCATATGCAGCATCATATAAAATTATAGAATTATTTTGTTTTGCAAACTTTATCCACTTTTCTAAAGTTTCTTTTTTCATTGCAATTCCTGTTGGATTATTAGGGGAACAAATATATATTAAATCTGGTATTTCTTGTAATTCTTCTGGTAATGGCTCGAAATTATTTTTCTCTGTGGTTTGCATGTATATTACATTATTATATTTTCCTGAAAATTTATCATATTCTCCTGTTCTTCCATATATTACGTTACTATCCAAATATACTGGATATACTGGATCCGTTATTGCAATTTTAGCATTTATATCAAACAGCTCTACTATATTTCCTGTATCACATTTTGCTCCATCAGAAACAAATATTTCACTTATATCTATATTCAATCCTCTATATTCATTTTCTACAATCTTCTCTCTTAAAAATTCATATCCTTGTTCCGGTCCATATCCTCGAAAAGTCTCTATTTCTTTCATTTCATCAGTTGCTTTTTTTATTGCCTCTATTACCACTCTTGGAATAGGTCTAGTTACATCTCCTATTCCCATTTTGATAATGTCCGCTTCTGGATTTTTAGCTATGTATTCATTTAATTTTTTATTTATTGTAGAAAACAAATAACTATCTTGTAATTTTAAAAAATTTTCATTAACTTTAATCACATTATCACTCCCATATAATTTTATTCTTTTCTTTAAAAGATAGAACTAATCAAGATTTATACTATAGATAAAAAACAACATATACTTATGTTGCTTTTTATCTATAATTAAAATATTATTTTTTAAATTTCTATTTTTCCTTCATATACAGTAATTGCTGGACCTTGCATGTATATATGATTGTCTTTTCCCCATTCTATCTTTAATTTTCCTCCTGGCAATTTAACAGTTACATTTTCATCCGTATATCCATTAAGTCCTGATGCTACTACTGCTGCACATGCACCGGTTCCACAAGCAAAAGTTTCTCCAACTCCTCTTTCCCAAACTCTAACTTTTATGTTATTTTTATCTAATATTTCTACGAATTCTACATTAGTTCTATTAGGAAATATTGGATTATTTTCAACTACTGGTCCACACATTTCTATTTGCAAGTCATCTAAGTTTTCTACAAATGTAACTGCATGAGGATTTCCCATAGAAACTATAGTAAATCTCATTTTTTCTCCTTCAACATTTATATCTAAATCTTTAGTAAATGGCTCATATATGTTATATGGTATGTTTTTATCTTGAAATATTGGTTCTCCCATATCAACTATTACTTCATTACAATTACCTTTTTCATCTTCAATTAGTTTTACTTTTTTTATACCTCCTAGAGTTTCTATCGAAATTTTATCACTATTAGCCATATTTTTATCATGAATAAATTTTGCCACACATCTAATTCCGTTTCCACACATTTCTGCTTCACTACCATCAGTATTAAATATTCTCATTTTAAAGTCTGAATTACCATTATCTGATTTATCAATTAATATAAGTCCATCTGATCCAATACCAAAATGTCTATCGCTAAGCTTTTTAGCAATTTCTGGTATATTTTTTAATTTAGTTCCATTTGTGCAGTCTACATATATATAATCATTTCCAAGCCCTGTCATCTTTGTAAAATTTAGCATACAACCACCTCTTAAAGCTAGTATATGCTAAATTTGGTAAATTATACAAAAAATACTATACTTTTAGTATAGTCTAAATTTGGTGGCTTGAAGTGGAATCGAACCACTGACACAGGGATTTTCAGTCCCTTGCTCTACCAACTGAGCTATCAAGCCATAAATATTAAAAAAATGGCGACCCGGAACGGGCTCGAACCGTCGACCTCTAGCGTGACAGGCTAGCGTTCTAACCAACTGAACTACCGGGCCGTATAGGAAATACTTTTTATAAACAAAAATGGTGGGCGCAATAGGGCTCGAACCTATGACCTCCTGCTTGTAAGGCAGATGCTCTCCCAGCTGAGCTATGCGCCCATTTCCTTCGACTTGTTTAGTATACTAAATTTTTTAATCTTTGTCAACACTTTTTTTAATCTTTTTAATGTTTTTTTATATTTTATATTTTTTATTCAATAAAGTCCTTGCAAAATATCCCCTTACTGTATATGGAAAAATCGCTAAAAGCACTGAAACATCAACTAAAAAATTGATTTTTCTATAATATAAAGAAACGAAGCATTTTTATTTTATAAATATTATATTAAATGCTCCGTTCTTCTTCCCTTAAATTATTTTTTGTTCCACTCTTCTTTATTTACTTGTCTTTGTCTTGCTATTGCTAGTGCATAATCTGGTACGTCTTCTGTTATTGTAGAACCTGCTGCTACAAATGTTTCATCTCCCAATGTAACTGGTGCTACTAAATTTGTATTAGACCCAATAAATGAATGGTTTCCTATGATTGTTTTGCTCTTATGAAGTCCATCATAATTACATGTAATTGTTCCGCATCCAATGTTACATCTTTCTCCTATTTCACAGTCACCCATATATGAAAGATGTGGCACTTTGCTTCCTTCTCCTATTATTGCTTTCTTTATTTCTACAAAGCTTCCTACTTTAACTTTATTTGCTAATTTACATCCTTCTCGAATATACGCATTTGGTCCAATCTCGCAATCTTCTCCAATTACAACTCCTGATTTTATTGTAGTATTTGGATGTATTACTGTATCCATTCCTATTTCTACATCATCATAAATATATGTATTGCTTACATCTTCTATTGTTACACCTTTTTTCATATGCTCTGTATTAATTCTCATTTGTAATACTTTTGTTAGCATTTCTAATTGAATTCTATCATTTATTCCAAGTATTTCTGTATTATCTTCTACTATTACAGCACCTGTTTTTAAACCTTTTTCATTCATTATTTGGATTACATCTGTTAAATAATATTCTCCTTGTGCATTATTTGGAGTTAATTTTTCTAATGCTGATAATAATTCTTCTATATCAAAGCAATAAATTCCAGCATTAATTTCTTTTATTTCTTTTTGACTTGGTGTAGTATCTTTTTCTTCTACTATAGCCTCTATATTTCCTCCTTCATCTCTTACTATTCTTCCATAACCTGTTGGATTATCATAAATAGCTGTTAGAAGTGTCGCATATTCTTTATTTTCTATGCTTTTTTCTATTAATTTGTTTAAAGTTTCTGGTCTAATTAATGGAACATCTCCATTTAATACTAAAACCTTTCCTTTTTTTCCTTTTAAATATTCTTTTGCTTGCATTACTGCATGACCTGTTCCTAGCATTTCATCTTGATTTGCATATTTTACGCAATCACCTAAAACCCCCATTACTTCTTCTTTCATGTAACCTACTACTGCAATAATTTCTTTTACTCCTGCTTTTTCAGCATTTTCTACTGCTCTTTTTACTATTTCTTTACCATATATTTTTTGTACTAACTTTGATTTTTTGGATTTCATTCTAGTGCCTTTCCCAGCTGCCATTACAATTGCCATAATATTATTTTCCATTAAAATCACTTCTCCTTTTATTTGTTTTAGTATTATAATATGTTTAGTTTCCTTAAACGCTATCATTTTATCACATATATATTTTTTTTGCAAATTTTTTAAGCCAAAAGTGTACGTCCCCAATGGCTCAATTTTTTTTATAATTTAGTCATAACTTTGAAATATCTTAATATACATTAAATAAAGTTTAGTACAAACATTTTTAAGGAGGGTATTTTATTCATGGATGAAAATTTAAAATTATATCAAGATATAGCTAATCGTACTCAAGGAGATATTTATGTAGGTGTTGTAGGACCTGTTAGGACTGGTAAATCTACTTTTATAAAACGCTTCATGGACTTATTAGTTATTCCAAATATTGAAAATGAATATAAAAAAGAAAGAGCTAGAGATGAACTTCCTCAAAGTGCTGGTGGAAGAACAATAATGACAACTGAGCCAAAGTTTATTCCAAATGAAGCTGTTGAAATAACTATAGGAGATAATTTAAAATTAAAAACTCGCTTAGTAGATTGCGTAGGATATTTAGTAAATAATGCAATCGGATATTTAGAAGATGATATGCCAAGAATGGTAAAAACCCCTTGGTTTGAAGAAGAAATTCCTTTTGAACAGGCTGCTGAAATAGGCACTAAAAAAGTAATTCAAGAACATTCTACGATAGGAATTTTAGTTACAACAGATGGAAGTATTACAGATATTCCTAGAGAAGATTATATATCTGCTGAGGAAAGAGTTGTAAAAGAACTAAAAGATTTAAACAAACCTTTTGTCATAGTTTTAAACTCTGATGATCCATTTTCTGATTATACCAAAAATTTGGCGGCTGAATTACAAGAAAAATATCAAACTTCTGTAATTCCTACTGATTGTTCTAGATTAGATATGGAAGATATCAACGAAATCTTTGGAAAAATTTTATATGAATTTCCTATTGAAAAAATGAACATTAATTTTCCAAAGTGGGTTGATGGTTTATCTGACTCACATTGGCTAAAAGAGGAACTATATTCAGAAATAAAAGAAGCTTTTGGAAACATACATATTTTAAAACAAATCGATAGTGGAATTGTAAAACTTCAAAGTACTAAAATTATAGATAAAACTATAATCGATGAAATTAAACTTGGTGAAGGCACTATAAATATTTCAATTAACTTATATGATGAATTATTTTATAAAGTTCTTACCGAAATATCTGGAGTTGCAATTGAAAATGAAGGTGATTTATTCTCTACTATAACAGAACTTGCCAATACAAAAAAGGAATATGATAAAATCGCAAATGCTTTAGAAGAGGTAAAAGCAACAGGATATGGAATTGTAACACCTTCTATTGATGAATTAATTTTAGATGAACCTGAAATTATAAAACAAGGTACAAGATTTGGTGTAAAATTACGTGCTCGTGCTCCATCAATACATTTAATTAAAGCTGAAATTGAAACAGAAGTATCTCCAATAGTTGGAAGTGAAAAACAATCAGAAGAATTGGTAAACTATTTACTTTCTAATTTTGAAGATGATCCTACAAAGATTTGGGAATCAAATATATTTGGAAGAAGCTTACACGAACTTGTAAATGAAGGATTGCAAACTAAACTTGCTAAAATGCCAGTTGATGCACAAGCAAAACTTCAAGAAACACTTGAAAAGATTGTAAATGAAGGTAGCGGCGGATTAATTTGCATAATATTGTAAAACCAATAATTATTCAATCAACAAAAAGCCTAGGAGAATTCTAGGCTTTTTGTTGATTAATGTTTTAGAAAATTAGCGATATAAATATTTACTGTTGAAAATTTAATCTACTCTTTTATAAGAAAATGAATATACTCCTTCTACTCCCCATAATGCACCTTGGGCTGCTTTAGTTGTTTCTAATTTTAGCTGTATTTTATCTTCATCTAATGTGATAGTTCCATTTCCACTTGTTCCCCAATTATCTGTATACGTAAATGTTCCTACTCCATTTGTTATATCTACAACAATATCATCTAATTTTCCTTCTCTTTGTGTTGGAGCTGGACTTGTTAACTTAAAATCAAATTTTATTTTGTTTTGAAAATAGCTATCTACATCTAATTCTACTACGTTTGTGTTGTTTTCTGCTTTCATTTGACTTTCAAATTCTTCTGTAGATATTGTATTTTCTTCTCTTTTTTCCATTATTTCATCAATTCTTTCTGAATTGAAATATGCTTCCTCATTAATATACCATTCTCCAACATAATTTGTAGTATTTACAGTAGTATTTGTATCTATTGTATTATTTTGTACAACATTTTGTTCTACTTCATTTTGTACGATACTATTTTCCTGCAATTCATTTACCTCGTTTTGTGCTATTGCACTTTCATTGTTATTATTAATTTCATTTAAAGAATTATTAGCATCCCATATTGCATAACCAAATATTCCTATAACCACTAATAATATAACTACAAAAATTATAATATTACTTTTTCTCATACATAAACCTCCTAAAATTTAATTAAATTTAGTATATCATAAAACATTTTATTTTTATATACATTTTTTGAATTTTGTACATATTTTCTTCATTTTAGGAAAATATATACTAAGAACAATAGATTGGAGGAATAAATGAGTTTAACAGATACTTTTAAAAAAATATTTTTTCCAATAGAAGAACCTTCCCATCATTTTTCTATGCCAAGCACTAATGAAGATGTTAATTCTAAATTAGATGTAGTTCAAAAAATAGATGATATTGATGATATAAAAGAAATATTTCCAAGTATTGATGTAAATGCAGAATATATTAAAGTAAAATATAATCTTTTGATAAATAATGACATCATTCTTCGTGAATTTACTTTAACTGCAAGAAACAAACAATATAGAGCATTCTTACTTTTTGTTGATGGTATGGTAAATATAGATTTAGTAAATAATTATGTCCTTAAGCCATTAATGTTAAAAAACACTGCAAATTCCTTTGATGGAAACCAAAATCAAATTATATCTGAAGCAGTAACAAATAACATTACGGTAAGAAAAGTAAAAAAATTCGATATAAAAGAATACATTTTAAATTCTTTACTTCCTCAAAATAATATTAAAGTCAAATCCGAATTTAAAGATATATTTGCTAGCATTAATTCTGGAAATTGTGCTCTTTTCGTAGATACTTTAAATATTGCATTTGATATTGATGTAAAGGGTTTTAAATTAAGAAGTGTTTCAAAACCTGAAAATGAAGTAGTAATTCGTGGCCCTCAAGAAGCTTTTATTGAAAATATTCGTGTTAACACTACTTTAATTAGAAGAATTATAAATAATGAAAATTTAATTATTGAAAATATGCAAATAGGTTCTTTAAGCCATACAGCATGTGCCTTATGTTATATGAAAAATATTGCAAATGATGATTTAGTTGCTGAAGCAAAATATAGGTTAAATAATATAAACATAGATTATCTTATATCTTCTGGTCAATTAGAACAATTAATTGAAGACAATAGTAAGTACAGTTTGCCACAAGTAATAGCAACAGAAAGACCAGACAAAGCAGCAACACATTTGCTTGAAGGAAGAATTGTAATTTTAGTTAATGGTAGCCCTTATGCCTTAGTTGTTCCAGCAACTTTTATAGACTTTTTAGAATCTCCTGAAGATAATAATATAAAATTCCAATTTGCAAATTTACTAAAAATTATTAGAATTGCAGCACTTATGATTACTCTACTTCTTCCTGGTATATATGTTGCAATAACAAGTTTTCATCAAGAGTTTATTCCTACAGAACTTCTTTTTGCAATAGTAGCATCAAGAGCAACTGTCCCATTTTCTATAATCTTTGAAATAATTATTATGGAATTATCTTTTGAACTAATTCGTGAAGCAGGTCTTAGAGTTCCTACACCTATCGGTCCGACACTTGGCATAATTGGTGCATTAATTATTGGTCAGGCTGCTGTTGATGCTGGAATTGTGAGCCCTATATTAATTATAATTGTTGCTATAACAGGTATTACATCATTTGCAATTCCTGACTATTATTTAGCTTTTCACTGCAGAGTAAGCCGATTTGCTTATATTATTTTAGGATATCTTGCAGGACTTTTAGGTATTGCAGTTGGTGCTTTTATACATCTTTTAATTGCAACTAAAATTCAATCTTTTGGTGTATCTTATTTAGACCCATATATACTTTCTAAAGGAAAAATATTTAATGGGATTTTTACTGCACCTACTTGGAAAAGAGAAAAAAGAGCTGACTTTTTAGATACAAAAAAAGCTGAAAAACAAGAACACATTAGCATGAAATGGAAATATCCAAATCAGTAGGTCTTGTTATTATAAGATGTATTTTATTCTTCGATATATATGTATAATATTTAAGCTTTTTTAAGCACCGCATAAGCGACCAAACGAACAATTTTGCGAGTGTGACTTGGAGCAACCTACATATAAAAATTATTTTGTAGGTTGCGACACCAAGGTGCAAAAAAGATTAAATATTATACATATATATCGAAATAAATACGTACTTTAGAAAGGAGCATTTTTTAATGAACTATACTAAATTAGGAAATTTTGAAGCAATCTGCTTAATTGTAGTATTATTTATAAATCATATTGTACTTAATCTGCCACAAATGATTTTAAATAGTTCTGGCTCCGCTTCAACCATAAATGCTATATATATCCTTATATTAGTTCTTTTATTCACAATTCTTATATTAAAACTTTTAAAAAATTTTATCGGGCTAGATATAATAGATATTTCCGAATATTTGGGAGGAAAACCACTAAAGATAATTATTGGAATTTTAAGTATTTTTTATCTTATATTTGAAACAGTATTTTTACTTAGAATGTTTTCTAAAAATTTGCTATTAGTATATTTTCAAAATTACCCTGTTTCATTTATAATGTTTCTATTTTTATTTATTGGAGTAGTTTCAAATATTATTGGAAAAAAATCCATAATTAAATCAAATACCATTATTGTACCTATTGCATTATTTAGTATTTTATTTACATTTATATTTGTAGCAGATTTATTAAAAATAGAGCGTTCTATGCCTATATTTTATAATGGAGCCAGCCAAATATTTCTTTCCGGAGCTTCCAATATTTTTGCTTTTAATGGATTATTCTTTCTCTTTTTTATTTCACCATTACTAAATAAAAAAGAGGATACTTCCAAAGTTGCATTTTGGTCTGTATTAATATGTGGTATATTTTTAATTTTATCAATAACAACTCTGGTTTTTGCTTTTTCAGATATTTATACAGTAAGTAGACTATCACCTATGTATTTTATAATTATAAACAGTAGGCTTAGTGCATTTTTGGAAAGACCTGAGGTAATTTTCATATTTATATGGACTTTGGCACTTATGTCTTTTATAAATATCGCGGTTATGTTTGTTTTGAATATATTTAAAAAATTAACCAATATAAAAGAAGCTAAACATTTAGCTGTAACTGTATGCACAATTATTTTTGTAATTGCAATGCTACTTAACCATATCTTTGCTTTTGAAACTATAGCAAATTACTTTTATAAATATGGCACATTAATATTAGTATTTGGAATTTTTACATTACTACTTATATCGGCAAATATAAAAAAGAAATTTTTTAATAGGAGGAGCCCATGAACCATAAAGTACAAAAATTCTTTGCAATTTTAATATTAACTATTTTACTAATCGTCTCTAGTTCTAGTTATTATGGAATAAAAGGAATAGATAATTTAGCTTATGTTGTGGCTATTGGTTTAGACGTTGGAAAAGATAACAAGCTAAAACTAAGCCTTCAAATTTCTGTTCATCAATCTAACGAGAATGGTTCTAGTAGTTCTTCCCAATCTTCTTCTGCTGTAGTAAATTCGATAGAATGCCCTTCTATTAATTCTGGTATATCTCTTTTCAATAGCTATTTGGGAAAAGAAGTAACTTTGTCCCATTGTAAAGTTTTAGTTATTTCTGAAGAGCTTGCAGCAAAAGGAATAAGCGAATATTTATTTACACTTGCAAATGATATACAATTTAGAACGGATTCTAACATAATCATTAGTAAATGCGATGCTGAAAATTTTTTAAAATACTCTGCTCCCCTTTTAGATAAAGTTTCTGCCAGATATTATGATATTGCTCCTACATCAAGCGAATATACGGGTTATACAGAAAGTATAACTTGCAATGAATTTTTTAATGCTATAAATGACAAAATTTCAGATCCTGTTGCAATTTTAGGTTCTATTAATACACCTGATACACAAAAGACAACTAATGAAAATTCTGCATATACAGCAGGACAAACTCCTATTTCAGGAGAAACAAGTGTGGAAACCATGGGACTTGCAGTTTTTAATGATGATAAACTAGTAGGAGAATTAAATGGCTTAGAATCAATTTGTCATTTAATAATTTCTAGCAAATTGGAAAATGCTCAAATTAGAATTCCTAGCCCTATAGAACAATTAAATTATATTGATTTATATATAGAACTTGATAATAATACTAAAAATTCACTATATCTAGTAAACAGCTCCCCATACATTACTTCTAATGTAAAACTCACTGCGAGGATTCAATCTTTAAATGGTAATATAAATTTAGATGATGAAAAAGTTGTTAGTAAAATTGAAAATTATGCTGAACAGTATTTAAAATATCACTTGAATAATTATTTGTATAAGACTTCAAAAGAATTCAATGCAGACATAGATGATTTCGGTTTGTACTCATTAAAATATTTTAACAATATATCAGATTTAGAAGAATATAACTGGAACCATCATTATAAAGACACATTTTTTAACGTTAATGTAGATGTAGAATTGCGTTCAAGTTATTTGTTAGTTAATACATCAAAGGAGGAAGAAGAATGACTCTTGTAATTTTAATCGCATCCATTTATGCCTTTCTTGAAACAGCTATTACCGGCTATCTAGAATACACAAAAAACAACAATAAAACAGCTGGAATATTGCTATATATTCTAGCTGCCTTCTGCCTAATTGCTCCTGTTTTGTCGCGATAGGGACAGGCCTTTTCGCGACATTTTAGTTTAAATATCATATTAATTTTTTTGAATCAAAAAATGTCGCGAAAAGGCCTGTCCCTATCGCGACAACTCGAAATCTATTTGTCTTGTTTGTTTGTCTGCTCTTATTACTCTGATGTGGATTTTATCTCCTATATGATACTTTGTTTTTGTCTTTTCTCCGAGTAATGTTTTTTTATCTTCATCATACATAAAATATTCGTCACCTAATTTGTCAAATCTAATTAATCCTTCTACTGTGTTTTCTAATTCTACAAATACTCCAAATGACATAATACTCGAAATAATTCCGTCATATTCTTCTCCGATGTGTTTTTCCATATATTCTGCCATTTTTATATCTACACTTTCTCTTTCTACTTTTTGTGCTATCTTCTCTCTTTCTGATGAACTTTCTGCATATTTTGTTGCCTGAGAACTATATTTTTCTATTTCTTCATCACTTAAATTATATCCTTGTTTTAAGTATTTTGAAATAATCCTGTGTATAAACAAATCAGGATATCTTCTGATTGGTGAAGTAAAATGGCAATAATATTTACTTGCTATTCCAAAATGCCCTTTATTTTCACTCTCGTATCTTGCAACTTTTAGTGTTCTTAGAACTAAATTAGATATAACCATTTCTTCTGGCTTTCCTTTTATCTTTTCTAAAACATCTGCAAATGCTGTTGGATGTACTTCCTCTTTTCCACATTTTACTCTGTAACCCAAGTTAAATAAAAATTTATTTAATTCTGTTACCTTTTCCATATCTGGTGCTTCGTGTACTCTATATATAAATGGAGCTTCTAGCCAATAAAACTTTTCTGCAACTGTTTCATTAGCTGTTAGCATAAATTGCTCTATTATTTCATTTGCAAAACATAGTTCATATTTTGTTATATCAATTGCATATCCATTTTCATCTAATATTACCTTAGTCTCTGGTATATCTAAGTTTAAACTTCCATCCTTTGTTCTTCTATTTTTTAAAATATGTGCAAGTTCTTCCATTTTCTTAAAGTGATTTACATATTTTTTATATCTTTTAACAACTTCTGCATCAGAATCATCTAATATTTTTTGCACATTTTTGTATGACATTCTTTCGGTTACATTTATTACACTTTTAAAAATATCTGATGATACAACTTGTCCTTTTTGATTTATCTCCATTATGCAAGATATTGCAAATCTATCTTTTCCAGCATTTAAACTGCATATACCATTTGAAAGTTCTACTGGAAGCATTGGTATAACTTTATCTAACATATATACACTTGTTCCTCTAATTATAGCCTCTTTATCCAAAAATGAACCTTCCTTTACATAGTGGCTAACATCTGCAATATGTACACCCAAAATGTAATTTTCATTATCTAATTTTTCTACATTTACAGCATCATCTAAATCTTTTGCATCATCACCATCTATTGTGAAAATTTCTTGATTTCTTAAATCTCTTCTATTTTTTATATCTTCTTTATCTACTTCTTGGCTAATCTTTTTTGCTTCCTTTAATACTTGCTGTGGAAATTCATAAGGTAAATTATGCTCTTTTATTAAGGACATCATATCAACGCCTGCTTGGTCGATATATCCTATTATCTCTGTAATTTTCCCTTCTGCGCTTTTATCTTCTTTAGGCATTTTTGTAATTTTAACTACTACCTTTTGGTTGTTTTTAGCTTTTAAATCATCTTTTTTGGAAATAAAAATATCTGAGCCTAATTTTTTATCATCTGGAATAACAAAACCAAAATTTCTACTTTTTTGATATGTTCCAACTATTGTATCTTTTTCTAATTCAAATATCTTGCTGTCTTCTTTGATTTTAGTATTTGACTTTTTTATTTCCTTATTTTCCTTATTTTTCTCTTTACTTATTCTTTCTAAAGCTTTTTTACTTTCTTCAGTAAATTCAACTTTTGAACCTACTTTTTCTTGTATTTCTTTTATTAAATTATTTTTTCGTTTTTTAGGTTTCATTACTTCGTGTATTTTCCTAAATTCTTTTTTTACTATTTTTTTACTCAAATCTTTCCCTTCTTTCATTAAACAAATTTATTTACATATTTGCTTATCCTATTAGACACAAAAAAACATATACAACTTTCCTAAGTTATATATGTTTCTCTATCTATTTTTTACAATAATTACATTACAAATAATATTGAAAGTGCTATTGCAAGTACAACAAATAATACTCCTGAAATTACTGTAAATCTTTTTAATTTTCCTTCTTTCGTTCTACTTTTATTATTTTCATAGAAATTATTTGCTGCTGCACCAGTAACTGTTTGTGATGCTCCACTTGTATCTTTTGCTTGAATTGTAGCAAGCACTATTAATACTATACAAACTAAAACATATATAACTAAAACTATATTTCTTATTATCTCTATCATTTATTTCAAATCCTTTCTCTTTTTGTAACGTCATATATTTTACCATATATCTATATTCTTTTCAAGTTTTTTAGAAAATATTTTTTATATTCAGCATATTCTTGTCTTTTATATGTTCTAAAATAAAAATACATTTTTCTATTTCTGGTATTATTTCTTCATAATTCTTTATCTCTATAAATCCATTTATTGCATAAATTTGAGTTTCTACCTTTTCTAATTCATCATGCTCTATATAATATGCTAATTTCTCCTGATATTCATTCCAAATTTTATCTACATTATCTATTTTATTTGAAATCTCTTCTTCATTTTTCTCTTTTAATAGACTTTCTTCCTTAAGTAAATTTAATTTTTCATGCATTTTGCTAACACATTCTTTAGTATAGTTTTGAGTTAATATATTTACGATAATTATTAAAATTACTAAAAATATACACACTATCATCTCTTTCTTCATATTTAATTTTCTCCCTGTTTTATGCTTTTTTTATATATTACCCATTATACATCTCTTGACAAAATATTTCTCCTTTTTCATTAATAGTTACTATCAAAGCTTGTTCTGGTTCTATTTTAAATTTATTCACATGTTTCTTTAACCATTTATAATCTTTTTTTAATTTTTTTAAATTTTCATACATTATTTTTCCATCTACTACCAAATCATATGTTATTCCTTCATATTCTGGTTGTATTCCTAAATCTTCAGGTGTTACTTCTCGTTTATTTTGTTTTTTTATTACTGTCACTTGTCCACTTGTTTCTAATATTGCATAATCTACATCTTTTATATTTGTTACATTATTTCCTCTTAATCTTTCCTCTAGTTCATTTATAGTAAATCTTTCTTTTCTCAATGTTTTTTCATCTATTCTCCCTTTATATATCAATATTGATGGTTTTCCGCATAATATCTCTCTTGCTTTTAAACTTTTTATATTTACAACAGATATTATTAAATGCATTACTAAAAGTGCTAAAATTGGTATTATCCCATTGCTAAGAGGAATTCCTGCATCTGCCATTGGCGTTGATGCTAAGTCTGCTATCATTATCGATATTGCAAGTTCAAAAGGCTGTAGCTGTCCTATTTCCCTTTTTCCCATTAATCTCATTACAACTAAAACTATTATGTATAAAAGAATTGATCTAATAAATGTAATTAACATTTTTCCTCCATTTTTTATTTAATTTTTTTATTTATTCTTTACTATTATTAAATAATTATGCATTTTTTATTTTACAAATATAAATTTATGTATAAAATTTTTTTATTAGCAAATAATAAGAATAATATCAAAGATTATTTTGATTATTAAAATTTTTATTCTTTTATTAATATATTTTTTAAAATAATCTTTGATATTAAATTTATAACCAATTACTTTTTATGTTACATTTAATCTGTTTAAATAGATTTTTAGGAGGTTTATATGGAAGAAAATCAAGTTCAATCAAGAAGTAATACATCTACAGTATGGCAAATTATTGGTCGATTAGTTACATCTGCAATAGTACTTGCAATAACAGCATTTTTTACACCTGGCTTTTCAATTAACAGTATTTGGACTCTAGCCTTAGCTGCTGTTGTACTTACTGCAATAGATTATTTAATAACAAAATTTACAGGACTTCATGCAAGTTCATTTGGTAAAGGATTTGTAGGTTTTGTATTAGCTGCTGTAGTTTTATATGTTACTCAATACTTTGTAGCTGGATATACAATTTCTTGGATGGCAGCAATAGTCGGTGCTTTAGTTTATGGAGTTGTAGATTACTTTTTACCAGGAGAACAATAAAATTTTTATTTTCTTATAGAGGTGATTTATCTAATCGCCTCTTATTTTTCTTATATTTTCTTCACAAAATAGTTCTTTTATGTTATAATAATATTATATACTTTTGATAAGAGGTTTTAATTTTATGAATATAAATAGCATAAAAAATACAAAAGACATTTATACACAAATTGGTTGTAACATAGATACTTTTTTTGAAAATAATTCTTACATATATACAGATTCTAAATATCATTTAACTGAATTTTTCGATATTATAAATGATATTATTTCAAATAAAACTGTACAAGAAATGAAAAAGTATAGGCAACATTGTAACACTTCTTGTTTTAAACATTGTATGCAAGTTGCATATTTTACTTTTATTGCATGCAAAGCTTTAAAATTGGATTATGTTTCTGCAACACGAGCAGCAATGATTCATGATTTATTTTTATATGACTGGAGAAAAAAATATAGGGATATAGAACTTCCTGGACTTCATGCTTTTGTACATCCTGAAATAGCACTTAAAAATGCCAATAAAATTTTTGATTTAAATGATAAAGAAAAAGATGTTATTCGCAAACATATGTGGCCTGTTACTTTTGCTTTTCCACGTTATAGAGAATCATATATAGTTACAATTATGGATAAATATAGTGCATGCATGGAAACATATTTATATATTCAAGAAAAATTAAAAAGAAAAACTTTTTATAAAACAGCATATATTTTCTTAAGTTTGATATTTTTTAGAATTATTTAGAATATATTTATTATAAAGATATAGCTTACTATAAGTTATATCTTTCTTTATATTTCATTAAACTATGGAGGCAATTATGATAAATATATTATTAAATGGTTGCAGTGGAAATATGGGAACTGCTTTTTCAAATTATATAAAAAATTCTACTGATTTTAGATTACTTTATGGAATAGATAAGGAAAACTCTCATTTGTTCAATAAAATACAAAAAAAACCTGATGTAATAATAGATTTTTCTACTCCTATTTCTACTTTTAATGCTCTTAATTATGCTGTAGAAAATTTAATTCCTGTAGTTATTGCGACCACAGGATTTTCAAAAGATGAAGAAAATAGAATAATTGAATATTCTGAGGCTATACCTATTTTTAAATCTTCTAATATGTCATATGGAATTAAAATTTTTTCAGATATTTCAACTTATTTAGCACAAAGTCTTCAAAATATGGATATTGAAATAATAGAAAAGCATCATAAATACAAAAAAGATGCTCCAAGTCGGAACAGCTCTTATGCTATCCAATAATATAAATAAAAAATGTAAAAATAAACACAAAATTAACATTTCTTCTATTAGAGGTGGAAATTTAGTTGGCGAACATTCTGTATTATTTTTAGGGAAGAATGAGACTATTGAAATAACCCATAGTGCATATTCAAGAGACATATTTATTGAAGGAGCTTTACATGCTGCTAAGTTTATAATTACTAAGAAAAACGGACTTTATGGTATGAATGATTTAGCTTAAAAAACAAAGCTTGAACAAAGATATACTCTCTTTATTCAAGCTTTTTATTGTTTCTATTTATTAGATGTTTCCTCTACTGGATAAACACTAACTTGTTTTTTATCTCTTCCTAATCTTTCAAATTTAACTCTACCAGTTACTTTAGCATATAAAGTATCGTCACTTCCTATGCCAACATTAGTTCCTGGATGAAATTTAGTACCTCTTTGTCTCACTAAGATGTTTCCAGCTGGAACTATTTGTCCGTCTGCTCTTTTAAGACCTAAACGTTTTGATTCACTATCTCTACCATTCTTAACGCTACCTTGACCTTTCTTATGAGCCATTTATCTCAACTCCCTTCGGTTTCTGATTTTTATTTTTCTCTTATATTTTTTATTAATTATTCTTTAACAGTTTCTTTTTTAGTAGCTGTTTTCTTTTCTGCTGTCTTTGCTTCAGCTTTTTCAGCAGGTGTTTTTATTTTTGTTATTTCAACCTTTGTATATGGTTGTCTATGTCCTTGAGTTCTTCTGTAGTTCTTTTTAGCTTTGTATTTGTAAACAAGGATTTTTTTACCTTTTCCATGAGCTACTACCTTTCCCTCAACTTTAACACCTTTAACATAAGGAGCTCCTACTTCTACTTTTTTGTCGTCAGAAACTAAAACTACATTATCAAATGTAACTTTTTTTCCTTCTTCAACATCTAATTTTTCGAAGAATACTACATCTCCTCCTGCTACTTTATATTGCTTTCCACAGCTTTCAATTATTGCGTACATTATATGTACACCTCCTCTTATATGTATACTCGCTAAGCATAAAATACAAGGCAGTTAGATTTCTCTAACATTTAGTTGCCCGACTCAGGCGGCTTACGAGTAAATATTTTATCATATATTCTTTTATTTGTCAAATGCTATTCCACACTTTTCAAACTTTCTATCATATCAATTTTCTTTAGTGAAAAATATGTTATTACATTTACAATAATTGCAAAGAATACTGTTATTAGTATGCCAAATATATAGCTTAGTAATTTAACCTCCGGATTAAACATTGTTATATCTAATTCGCATGTTTTTAAAATATACATTGTTAAGAAATATCCTCCAACTAATCCCACTATTATTCCAATAATAGTAAGAATTATTGTTTCTCTTGCAATATAACTATATACTTCCTTATCATAAAATCCTAATACTTTTATAGTTGCAAGTTCTCTTATTCTTTCACTAATATTAGCATTTAGCAAATTATATAGTACAACCAATGCTAAAAGTCCAGCAGCAATAATTAATATCCATACTACAATCTGCATATTTTCCATAACAGTTTCAAACATATTGTGAGAAGTTGAAGTAAAGTTTACCCCAGAAATATTTTCCGAATCTTTAAGTAATATTTCTCCTAAATCATTTTCCTCATCTTCCGTCATATCTACTGTTTTTGCTAATATTACATTAGATTCTATTCTAGTATTAAAAATGTTATCATATAGTTCAGGAGCCATATATATATAATGCATTATATAATTTTCTGTTATATTTGAAACTTGCACTTCTTTTCTAATTCCATCAGCATTTTCTAGAAGTATAGTATCTCCTTTTTTAATATCCAGTAAATTAGCTAATTTTTCAGATACTATAACTCCTGTATTATCTAAGATGTATTTGTTGTCTTTATCTTTTCTATCTCTTAATGAAATAAATTCTTCTAATCCATTTACATCTTCTGGTACAATTAATTGTATACTTTGATTATTATCATCTTTTATAACTTTTACTGATTGTATATTTACACCTAGTGTCCTTTCGATTTTCTCATTTTCTTTTAAGCTTTCCTCTAAGTTTTCTAAGTTATTACCATATTTATCTTCTTTTAATGTTATATTTATATCATATTTATCTATTTCTCCAAATTGCTTTGGAACCATATCTACTATTGCATCTCTTAACCCGAAACCTGCAACAATTAAAGATGTGCAACCACATACACCAATTATGGTCATCAAAAATCTTTTTTTGTATCTAAATAAATTTCTTGCTGTAACTTTAGCTGTAAAATTTAGATGTTTCCATATAAATGTTATTTTTTCTAGCAAAACTCTCTTACCTGCTTTTGGAGATTTAGGTCTCATAAGAGTTGCTGGATTATGCCTTAATTCCCTTATGCTAGTATATAGTGTTGCTCCTACCGTACAAGCAACAGCAAAAGCCATTCCTGTAAACGCTATACTTGCATTAAACTCTAGTATTACTTCTGGTACAGTATATACCATACCATACATATCTGCAATTACTTTTGGTAAGAATTTAAATCCTATAAATAAACCTATCATTCCACCAATTATTGTGGCTAAACTTGCATATATCAAATATTTACTTGCTATTTGCCTTTTGCTATATCCTAAGGCCTTTAGTGTTCCTATTTGAACTCTTTGTTCCTCTACCATTCTAGACATAGATGTTAAGCTTATAAGTGCTGCTACTAAGAAAAATACTATAGGAAATACTTCAGCTAGACTTGCTACCCTATCTGTATCTTGCACATAACTTGCATATCCTACATTTTGATTTCTATCTAGCACAAACCACTCTGGCTTTTCTATATCATTTAAATCTTCTTTTGCTTCTAATAATTTTGCTTCTGCCTCTCCTATTTTTTCATTAAATTCTTTCTTTGCTTCTTCTAGTTCTTTTTCTCCTTCCTCAATCTCTTTTGCTGAGGCTTCTAATTTGTTTTCTACTTCATTTAATTGATAATATGTAGAACTTTTTTGTGAAGTTAATTCTTTTTCGCTTTCTTCTATTTGTTTTTGGGCTTCTTGTAACTTACTTTCTCCATCTTCTAATTCCTTTTTAGCAGTTTCTATTCCACTTTGTAATTTATTAATTGTTTCATCTAAATCTGTTATTCCTTCTTTTTCTAATTCAGTTTTAATAATAGATATAGTCATTTGTAATTTTTGTATTTCAACATTTAAAGTATTTATCTGCTCTTGTATTTTATCTTTTTCTTCTACTGATTCTGATTCCTCTAATTGTTTTTCTAAAGTACTTAAGTTAGCTTGCATAGTTTTTAAACTACTATTGGCATTATTTAATTGCTTTTGAATTTGTACTAAAGAAGATAATTGTCCTTCATATTCTTCTATTTGTTCCTCTGCTTTTTTCTTTTCTTGTTCATACTTTTTCTTATTTTCTTCTAAAGTTGTTTTAGCTTCTTCTATTTGTTTTGTAGCTGAAGCAAATTTACTATTTGCATTTGCTCTATTAGTTTCCAATTCTTTTCTTCCATCTTCTAACTGTTTTTTTCCATCTTGAATTTCTTTCTCTGCATCTTGAATTTCTTTTTCTGCCTTTTCTTTTTCTATATCTAATTCTTTTTGAGCATCCTCTATCTTTGAATTAGCGCTATCATATAGCTCGTTGTATCTTGCTTCACGCCTTTCATCTGAAATATTCTCTAATTCATCCTTTACCTTACCTACTGTTGCAGAATATTTGTTGCTAGTTGTATCTAAATCTTTTGCACCCGATACGGTTAAATATATATTGGTATATAAATCTACATTTATATTTTCTTTAGATATGTACATATAGTAGTCTATTACACCACTTCCAAGCTTTGTACTTCCTCTATCAGTAGATATATATATTGGTGACTTAACTGTTCCTACAATTTTTACTTTATTTTCTTTTAATACTGCTTCTTTTTCTCCATCATCATTCGTAATATCTTCTACTTCTATTTCAATTGTGTCCCCTATTTTATATCCTGTTTCTTCTAAAACTCTAGGTTCAACCACACATTCATCTTTGCTTTCAGGAAACTTTCCATCTATTAAATCTAGCTTATTAATATTTTCTGAAAAAGTCTCTATCTTTGCAATTGCTTCTTCATCTTCTACTTTTACAATAGCATCTGTTTGATATGTTCCTTCTACGTTTTCTACATCTTGTATATTCTTAATTGCTATTATATCATCATCAGTAAGCCCTAGTGTAGAAATAACTTGAACATCAAACACATTTAAGCTATCAAAATATTCATCAATTGTTTTTTTCATATCTGGACTTGCTGCTCTTATTCCAGCAAAAAATCCCACACCTAATAACACAATTAGGAGTATTGAAATAAATCGTTTATATGAATTTTTTATTTCTTTTATTCCATCTTTAAAAAGTGCTGTTTTCAAATATTTCACCTTCTTTTTATATTTTTCCATAATTGTTACCATTCAATTTCTTCAATAGGTGTTGGATTTTCGTTTCTTTCTATATTAAAAGCAGTACCGTTTTTGAAATGTATTACTCTGTCAGCCATTGGTGTTAATGCACTATTATGAGTAATAATTATAACTGTCATTTTTTCTTTTCTACAAGTATCTTGCAATAATTGTAGTATCTGTTTTCCTGTTTTGTAATCTAATGCTCCAGTTGGTTCATCACAAAGTAGAAGTTTAGGATTCTTTGCAATCGCTCTTGCAATTGCAACCCTTTGTTGTTCTCCCCCTGATAACTGTGATGGAAAGTTTTTCATTCTATCTTTTAAACCTACTTTTTCAAGCATTGTAGCTGGCTTTAAAGGATTTTTACATATTTGCGTTGCGAGTTCTACATTTTCTATTGCTGTAAGATTTTGCACTAGATTATAGAACTGAAATACAAACCCTATATCTTCTCTTCTATATTTTATTAGATCTTTTTTCTTAAATTTACTTATATCTTTTCCATCTATTATAACTTTTCCTGATGTAGCATTATCCATTCCTCCAAGAATATTTAGTGCGGTAGTTTTTCCAGCTCCACTTGGTCCTACAATTACTACAAGCTCTCCTTTTTCAATTTCAAAGTTCGTTTTATCTAGAGCTTTTATTGAAACCTCACCCATTTTGTATTCTTTTACTACATTTTTAAATTCAATATATGGCATGGCTTTGCCTCCTCTGTTAGCAAAAAGGAGTATAAAATTTATGTTCTTATACTCCCCTTTATATGTTTATCTTATATTTTCTTTGCTATATTGTATCATTTATTTAGGAAATGTCAATAAGTTGATACCAAACTTATACTATTTTCTCACATAAGTTATAAACTCATAATCAACTGGATTTTTTTCATCTTTTATCCCATTTTCTATCTCTACAATTTTCCACTCTTCTTCATTTATTTTTGGAAAATATGCATCTCCTTCAAAAGTTTTATGTATCTTTGTTATATACATCTTTTGTGTATATCTTTCTAATTGTTTATAAATTAATGCACCACCTATAACAAAATGTTCTTCTTCATCATTTATATATTCTTTTAATTCATCTATATCATGTACCACTTTTACAAAATCGCTATCTATATTATAATTCATATCTCTTGTTAATACTATATGTTTTCTATCTGGTAAAATTCCACCTAAAGATTCAAAAGTTTTTCTTCCCATAATTATTGTATGATCGGTTGTTAGTTTTTTAAATCTTTTTAAATCTTCTGGTAAGTGCCATAAAAGTTTGTTATCTTTTCCTATAACATTATTTTCTGAAATTGCTGCTATTATACTAAGCATTTTTCTTCCTCCTATTATTAGTTTTTGTTTAATATTTTATCAATAAGTCCGCAACTTTCTTTTCCTTCGTTACAAATATAATTTGTAATACAAGTTGGTCCTATCCCTTTTCCTATTAATGGAGCTATTTCTTTTACTTGACTTGCTATTTGATTTGCTATACCCCTAATTTGCCATTGAGCTTTATTACAACAACGCATTCTACATACCCATTGTATATTTCTTGCATTCATTGTAGTAATTACATTACACATTTGACCACCTATATAAAAGTAAATCAAATCTTCTTCTGCTACTCCCATATTTTTAAATTTATTAAATACTTCTATATTTTTTTCTACCTTAAATTTAAATTTTTCCTCCCAACCTTTTTCTTTTATAGTATTTGGAATTATGTAATTATTTAAATTCCACATTGGAACAAATTCAGGAACCAATAGAGAATGCATACGATGTCTCGTTAGATGGGTAAGTATAGAAAGAGAAATTGGGATTTGTATAGTAAAATGTGCTTGTTCTAGCTCTCTATTTTCTGATTTATTTAATATAATATTCATTATTTTTTCTTTAATTTCGCTATCTTTTGCTTCTAGTTGCATAATTATATCTTTTGCTTGCTCTTTTGTGCATTGATAGTGATACATTATATATGATTCTATTACAACATTATCTGGTTCTTCTGTATGTGATATTATTTTAGCTTGATTTAAAATTTTTATATTAGGCCTATTTATATTATTTTCTAATATTTCAAATGTATTATTGTCTTTCATTTCTTGATTTTCTATATTATCTACCAAATAAGGAACATATTTTTTTATAATTTCATATAGTTTTTCTCCAAGTTCCTTAACTTCACTTAATCTGCTTAGTCTTCCAAATAAAAATGAAATAACCATTTTTTCTAATTCCCTTGCGTTTAATCCCATAATTATATTACTGTGATAACAATATGGTAAAATAAATCTTGCATCTTCTACATTTATTCCATCATCTACCATATCTCCATAAAAATCAAACAATTCTTGCATTTGCTTTTTATATTCTTCTTTTATTTTTTCATTATCTTTATGAATATTTAACTCACAATCTCTAAATTCTGGAATATAATATCCTACATTTCTAAAATCAACTTCTCTTCTTGATTTTATAGTAAATGATGTAAGTCTACTGCCTATTATAGTTTGTTCTATTATTGGAGAAACATCACTAATCGCGAATACTAAATAATCGTGTTCAATAATTGATTTATGCCCCATCTTTATTATTCTTTTTACTAACTTTAAATTCTTTTCATATTCATTGCAACTATCTAAAACCTCAAAAACATTTCCAGGAAATCTTGATAATTTTCCTGCTGCTGCTACTTTTTTAACTCTATATTCTAGTTCTTCCTCTGAACATCCTCCTAATAATTCTACTTTCATTCTTAACCACATTCCTTTCCTAATAGGTACAAATTCTTCCTATTTAATTTCTATATATTTTAATTTATTTAATAAACTTCAATTTTTCTATCCATTCTATAACATCTGCTTCATTTACTATTAAATCTCCTCTTCCTTTTCCTACTGATATATCTGGTTTGCTAATTCCATGGAAATCACTTCCTCCAGATACATATTTTTTATATTTATTACAAATACATCTTATCCATTCTTTCTTGTATGATATATTTAATAACTTAAATAACCATACACTCCTTTCTTCATTT
>CAMMTN010000015.1 GCA_946499885.1 uncultured Clostridium sp. | reverse complement strand
AATAAAAATGTTGAAGTAGTTTTATTAACCACCCCAACATTTATTATAGAACCTTATTAGTATTAACTCAAAAGTACACCGAAAATATTAGAATGTGTCTAACATTTTCGGTGTACTTTTTTTGACTAGTCTCTTTTTTATTTTTATTTTCAAATTATGCTCTAACAACTTTTCCAGAGCGTAAACATTTTGTACATGTATGAATTGTTTTTGTTTCACCATTAATAATAGCTTTAACTCTTCTTAAATTTGGTCTAAACTCTCTAGTTGTTCTCCTACTAACATGAGAACGAGCAATACTGATTTTATTTCCATGAGCTAATGATTTTCCACAAATATCACATTTTGCCATTTAAACGCACCTCCTATACAGCGAAATCTAAAATTGACTATTTATAAGTTTACCATAGTTTTATAAAAAATACAATAGTTTTTATAAAATTAAGTAAATTTTGCACATTAAAATTCAATAATACTTGGTATTATAATTGTAATAAATCTTTTATAACTTCTCCTGCCAAGATTAATCCTGCTACAGATGGTACAAAACTAATACTAGAAGGTACCTTAGTATTATTATCATTATCAAAACGTTTTGGATTTTCCTTAGAGTATATTACTTTTAAATGTTCTATTCCATTTTTTTTAAGCTGCTTCCTTATTACTTTAGCAAGCGGACAAACAGATGTCTTAGAAATATCAGTTACTTCAAATTTCGTAGGATCTAGTTTATTACCAGTTCCCATACATGAAATTATAGGTATTTTTTTTAAATTCGAAGTCTTTATCAAACCTATCTTAGCCGCAATCGAATCAATTGCATCCACTATATAGTCATAATGTGTAGAAAATATTTCTTCATTTTTACCTTCATCATAAAAAAGTTTATATGTTGTAACTTTTATATTTGGATTGATTTTTAACAATCTTTCCTTTGAAACATCAACCTTGTTTTTACCAATAGTTGTAATGTCTGCAATTAATTGACGATTAATATTAGTAATATCAACAATATCATTGTCAACCAATGTAATATTTCCAATACCACTACGTGCAAGAGCCTCAACTGTATATGAACCAACACCACCGTATACCGAATACAGCAACATGGAAATTATTTAATCTATCTAAATTTTCTTTTCCTATTAAATATTCTGTGCGATTTAACCACTCTTCCATAAATTAACCTTTCACTAATAAATTATATAACTTTATATATATTTTTTTATTAATATTTTTTCTTTACTCTAATTCTACTTCTATTGCTAGCATTTTATAATATTATTTCTATTTTTGCAATACTTTTAGTTAAAACACAATATAAATTTAATGTTTTCTTATTCAATAATCAACTTTTATTAATTTCATACTTAGTTATATAATTTATTTAAATCATTATATTAATTACATGCAAATAATTTTTTACTTGTAAAATATAAAATTTTATGTTAAATTATAATAGTAAAAAATAAGTTAGGAGGTAGATTTTGAGAAAACTTATTGTTGACAAAAAATTTGATGATAAAAATGTAAGTGATTTTTTATACTATAATTTTAATGGACTAACTAAAAATACACTATATAAAGCATTCAGAAAAAAAGATATTAGAATAAATGATGTAAAAATAGCCCAAGACAAAACAGTTAATTTAGGAGATGAAGTAACAGTTTATATAGTAGATAATTTGCTATTTAAAACAATAGATATCGAAAAAATTTATGAAGATGAAAATATTTTGGTAGTAAATAAACCTAATAACTTGGAAGTTCTAGGAAACAATTCCTTAACGAATAACTTATCTAAAGAATATACTTTTATCTCTCCTTGTCATAGGTTAGACAGAAATACTAAAGGGCTAATTTTATTTGCTAAAAATGAAGTTTCTTTAAATATTTTACTTAACAAATTCAAAAATCATGAAATAGAAAAACATTATTTAGCTAAAATATATGGCATTCCTAAAATAAAAACACAAAAACTTATTGCATATTTATTTAAGGATAATAAAAAATCTTTAGTATATATTTCTGATACTTTAAAAAAAGGATATGTTAAAATTGAAACCTCATACACTGTAATAGAAAAAAATGAAAAAGAAAACTATAGCTTACTAGACATCCAATTACATACCGGAAAAACACATCAAATTAGAGCTCATTTAGCACATATTGGTTTTCCTATAATCGGAGATGGTAAATACGGTATAAATGAAATAAACAAAAAATTTAGATGTACTACTCAAGAATTATATAGCTATTCTTTAAAATTTAATTTTAAAACTGATTCTGGAATTTTAAATTATTTAAATGGAACTGTTATCAAATTGTCGCGATAGGGACAGGCCTTTTCGCGACAATTTAATTATACCTATTTTCTACCCCAGTAAAAAGTAATTACTTATTTTATTACTCTATCCTAAACAATGTAAACCAATTTTGACATACATATGTTACAATACTAAAAAATGTTTTCTTTTCCACATTTTTTTCTGCTACAATATTAGTCCTTCCTAGCTCTTCTCCATTTAAAGTATAAACTACTTCCCCTACTTTTTGCCCTTCATTTATCGGAGCCATTATATTTTCCTCTACATTTATTGCTTGCTCTATATTTTTATCTTCTCCCTTTTTTAATAAAAATCCCACATCATTTTCAAAAATCAAATTTACATTTGAATTAACACCTTTAGTTACACTTACCTCCTTTAAAACTGTTCCTCTTGTTGCTAACTCCTTATATTGATAATTACTAAATCCATAGTCTAATAATTTTTGTGCTTCTGAAAATCTAATAGCTGTAGTTGGTGCTTTCATTATTACTGCAATTAATGATAGTCCATCTCTTGTTGCGCTAGCGGATAAATTATATAAAGCAACTGACGTTGAACCTGTTTTTAATCCTGTCGCTCCTTTATAATTTCTAATTAATTTATTTGTATTTACTAACTCTGATTCTCCATTTCTCAATGTATCCATCCAAATTGTTGTATAGTTTAGTATTGTAGGATGGTTGTTCAAAAGTTCTCTTGACATCAAAGATATATCATAAGCTGATGTTACGTGTCCATCTTCGTCAATTCCATGACAATTTTTAAATGTAGTATCATTCATTCCTAGTTCTTTTGCTCTTTGATTCATTTTTTCTACAAAAGCTTCTTGACTCCCACATAGATAATCTGCCATTGCTACTGTACAGTCTTAGCCAGTACAATTCAGACACTAAATTTTTTTAATTTTTTTCGACTATTTTAATAGTCGATTACTTATTTAAATTATGTTTGCTCTAATTTAGAAAATTTAAATTGTATATCTATATCATTTTTGTAAATTTCTATTTTATCTATCAGTTCTCTAATACTTATATTATTAAAATTTTTCTGCTCAATCTTCTCCAATTTATTTAATATTTCGTTTCTATGACTTAAAGAATCTAATTTGTTTCTTTCCTCACCGAAGTTTTCTTCAATATTATTAATTTCACATTGTAGTTTTTTTCGATAATTAGATAATTCTTGATATTGCTCCTTATAATTCTTTTCATCAATTTCTTCTGATAATCTCTTATTATATAAATTTGATATTTTAAAACTTATAGATGAAATTTCTCTTTCTAATTGTTTTTTGTTACTTTCTATATTCTTAATTCTATCTATAATAATATCCTTATATAACTTGTCCTTAGCTTCTGAAGAATTCAAATACATTTTATACATTTCTTCTAAATAAAAAAATGTTTTGTTTTCTAAATTAGAATATTTTATTTTACAATTATTAGAACATAACTTATTATTTTCTGCATTTTGTCTGCAATATAATTCAACATCATTTTTTCGTTTCTTAAAAATAAGTTTTTTTCCACATTCTTTACAATAAATTAAATCTTTAAGAAGATATTCATTATCTTTTGTGTTTCCAATTAATCCATATTTCCTATTATTATGTACATTAGCAAAAGTCACTTCATCTATTATAGCTTCATGTGAATCCTTAATACAAATATAGTCACTTCTTTTCACATAAATTCTATTATTAGATTTATAACTTATTTTTTGTGTCTTTCCTCTTAAACAACAGCCTAGATAAACTTTGTTACATAAAATTCTTTTTACAGAACTTGCTTTCCATATATCTTTATTTTCTATGTTTTCAAGCCCTCTTATTTTCATATACTCTGCAGGTGTCATGTAATTATTTTTCTCTAGATAATCTACTATTTGATTTATTGTATATCCATTTTCTTTTAACTCAAATATTTTTTTTACTGTTTTGGAACTTACTTCATCTATTATCAGCTTTCCTTGATTTTCAGGATCCTTTTTATATCCAAATGGTGGTGTCGTACAAGCATAAAATCCATCCTTCATTTTTCTTCTTTTGCTCTTCTTCACTGCCATTGATGTGTCTTTACAATGTTTTTCATTTATAACAGATTTAATTGGCATAAAGTCATTGCTTATACTATCTACAAAATTATCTACATCATCTAAAATAGCAATATATCTGACATTATAGTCTGGAAAAAATTTTTCTATATAATAACCTGTGTCTATATAATCTCTTCCAAGTCTAGCAAGATTTTTAGTTATAATCATATTTATTTTTTTATTCTCAACATCTGAAATCATTCTTCTAAAATCTGGTCTATTAAAATTAGCTCCACTATATCCATCATCTACATATTCATCATACAAATTCATATTATAATGTTTATCAATATACTCTTTAATTATTTTTCTTTGGTTTGTGATGCTTTCACTTTCCCCATCTCCATCTTCTTTACTTAACCTTAAATACATTCCTACATTATAAATTAACTGCTTGTTTGACATTTTCTATCACACCTCCCAAACAATTTAATTCGTGGAAATTAAAATAAATTATTACATTATTATTTTTATCTACTTCTATTCTATTAACTAATTGATTCAACACTTCCTTTGTATATAATTTATTTTTTAAAAGATTCTCTATTACTTTTTTCATATCAGATTTAATGGTTTCACTCATCATATTTTCACTAAAACCTTTTATCTGACTCTTTAATTCATAAAGTAAACTTTCAATTCTTTTTCTTTCATTAATTAGTCCTACCGAGAATAGTTTAAAATCTTGTTCTTCTAATATTCCATTTAATCTATCACTATATGCCATATTTATTTTTTTATTTATATTTTCTAAATCATTATTTAATTTCTTTATTTTGTTATCAATAGTATATCTGCTTTCTTGTGATTCTAATAATTTCTTTAAAGCTTCTTCATTTTTGAAAGCATTTGAATTTATGTACATGTTTAATATTTCTGTTATTTTATCCAAAGTCTCCTTTTCAAATTTATCATAATTAATATACTTCTTATAACATTTTTTGTTTGAAAATTCTTTATTTGCAGTTTGACAGTAAATATATCTTCTTATTTTTTCTCCACTTTTTGTTTTATCTGTTTTCGTCCTAATAATTAATTTATTATTACAATGGCTACAATATAATATTCCTTTTAATAAAACATCGGTGTCTCGTACTTTATTATTCTTATGATTTGCTAGTATTTTCTGTACTAGATTAAACTTATCTAAATCAATTATTGCTTCATGATGTTTTTCTGTAATAGTATATTCTTCTTCAGATAACGAAATTATTTTTTTACTTTTATAACTAATCTTTTTAGTTTTATTTTGCACACAATTTCCAATATAACTTTCATTTTCTAAAATTCTTCTAACAGTATTATGACTCCACTTATTTGTAGTATCTGTTGTATTTTTCAACACATTTGCCATTTTCATTTGTAAACCAGGTGGATCTATTTTTAAATTGTTTAATTCTTTAGCAATTTGATATGTACCTTTACCAGCAATAAATAAATCAAATATCATTTTTACAATTTTCGATTGTACCTCGTCTATTTCAATTCTTCCAGATTTACTTACTTTTTTATATCCAAAAGGTGCATATGTAATGTAATAGAATCCTTCCTTTTTCTTTTTGTTTTTTGTTCTCTTTACATTTTTAGAAGTTTCTTTTGCAAAAAAATCATTAAAAATATTTTTGAGTGCAACTGTATCACAGTTTTTATCAAGAAAAGTATCTACATCATCTAATACAGCTATATACCTAATATTATTTTCAGGAAAGTATTTTTCTATGTACCTACCAGTTTCAATATAATCTCTTCCTAATCTTGATAAACTTTTTGTAATGACCATATTTACTTTTTTATTTTCTATATCAGTTATCATCCTTTTAAAATCTGGTCTATTAAAGTTTGTACCAGTATATCCATCATCTACATATTCGTCATAAATTCTATAATGATTTTCTTCTGCAAAAGCTCTCAAAATTTTTCTTTGATTAGTAACACTTTCGCTTTCTTCTTTATCACCATCCTCTTTACTTAAACGAATATAAATTGCTACACTATATTCTATATTTTTTTCTATGTTCAAAATAGCCTCCTAACTATTATAAACACCTATATGTGTTATAACTCTTAAGTAACTTCTTTTCAATAGTTTTAAGTGTTTTTATTTATCTTGTTTATCAAAATTTTCTCCATTATATTTTGAAAACTCTCTCCATCTTCTTTGAACTTAACAGAAAACTTTAGTTCAGAATTGTTTGCATTATCATTTGTAGATTCTGTTTTATTTTTAGTTTCCATATAAATATACATTCCCTCCATAGTATGTTGAAAAAGAATTAAATTTTGACTAGGAAAACGAATTTAAAATTTATGAGGCGTACTCATTGTACGTTGATTAAATTTTAAATGAAGTTTGACAACGTCAAAATTGTAATTATTTTTCAACCTTTGTCTCACCTCATAATAAATAACTATGCATTAATCTTCTTTTTATTACTAAAGATATTTAAGTACTTTTTTTGCAAGTCCTATTTTATATTCAGATACTTAAGAACTTCTTACAATTTTTTTACTAAGTGACAGTTAATTTTATTTGCAACTTTTTACTAACACTTTTTATGCATGACAAAACTTATAGAGTTTTTACTCTACTTTTTTATTTCACTCATTTCGTATCTATATATAAAAGTCCAAAAAATTTAAAAAACATCTCATTTTTTGAAAATTTTTTTAATTTTTTTAAATTTTTGTTATTGATGACAGTATTTCTCACATATCTCTCTACTTATAAAAATCCATCAGAGGTCTAATTTTTCTCATTTTTTATAAAAAAATTAAAATTTTTCAAAAAAAATAAGAATATTATCTTTATTTTTGATAATATTCTTATTTTTTAGTATGTATTTAGTTTTAATTTTACTTATTTTGGCATTGTGTTATAAGTTTTATTGCATCTTTAAATCCGAGTTTCATAATATTTTTCCATATATGCTGAATTTTCTTCATCTATTATTTCAGCATATTCCTCTATTTTATCAATTACCCTATATCTATAACTTTTTGGTAGCTTTTTTATTAATTTCATAAGAGTTGTATAAATATTACTTCTTTTAATAAATAAATTTTTTCTTTCTTTTCTAAGCTCATCAGTTCTTATACTTCCCTCTTCTTCTCTTTTTAAATAAATAATATGAATTATATTATCTTCTACCATTGCATCTAAATCAACAAACTTCATATAAACATCACCTCCCTTTACTTGGTGTGTGATGTTAACTCTGTTTTTATATGTTGTCAAGGTATTTTCTATATTATCACATTATTTAAAAGATATTTTTTCTTCTGTTTGTAATGGCTTAACAATAATATTGTTATATAATACATTTAATTCATGTAATGGTCTTGTCATTGCTACATATAATAATTTCATATCAATACCTTTATTGGAATTATATTTACCTTCAGTAGCATTAGCAATAATAACACCATCAAATTCTAATCCTTTTGCTAGATAACTTGTTATTGTACATACTCCACCATTATACTGTGTATCTGAATCTGTTATATTATTAATTTCTATATTAGATAATTGTAATTTGTGATTTATTAATGTAGCTTCTTCTTCATCTTTACAAATTATAGCAACAGTTTTATATCCATCTTCTTTATATTGGTTCAATATTTTTATTATTATGTTAATTTGTTCAGTATCATTATTATAATTAATAAAATTTACTGGTTTTCCATGTCTTATTACTGGTTTAGCGGTATTTAATTTTATATAATTAGTAATATTATTAGCAGAATTCATTATCTCTGTTGTAGTTCTATAACTCTTTAAAAGATATTTTGTTTCACATTCATCTTCAAATGTGTTTTCTTCAACTTCTTCCCAATTCTTTATACCTCTATATTGATAAATTGATTGTGCTAAGTCTCCAAATATACTAAAAGTAGAATTTCTTAATAAACATTTTAGAGCATAAAAACTGAAATTACCAAAATCTTGTGCTTCATCTATTGCTACTTGTCTATATTGATCATATTCTTCCACTCCTAATAATTTACATTTTAAATAAATTAAAGCACTTAAATCTTCAAATTCCACTTTTCGTTCTTTTATATTATTAATATTAGTTTGTATTTTTGTTTCTATATTATAAAATTCTTCACCATCTATATATTTTTTTATATTTGTTAAAAATTTAATATATACATTTATAATGTCAGGAATAAATGTCTTGAAATATTTCTTTAGGCTTGTTTTACAGCCTGTTTTTATTTCTTTTTCTACAAAATTCAATTTTTCTAGTTCATTTTTATTAATTTCTTTAGAAACTACATTTATATTTTTTTGATATTGTTTTTTTACATTTTCCATTATTTCATCATATTTATCATCAATATATTTTGATAGTATTAAGTTAGTTCTATCTAGCTTGTTCTTAATTGTATTATAAATATTAGAATTCTCTATAGAAAAATAAATATCTTTAATAGTATTATTTGTTATTACTTCATATCCTTTTATTTCTATATTTTTATCTGGTATTATATTGTTATCCATTTCTTTTATAAATTTGTCCAATGCTTGCTTAAACTTCATAGAAACCTTAAATTTTTCATAGTTTAATATTTTTTCATCTGATATGGACATAATTAACTTTTTATCTTCATTAATTAATTCAATGTCTTCATTTAAAAATTCTGAACATAATTCCTCATAAGTCAATTGTTTTACATTTTCTACATCTAAATCCGGTAATACACCAGATATATAATTTACAAAAAATTTATTTGGTCCTATAACTAAATATTGATTTGGTTTTATTGTATCTCGATTGTTATATACTAAATAAGCAATTCTATGTAATGCTACAGTTGTTTTTCCACTTCCAGCAACACCTTGTATAATTATATTTTTTGATATAGACTCTCTTATAATTGAATTTTGTTCTTGTTGTATTGTTGATACTATGTTTTTTAATCTATTATCTGCACTTGCACTTAAATATGGTTTTAATAAATCATCATTTGAAACTGTATCAACATCTTGAAAACTTATTAGTTCTCTATTTTCAATTTCATATTGCCTTTTTAAAAGTAATTCTCCCGTGCATGTTCCTTCTGGCGCTTCATATGAAGCTCTACCTATATTGCTATCATAATACATTGAAGATACTGGTGCTCTCCAGTCAATCGTAATATTATTATTTTCTTCATCCATAACTCCAACTTTACCAATATAAAGTGTTTCAACTTTTGTTTCTCCATCTCTAGCAAAATCTAATCTTGCAAAATAAGGCTTATTTATACTTTTTTCCATAAGACTTATTTTTTCAGTATACATCTCAATAGAGTTATTCATCATAGTAGGATTATTCATATATATTCTTGGTATTGCTTCAAGTCTTAAATTATAGTATTGCATAATTTCTCTATACTTTTCTATTATTTCTTGTAAATTTTCTTTTTCTTTTTGAAATTCACTGTTTTCCATACTATTTTCTCCTATCTCCATAAATGAATAATTATCTTTCACTTTAAAAAGTATTTTATATTATAACACTCTTATTTTATCATTCTACATAAATTATGTAAATAGTTTTGGTAAAATTTTGTAATTAAGTTAATAATTGTTTGTTTACGTAAATACTATATTATTAGTCAAATAAACCCTGAAATTTTTGAGCAAAAAAATGGTGTATTATCCCCTTTCTTAGATAAATAATACACCATTTAGTTAAACCCCTCATTTCGTCGCTTTTTATGATAGTCTAGTATGTAGATACCTATATCTACTGCAAATGCCGTTATATTTAAACCTTGTGCATCCTTGCCCACACTTTTTATTGCTTTTGAAATACTATAACATTTCAAAAGTAATAAGAAAAACTTTCTATAAATTTTTTTGAAGTTTTTCTTACATTTGCATATCCATTATTACAAGTTTTGCCTCCTGAAACTCTTTGTTTATTGTGAGTTTGCGTTACGAAATCTCACTTACGCATTTTGTGCAAATAGACTGTTTACACGAATACGAATGAATTTTATTGCATCGGCTCATCAAACCTATCTCTTTTTTGTTTTAAAACGAGTTTACGGCATCTCTCGTTTTTATTTATATGTAATAAAAACTCTAGCACTATTGTTTAGTAACTAGAGTTTTTAATTTTTTTATTGTAAATATTTTATTCGTTTCTATATATTTCTCCTATTGTATAAAAATCATATAGATCCTCTTTAGTCATATTTTCGGTATCACGACTAATATAATAATTAGCTTTATTACGAGCATTATTTAACATTTTTATAAAATTCTTATGCATATCATCTCCTAATATTTTATCAAAAAATTCACCTAATAAATATGTATTTATAGCACTTGTTCTTAAATATTTTGCATTTAATTTTCTTTGTGATTTTATAAATGGTGATAGTTTTGCATCTAAAATTCTATCTAATTGTTTGACTATAAAATCTAAATTATCATTATACATTTGAATATTTAATTCCTTTTCTATTCCGCTTCTAATAATATCTGATTCAAATCTCCTTTGCTTACTAGCTAATTTTTCTAACATTTCTTTCTTTTCTTTTGGTAATCTTACTATAATTGGTACTAATTTTTCTTTATCATTATCTTTTTTCATATACTCACTCCTTCTCTAAATCTACAATTCAAAATTTGCCTCAAAGCAATTTTGCAGGATCAGGGAGATATCTCCTCTCCTCCAAACAGCTAAAAAGCGTAGCTTTTTACTAGATACACATTATTTTCCTATATATCAGTTAGATATCTAAGAAAATACATTAAAAGAACTACTATATAAGCAGTTCTTTGTTAGGTGTTTATAATTTTATATTTTTATATTTTTAAAATCCTACTGTCTGTAGTATTTCATAGGTGTCGGAATTGTTCTGTACAGTCATTTGCAGAAACCACACAAATTGCTTTTAGCATTTCATCTACTGTTAGTTCTTCTCCTACTTCTAGCCAAATTTGTGAACCTCCCATTCCAGCTGCATCTTCTGTGCATGGAACTTTATCTGTTAAAGCAATTCTTCCTGAATCTAATGCTTCCATTATTAATAGTATACTCATAACTTTTGTAACACTTGCCGGTCTTAATTTTTCATGTGCATTATGGTTATATAAAACTTTACCTGTCTTTTGTTCTATTAGTATTGCTCCTCCTGATTGCAAATTTAAATTGTCACCATTTGTTTCTTCAGTTTTTTCTATTTCTGCACTTGTTTCTGAAGTAAGCGGCTCTGTTTCTGATGACCATACATATATACTATCATCTACTGCTAATACTACTGAACAAGTAAATATCACTAAAAATATAAGTGTATAACCTACTATTTTTATGATTTTTTTATTAAAATACATACTATCCTCCCTTTTTGAGCTTCCAGCTCTTGTATCTAATTTACTAATATTATATTAATTATTTTTTTAAATATTACTTAGGATAAGTTCTCTTAAGACAAATAATGAAATTTAAAGTTATAATTTATAATTAAAGTAATTTCACCACATATTCTTTGTAAATACGCACAGTAAAATAAAACTTAACCTTTTTGTATAGCAAAAATCTGTAAGTTTTTCCTATACAAAAAAATACTGCTATAAGTTTTTTACTTATAACAGTATTTAAAATTATTTTGCGTAATCTACAACTCTTGTTTCTCTAACTAAGTTAACTTTTATCTGTCCTGGATATTCCATTTCATCCTCTACCTTTTTAGCTACATCTCTTGCCATTAATACCATTTGATCATCTGATATTTTTTCTGGTTTTACTATAATTCTTATTTCTCTACCAGCTTGTATAGCAAAAGACTTTTCAACTCCTTCAAATGAATCTGCTATATTTTCTAATGCCTCTAATCTCTTAATATATGTTTCAAGAGTTTCACGTCTAGCTCCTGGCCTTGATGCAGAAATAGCATCTGCTGCTTGTATTAAAACAGCTTCTAAAGTTTGTGGTTCTACATCACCATGGTGAGCTTGTACTGCATTTATAACTTTTTCATTTTCTTTATATTTCTTTAAAATATCTACACCTATTTCAACATGAGTTCCTTCCATATCATGATCTAATGCTTTTCCAATATCATGTAATAATCCTGCACGTCTTGCAAGCTTTGGATCTAATCCAAGTTCCTCAGCCATTATTCTTGCTAGATTAGATACTTCAATTGAATGATTTAGTACGTTTTGACCATAGCTTGTCCTATATTTTAATTTACCAATTAATTTTACTAAATCAGGATGTAAGCCTACTACTCCTGTTTCTAAAACTGCTCTTTCTCCTTCTTCTTTTATGGTATTTTCTACTTCTTCTTTTGCTTTTTCTACCATTTCTTCTATTTTAGCTGGATGAATTCTTCCATCTTCAATTAATTTTTCTAAAGCAATTTTAGCAACTTCTCTTCTTAATGGGTCAAAACCAGATATTACAACTGCCTCTGGTGTATCATCAATTATTAGGTCAATTCCTGTTAAAGTTTCTAGAGCTTTTATATTTCTACCTTCTCTACCTATTATCCTTCCCTTCATATCATCATTTGGAAGTGATACAATTGATACTGTAGTTTCAGATGTATGATCTGCAGCACATTTTTGTATAGCATATCCTATAATTTCTCTAGCATTTTTTATTGCATCTTCTTTTGCCTTACTTTCTACTTCTCTAATTAATGCTGCTTTTTCAGCTGTCATTGTTTTTTCAAGTTCTGAAAGTATTCTTTTTTTTGCTTCTTCTGAAGATAATCCAGAAATTCTTTGTAATTCAAGCATTTGCTTGTTTGTAATTTCTTTTAGTTCATCTTTCTTAATCTGTAATTCTTCTTCTTTTTTTACTAAATCTCTTTCTTTCTTATCTGCTATCTCAAGCTTTTTTTCTAGATTTTCTTCTTTTTGAATTAACCTTGTTTCTTGTCTTTGCACTTCGCCTCTTCTTTCTCTAATCTCATCATCTAAATCTTTTCTTGCACTTAAAATTTCTTCTTTAGCTTTGAAAATTTCTGCTTTTTTATTATTTTCTGCTTCTATTTTTGCCATTTCAAGTATTTGTTTTGCTTCATTTTCTGCACTTTTCAATTTAGATTCAGCAATTTTTTTTCTAGTTGCTACTCCAACAAAAGTAAATATAACTGCTGTGATTAGAAATATGGCGATATTGATTATTATTTCCATAATCATTTACACCTCTTTCTTTATATTTAATTTTCAATGTACAATAAATATATATCTTCTTCATAATAAAATATATTTTTACTACATATATATTCTATATTTATTTTGGCTAAGTGTCAAGTATTTTTACTTAATTTTATCCAAATGAATACCTGTTAATTTAACTATCTATTATCTCTCTTTAATTTATTGCAAAATTTATTCCTCTTGCAATTACATTTTTCATTTTTTCTATAAGTTCGTCAATTTCTTTTGGCGTAACAATAAAATTATACTCCTCTGGAGTTAATACTTCTTTTATCAAAGCATATTTGTCTTCTTCCTGCAATTTATTTAAAAAATCATTTGACTGAGCTTGTTCTTGAACTTTTTTAATTAATAATGTTAAGCTATCTGCTGCAATGGTTGCAGCTTCTACAACTGTTGGTATTCCCATTGCTATTACAGGTATTCCTAAAGTATTTATAGTTAATTCTTTCCTAGTATTTCCCACTCCTGCTCCAGGTACTATTCCAGTATCTGCTAATTGCACAGAACTACTAATTCTTTCTATACTTCTTGATGCTAAAGCATCAATTACAATAACTAGTTTTGGTTTTACATTATCTATAATTCCTTTTAATATTTCTAAAGTTTCGATTCCTGTAGTCCCAAGAACTCCTGGTGATATAGCACTTACCTCTCTTGTATTTTGATCTAATACTTCTGGCATATACTCTAGTAAATGTCTTGTTATATCGATTTCATTTATTACCTTTGGACCTAATGCATCTGGAGTTACATATATATTTCCAAGCCCCACAACAAGTATTGAATCCTTACCTTGTATATGTTTTTCTAGTAATACTTTTAATTCTTTAGTAACCGCTTCTGAAGCCATTTGAATTTCTTCTTCACTTGCTATTTTTAAATTTTTCACATCTATAGTTATATAATTTCCTTGTAGTTTTCCAATGGCTTCTTCTCCATTTTTGTTTATTACTTTAACTCTTGATATTAATATGTTATCATTTACCTTTTCTTCTTCTGTTTCAATTCCATCAATATCTTTTTCTATATTATGTGCTTTATTATATAAATCTCTTCTTTCTAAAGCTAAATCTGTTCTAAAATTATACATAAAAAACCTCCAACAATTAAAATACACTATTTATTTTAATTAGTTAGAGATTTTTTATACAGTTATTTTTCATTAATTCAATACATCATTTATTTTCTCTTTTGCACTTGATACAGATGATTCGTTTGGAAGCATTATATAAAGTTTAGTACTTCCCATTGAATATGTTGCTCCATAAGATCCTGTTCCTGTTAGAGCATTATTTTTTATTGTCCATGATGACATATTTTCTAATTGTGACTTAACTAAACTACTTATATCACTTTGTTCTATATTAGTTTGGAAACTGCCTTCTAGTGATTCTAGTATGCTTGTATATTTAGTTAAAATTGTTGTGCTATTCATTACTTTTTTAATAATTGCTTCTATAACTGCTTGTTGATTTTTTACTCTCTGATTATCTCCACCTGCAAAAGAATATCTTTCACGGCTAAATGCTAAAGCTTGCTCTCCATTTAAATAATTATATCCTTTGTTAAAGTGATATCCTTGAGTATTAAAGTCATAATCAGAATATACATTTACTCCACCCAATGTATCTACTAATTTTATAACAGTTGTAAAGTTAACTCTTACATAATAGTTAATGTCTATATCTAATAAATCTTCTACAGTAGTTACAGTTTCATTTATACCGTATATACCTGAATGGGTTAATTTGTCTTTAGCTCCTTTGCTATGAAGTGTTACATAATAATCTCTAGGAATAGATGTAAGTAATACTTCATGCGTTTTTGTATTAACAGTTGCCAAAATGTTAGCATCGCTTCTAGAAACATTACTAATGTTTCCTGATGTATCTATACCACTTATATACACATTAAATATTCCATTTTTTATTGTATATTTTGAATTATCGGTACTGGTAGTTACTGTTTTCTTTATTTTGTGATTTTCTGTATGTAATATTTTAGTATTGTCTTTAAAATTTTCTATTTCTTCGGATAGCATATTATATTGTGATGAACTTACTAGTATTACATCTATTTCTTTATTAAGCAAATCATTTCCTAAATCTGTTAAGTTATTCCCTGATTTGAATGTTACATCAACTTTATCTTCCATCTTTTCCTTAACATCTTCTTCTATTTGGAAGGCATATATATTTTCACCATCAATATCTCCTATTGCATTGTATACACTTGTTTTTCTAACTACTACATAATATTCTTCTGTTTCTATTACTTCTTGGAACATGCTACCTAAAAATTCAGTTGTTGCATTAGCATAATTAGATACATATAAATATACACCAGATAGAAGTAATACTATTATAAGGCAAAAAATATTTAATTTATATGTTTTATGCTTTTTAGCTAGTCCTACTACCATAAGTAATGTAAATATTATTTCTGCTATTGTAAATATTATTATATAACTATTTGGAAGTAAATCTAGTTTAAGTATTGACATATAGAATTTTATTGTAATTATTACAAATGCAATAGCTATTATTTTAAATAAAATATTTATTGCATTAGGCTTATTAGACTTTTTATTTGTTTTTCTATTTGATGAACTATTATTCATCATTCTTCTTGGTTCTTGACTCATTTGTTTTTGTATGATATATAATATTAGATATCATACACTCCTTTCTTATATATTATAATTGATAAAACTTAATTAAAACGTTTTATTATTATTGTTTTAATTATTGTTTAATATTATATATGATATAGTTTAAATTGTAAAGTAAATTTAAAAAACTAAATTCTTAAGATTTATTAATCTTTAATTTATAAATTCTTTTTTATTATTTCACAAATACTGTTTGCATCTAATGAATTCATTTTTTTAATTTCACTATATGTTCCATATCCTTCTGCAAATTTATCATTTATTCCAATTTTTACTAACTTTGAATTAATTCCATAAGTTGCTATTACATCTGCTATACTACTTCCTATTCCACCTATAACTGAATGTTCTTCCAAAGAAAATACTTTGTTTTGCATAGTACATTCTTGTTTTATATTTTCTATATGTAATGGTTTTATTGTATGAATATTTATAATTCTTAAATTTATATTATCTTTTACTAACATTTCCTGTGCTTCTAATAATTCAGAAATAATGATACCTGTAAAAAAGTTGCAGATTTTCCGTTCTTTATAACAATATTTTTACCTGTTTCTAATGCATAATCTTTTTCATATATCTCTTTTTCATTACTCATTCCCATTCTAATGTAAGTTGGTCCTTTTATTTCATATGCTTTTTTCATAACCTTTCCTAACCCTAATGGACTTGCTGGTGAAAAAATAGTAAGATTTGGAATAGCTTTAAGTACTGCAATATCTTCAGTTGTATGGTGTGTAGAACCTAATGTAGACCAAGATAATCCACATCCCATACCAACTAATTTTACATTTCTATTTTGCAAGCAAATATCATCCCTAATAAACTCATAAGATCGATATGCCAAAAAAGCATTTGTAGTGTAGACAAAAGGTATTTTACCACAAGCAGCTAATCCAGATGCAGCGGCTACTTTATTGTTTTCACTAATACCGAAATTAATACATTGTTCTGGGAATTCTCTAGCAATTAATTCATCATAATCTGTTCCACTATCTGATAAACAAGATATTACATTTTTGTTTCAATGATTTTTTCTTTTTTAAAATATAATCACAATCAAATGGGTATTCTAATTCCTGCATTTAATTTTCTCCTTTTTTATTATTCTTTTAAAAATTTGCTTTATTATATTATAAAAATATATAAAATTTTCTGATTTTCTATAAATGGCAAATAAAATTATATTTGGAATTAATACACATATTAATAAATTTACCAAAATTTGTAACACAGTATTTTCTATATTAAAAACTTGCACTATCAATGTAGTTACTACTAACAGTAAAAGCATTATAATTAAATATTTCAAATTTTCTAATATATATTTGCTTTTTTTCTTTTTTAATAATTTATTATATATATATTTAGGATAACTATACCCATGTAAAACTAAGGAACTTAAAATTGTTCCTATAAATACTCCTGGTAGTCCAATAAGCTTTACTAATACAATAGAAGCAATTATATTTACAATAGCTTCTGCTATTGGTACATACCTATTTTCATAGCATATTCCAGCAGCATCAGCAAATAATTGCATATTTCTTCTCATACCTTGAAGATAAAAATTTATTACTAAAACTAAAACAGTAGAACTATTAAACAAATAATTACTTCCAAGCCATACGCTTATAAAAGGATTAATAATTTCAAAAATACATATTGTTGCAAAAGTATAAATCCAAAAGTTTGCAAACATACACTTTTGAGAAAATTTATAAGCTTTTTCAAAATCTTTTTCTACTAATAAATTTCCTAAGCTAGCAGTTATACTTGTAAAGAATTGTGCTAATAACATATTAGTAGTATTAATTATTAAGTAATAATTTGAATACAAGCCTACTGTAGCTACTCCTAAAAATTTAGATATAATTATATTATCTGTTCCAAGTACTAAAAATCCTCCCACATTGTGAAAAATAGATGCTTTTAATCTTCTATTAATATCTAGTTTTGTTTCTTCATCTAGTTTATCATTTACTTTTTCTTTCAAAAATTCATATTTTTTATTTACTATACAATTAATAATAATATTTTCTGCAATTCTGCAAATTATTTTTATTGCTAAATATAAGTAATAATTGTGCGTAAATAATAATATTATTATTTGTAATATGTTCATTATTAATACATATCCTATATGTACTAAGTTTATTATATAATTTTTTTGATCTGCATAAAGCATTGACCTTTTATATGTTAATAAATACGATGATACAGTATCAATTAAAAATAATATAAATATTAGATAAATATTAGATTGTACCATTGCTACATCATTAGCACTTATGATTGTTGTTAAAAATGGCATTATTATAATGCCTAATGCCAAAATTACTAATGCAATTATTCTATAACTTTTTTTATAAAAATTAATTAAAATAGATATTTTTTTTCTGTTGTTTTCTGCTATCGGTTTATACAAATTATATATAATTGCTGTTCCTAAGCCCAAGTCTGCAATTGAAAGCATAGAAATAATATTACTAAATAGTCCATTTATTCCTAAATACATTTGACCTAATGTATTTACAAATATTTTTTGTGAAATAAATCCAATTAAAATCGTTATTCCATTTAATAAAATTGACACTATTATATTACGTATTGAATTTTGTTTTCTCATTTTTTTCCTCTATTCTACTAATTCATTATTATATCAATAAAATTTTTATAATACTGCTCTTTATGATAATTTTTATTTTGCTCAAATTCCTTCCTTGCATTTTCTCCATATTCTTTTCTTAAATTATCATTTTCTATCAATATCTTTATTGCATTTGCCATATTTTCAATTAATTTTGAATTCTTTTTTATTATAAAGCCAAAGTCTTCTTTTACAATTTCAGGTAAGGCACCAGACTCTGTTACTACCAAAGGCTTTCCAAGAGCCATACCTTCAGTTGTTACACAGCCAAAAGCTTCTTCAACTAACGATGGTATTACTAAAATGTCCATTATTGAATAAATATTAGGCATCTGTTTTTGATGAATATATCCAGTAAATATAATAATATCCTTAATTTCTTTAATTTCATTTTGTATTTTTTTCATATATTCATCTATTTTTAATCCAGCATACCATTGAGACCCTACTATTAATAATTTTATATTTTTTTTTGTTTTTATCTGTTTTATTGCTTTTACTAGTTCTAATATTCCTTTTTCTTCCGTAATCCTACCACTATATCCTATTACTATATCATTTTTACTTATATTGTATTTATTTCTAAAATCTGAAATATTTTCAGGATTATATAAATTATCATCAATAGCATTATATAAAACATGCACCTTATTTGTTTTCAAAACGCTATTGCATCTATCTTTTATATATCTACTAACTGTAATTATTTTTGATGCAGTATTTGCTATTCCTATGTAATTTTCTGTTGTTTTATCACATTCATTAAAATCATTATGCATATGATATATTAATTCAGTATTTGTTTTATTTTTTATTAAGTTATATACAAACATATTATTTTCAACAACTATTTTATCATATTTCTGTTTTAACATTAATTTAGTTGCTTTTTCATATAAAATATTATATATAGGTTTTTTACTAATTATTCTGTTAATTAAATTTCTTACTTTTTGATATAATCTTTCCATATGATTTACTTTTATTTGTATAATCTTTGTATTTTTATATTGATTTTCATTTATTCTTTTATCATACATAGTATATACATCAATTTTCAAATCTGAATTTTTTTCATTTTCATCTAATAAACTAGTTGTTAGCATTTCTACTGCCCCTCCGCTTACTGCTGGAGTTGGTAAATTCATTGTTGACAAAATGGCAATTCTCATTATTCTAATATAATCCTTTCAAAAACTGTTTTATATTTCTTAATATATTAAAGCTAATAATTATTCTTATTTTTTTAATATTTCTTTATTAATTGCTTAATTTTCATTTTTAAATTTTCAAATTTATTTTCTTTATCATAATGTTTTATAATGTTGGCAAAATCTTCTTTTTCCCATAATTTTATGTAATAATCCTTTTTTATAGCATAATTTGATTTTTTTAAACAATTATAATCTACATTTTTTTGTATTTTATTCCAGTCATTTTTTATTTTATTATATACATCAAATAATTTATCTTTACCTTTAGTTTTATAAATATTATATAAATTTCTTTCTATAAAATAAGATGTCATACTATTGTTGACTCTATGTAGTTCAGAATCATTGTTATAAAATTTTTCTATTATATTGTTAATCATTTCATGTAAAGTAAAGTCTTGATTCAAATAATATTCAAAATCATGCTTGTGCATTATTCCATTTGGATTAATATAATAATGATATAAATTTTCAGATGAGAAATGCATAGTATCTATATTACTCAATATTTTTATTAAAAATATTTTATCTTCTTGATGGCAATCTTCAAATAACAAATCAGATAATATTTTTTCTTTTCTAATCATCATTGTCCATGTATAAGATACAATATTACCAAACAATATATCCTCTATAATGTTTTTTCTATCCTCTTTTACTTTTATTACTTTGTTCTCATTCCATTGCTTAGCCTTTATAGATTTAGTTTCATTGTAATTAATAAAATAATTTATTTTTACAATATCACAATTATATTTACATTGTATATTTACTAATTTTTCTATAGTATCATTTTCTATCCAGTCATCAGAATCCATGAAATATATAAAATCGCAAGTAGATTTATTTATAATATAATTACGCGTTTTAGAAAGTCCTTCATTGCATTTTGTAAATATTTTTACTTTTTTACATCCCTTATAATTTTCTTTTAATTCATTAATTAATTTCAAACTATTATCTGTGGATCCATCATCAACTATAATAACTTCAATATTTTGATAAGTTTGATTTAATATGGAACTTATACATCTTTTTATAAATTTTTCTGAATTGTACACAGGTACTCCAACAGTAACCCAATATGGTTCTTGCTTCATAAAAACTTATCCCTTTCTCTATTTATTAACAAATTTTATTCTGATTTTATTATATTTACTATTTTTCTTAAAAATATTCCAATCTGTATTTCTATTTTTCGTACATTTAAATCTTTTGTAGCTCTATTTATATCCTTATTATCATAAATAGCTCTACTATAAAATTCATACTGTAAACATCTTCTTATAAATCCTAAATTAAAGTTTTGTATATGTTCTTTAATGTATAGTCGTAATCCTTTAGGACTGTTTCTATATATATTTATTCCCTGCTTTGTTAAACCATCATCCCTATATTTACAAATATATATTATATCTTGAAACCATCTTATTTTATAGCCTTGTTTAGCTATTCTATTCCATACTAAAGCTTCTGTTACAAAATTCTCTCCTTCAAACTCAGGAAATTTATTTTTTCTTAAAATATCTGTATAAAATATTTCTGCTTTATCTCCATTGATATTATATTTTTTTCTTTCCAGTGATGTAGCATCAACGTATTCTCCTTTAAATGTTGTCCCTACTATTTCGTTGTTACTATACCCCTTAGACATAGCAATGCCAGCAAATTTTTCTTTATTACTATTAATAGTTTCCTCTGCTTTAATAACTTTTTCAATGGCATCATCGGTAAGATAGTCATCTGAATCTACAATAAAAAATAGATATCCGTTTGATAAATCTAAAGCTTTATTAATTGCTCTATGTTTTCCACCATTTTTTGTCTTTAAATATTTTATATTAAAATCATTTTTTTCTACTAGCCATTTCTTTACTATTTCCTCAGTATTATCTGTTGAGCCATCGTCTATTATTATCCACTCAAAATTCTTATTTGTTTGCCTTTTTAAGCTTTCATAACATTGTTGTAATATATATCCTCTATTAAAAGTCGGTGTAAATACTGTAACTTTAATCATTAATTTTCCTTTCCTTTAAATAGAACAAAATTAAATTTTATATATTCTGTTATTTAATACTTTATTTTTTTAATATTCAACTTTATTTATTATATATTTATTTAATCCATTGTAGTATTTACTTACCAATATCATAAATTGTTTTTCAATTAATTTTTTTCCCAAAGAATTCAATTATCTATTTTAGTACAAACTCCATATCTGCAAATATTGGAATCTGTATCCTTATTCCTCCTACTATAAATACTGTAAGCATCACTAATAATAATAAATATTCTTTATTTTTTTTATCTTTATAACTTGTAAGTAAGTCTGCTATTATTGGCAATTCCATAAATAATATAAAATCAAGATATCTTATCCAAATATCATAATATACAAATACTAGAAAACACATTATAATAAGAGTTTGTATAAATTTATAATATTTTTTCATGTTTTCTGTATATTTTTCATCATATATTTTATTTTTCCACACTAAGAATAACATATATGCAGATAATATTAATTGTGCGCATCTGTAAAAATATTGCAATGAAATAACTGTTTCTATTTCTATATAATACATTATCTTTTGTTTAATCATATTTAAAAATTCAATTTGTTCACTTAATATTACTAAAAAAATTAATGCTATTATAATCAATATTACTATATATATTACTATTGTTTTTACTTTCATTCTTAGTATTCTTTTAAAGTTTATTAATAATCTAATAAAAATTAATGCTATTATTCCATTATGTATACCTAAAGCTAAAAAATATAACAATTTAATATACCATCTATTATTATTTTTTATAAATTCCTTATATAATGCTAAGACACACAATATCATTGCCAAAGTGGATCTTATTCCACTTACTAAAAATATATACTTAAATAATGCAATAAATATTAATATTAAAAATATTGTCATTTTATTGCTATATTTTTTTAGTTGACAATAATCTATTATAATATAAAACATTATAAAATATCCTATTAATGTAGGCAAAAATGGTAATAACGAATAATTATTTGTCAATGCAACTAAATAAAAATATCCCATAGTAAGAGGCTCTCCTCTTGAAAAAAACAAATAATCTATTAATATATCGCCCTTAAATATTCTCATATTATCCATCCAAGTATAATATCTACTTAAGTCATATTCCTCACTTGGTACCCAGTAATAAGCTAATACTGCTAATGCAAAAGAAAAATCAAATGCCAATATTAAATACATTATTTTTTTACAATTTTTCTTGTAGCTTATTATTATAGGTATTATGCTAAGAAGTACTAATACTATCAAAACATATATCATTATTCTCTCCCTTTCGTTAGTTATATAATTTTTCTAATTCTTTAATTATACTATTTGTATCATATTTTTCTTCTATCATTTTATTTTTTATTATTTCTTTATCTATTTTTTCTTTTCCACTTAATATTAATATTTCCTCTATCCAATTTTGTATATTACTTAAGCTTAAAAATTTTACAATCCCCAATCCAACATCTGTTTCAGGTGAAATATTATTTGATAAAATACAGTTTACTCCTGAGGCTTGTGCCTCAATGGCTGTTAGAGGTAAACCTTCATATAATGATGGCATTAAAAACACATCCATAATACTCATATAATCATAAACATTTTTTACATTTCCAGTCATAATGATATGGTTTTCGAGGTTATATTCTTTTACTAAGCGTCTTATATTTTCAAAATTTTCACCATCACCTAATAAGAAAAGTTTAAAATTAATATTCTTATCATACAATATCTTAGCTATTTCTACCAAAAACTTATGATTTTTTATTTCAATAAATCTTCCAACATGTCCAAGAATAATTTGATTATTAGATAATATTGAATATTTAGCCTTAATATTATTGACTTCGTCTCTATTTATATTGTCAATCTTACTTATTTCTATAGGATTATGTAATATTATTCCTTTTTTTTCAAATTCTTTTCCAAATAAACTTATACCTGCTTCTTTAGAGCAAGCTACAAATTTATTAGAATACTTTAAAATTAATCTCGTCATAAGCAATTTTTTTATTCTATATACAAAACTATGTTTTATAGTATTCATATTACTATGTGAATGAGTTATTCGTATATCTACTCCCGCTTTTTTTGCTGCATACATAATAATGCCACTATGTAAATATGTGTGTGAGTGGACTACATTATACTTGTTTGTTTGAAATATTTTTATTAATTCTTTAATATACTTAAAGATATCACGCTTTTTTGATTTTAGTTTTATAATTTTACCACCTAAACTTATTATTTCATCATCATACCAACATTTCTCACTTACATTTTCAATAAAATGAATTTCATATTTTTCCTTATCTATGTTTCTCAAAACATTCATAAGCATAGTCTCAGTACCACCACAGTTCATACTTCCTACAAATTCTGCAACTTTTATTTTTTCCATCCTTCTTCTCCATTAGTTAATTTTCAACTTATTTTTATGTAAGATATCATATACTCTCATTGGTAACAAACCAACAATTAGTGGTCTTAGAATATATATATAATATCTAATCGGTATTTTCAACATTTTAAACCCTATAATTTTAACTCTAGCTTCATTTATCCTATTTCTATAATTTCTTCTCTTATATGCATCTCTGTCATCTCTTGCTTTATATAAAGGCTCTTGTATAGTGTAACCAATATAACCTTTTGAATAAATTTTAAACCATAAATGGTAATCTTCTACTCTTAATAACTTTTTATCTACTGAATATCCTTTAACTTCTTCAAATATTTCTTTTTTTATTAAACATGGAGCATGACAAAAAGGACTACCTTTAACAAAATCTATTTTGTTTGGCTTCTCCTTATTCTTTGTCTTTCCCCATTCTCCACTTTCATCAAAAAGAATCATGTTAGAAGTTACAAAAGCATAATCTTTATTTTCTTTTAGAAAATTGATTTCTTTTTCAAATCTAGTAGATATTGAAATATCATCTCCGTCTTGCCTTGCAATATATTTTCCACTTGCTTTTTCTAAACATTTATTTAAAGTATAATTAAGTCCCTTGTTTTCTTTATTTTTTAGAAGAATTATTTTATCTGGATATCTATTTTCATATTCTTTTGCAATTTTATATGTATTATCAGTTGACCCATCATCACACATTATTAATTCCCAGTTTTTATATGTTTGACTTAATATTGATTCGATACTTTCTCTTAAATATCTATCGCAATTGTATATTCCCATTATTATAGAGATTTTCTCATTTTCCATATAGAATTCATCTATCCTTTCCATAAATATATTGTCTTCATTCCTTCAAGTATATTTTTTTTATCGTATTTTTCCATATTGCAATAATTTTTATTATTTTTATATAGTAAGTCTTTATTTTCTTTTGTTTGTAATATTTTTTCTATTAATTGTTTTTTATTCTTTACTATATAACCATTTTCTTCATTCTCTATTAAATCTCTATTGCCTCTACAATTTGTTACAACTGCCCAAAGTCCAGACATTAGCCCTTCTATTACATTAACTGGTAATCCTTCTTGCCTAGAGGTAGACACTAATAAATCACTTACTTTTAATAATTTGTATATATCCTTTCTATATCCCAAGAAATTAATATTATTGTCTAATTTATTTTTAATAGTAAATTTTTGTAACTTTCCATTTAAGGAATCTTTCCCAACTAATAATAGTTTTATTGTATTATCTTTTTTTGTTAATTTTTTCATTGTTTTTAACAGCATTTCTTGATTTTTTCTTTTACTAAGCTCTGCCACATATATCATAACAAAATCATTATCTCTTAATCCTAGGCTTTCTCTTAGTTGTTGTCTTTCATATCTACTCATTTTAAAATTAAATTTTTCAATATCAACTCCAACTCCATGCACTAATTCAATCTTCTTAGCTTTAAATTTTTTCTTAGCAATACTATAGTCTTCTTCATTTATAGTAATTAATATATCAGTATATTTTGATAGCCATTTTTCTATTGGGTAATATAATAACCAATTTAACAATGGTGCCCCCTTATAAAAATGAAATCCATGTGCTGTATAAATAACTTTTAAATCTCTTCCAAATATTTTTTTGCAAGCAAGTCTTCCACATACTCCACCAATTGGAGAATGCATATGTATAATATCATAGTGATTATCTTCTTGTACAATTTTTTTTATTTCTTTATATGCTTTTATATTAGATAATGAAAATGGATTTCGCGAAAAAAGTACATTATAGCACTTTACATTTATACTGGCTAATTCTTTTTTAAATTCTTCTGTACGCTCTTCGCTAATAGTTCCACTATTTTGGAAATTAGTTGCAACATCAACTTGGTAGCCTAACTCCTGTAGTATTTTTATATTATTCATATTAAATTGCTCTATCATTGATGGTACAGAAGCAATAATTAATGCTTTTTTCATTTTATACACTTCTCCTTATTGATTCTTCATTATCTACTACGATATAATCAAATTCTTCTGACAATTCTTTTGCATAAATTTTAGTTCCAAATACTTTATTAATTAAATTTATTTTTCTAGATAATAATTTTAAGATAGGATTAAATAATTTTATAAAATGTATCTTCTTATTCATATTTTCAGCCATGACTTGTATAATTTGCTTTGTACTAATATATTCTTTATTTTGAGGAAAAAAAATTCCATGCTTTTCAGTATCTATTAATTGTTTTATGAATTCACAAAGATTATCTATATATATCATACTTCTATCGTTTTCTATGTCTGGAAAAATCGGACTAAGTTTTGCAATTTTCTTTAACCTTTGAAAATTCCCTTTGCAGTTTGGACCATAAACCATTGGTGTACGTACTATAACTGTTTTAAAATTTTCATCTTCTAACTGTTGTATTCCTTGCTCTGCTTGTAATTTACTAGCTCCATAAAAGTTTTTAGGTTGTGGGACTGTATTTTTATCAATCACTCTTATTTTTCCGACAGTTTCGTCATCTCCATATATAATCATGGAACTCATAAATATAAATTGTCCTACTTTTTCTTGTTTTGCTTTTTTTGCAACATCTATTGCTAAATCTCTATTTACTTTATAATATAAATCTTCTAATTTTTTATTAGTTGATACATGTGCTATACCCGCCACATGAAGAATTGTATCATATTTCGAGAAATCTTCTTGTATCCAATCTTGTGTTTTCACATCAATTTCTGTTACTTCATAAAGTTTTGAACCATTTTCTAGCCAATCTTTAACATGTTTTCCAATATAACTATTCTTGCCCGTTATTAAAATTCTCTTCACTATTTTTCTCCTCTTTCTCTACTTTTCCTTCTACCACTCCATCACTTTCAAAAACTTTGATAATAGTCTTAAAAAAAATTTTTGCATCTAGTAAAAAAGAGAAATTTTTTGTATATTCTCCATCCAACTTAGCTTTTAATGGTATTTCTAATTCATCTCTTCCGGCTAATTTGTGCAAGCCCTGTTAGTCCCGGTCTAATATCATTTGCATAATATTTATCCCTTTCAGCTATCAAATCATCCTGATTCCAAAGTGCTGGTCTAGGCCCTATAATACTCATATTACCTTTTATTATATTTATTATTTGTGGAAGTTCATCTAGACTAGTCTTTCTTAAAATTCTTCCTACTTTAGTTATATATAAATCAGGATTATTTAACATATGTGTAGGCATATCCTTTGGAGTATCAGTTCTCATTGTTCTAAATTTATATATCATAAAATATTTTTTATTTTTTCCCACTCTTTTCTGTTTAAAAAATACTGGTCCTTTTGACTCTATTTTTATACAAATTGATATTATTATTCCTGGGATAAATAAAATAATAATAGCTAAAGAAGATAAAATAATATCAATTAATCTTTTTATGTATAAATATATTTTCTTCTTCCCCATTTTTCATCTGCTCCTTTACTATAAGTACTAATCATATATTTTATTTTTCTTCATTTCTTTCCTTATATGTTGGAACTACTTTTCTCATATTAGCTTTAATATGAGATAGCTTTATATCTTCATCTTTTATTGTTTCTTCCAATATAGCAAGTTTTTTTTCTACATCCTCCATCGTAATCTTTGATGGCTTTGCTATAAATATTTTACTATGAGCAGTACTTTTAAGTCCTTCTTCAGACATTAATATTTCTTCATATAATTTTTCGCCAGGTCTTAATCCTGTAATTTTTATTGGTATATCTATTTCTGGTTGCAATCCAGATAATTTTATAAGGCTTACTGCTAAATCATAAATTTTTACAGGTTCTCCCATATCTAATACAAATATTTCTCCACCTTTAGCATATGTTATAGCTTGCAAAACAAGTTGTACCGCTTCAGGTATAGTCATAAAAAATCTTGTAATATCTTTATGTGTTACAGTAACTGGTCCACCTTTTGCAATTTGTTTTTTAAATAGCGGTACTACTGAACCATTACTTCCTAATACATTTCCAAATCTTACTGCAACAAATTCTGTCTTGCTTACTTTATCCTTTGCTTGAATTATCATTTCACACATTCTCTTTGTTGCTCCCATAATATTTGTAGGATTAACTGCCTTGTCTGTTGAAATAAGTATGCATCTTTTTACATTATACTTATCACAATAATTCACAACATTATATGTACCAAATACATTGTTTTTAATTGCTTCTAATGGACTTTCTTCCATTAATGGTACATGTTTATGCGCTGCTGCATGAAAAACAAGATATGGATTATATTTTTGAAATACACTATCTAATTTATTTTTATCTCTTACGCTACCTATTATAGCATCTATTTTTATGTTATCATAATTGGCTTTAAGTTCTAATTCTATATCATATAAATTATTTTCATAAATATCAAATAAGACCATTTCTTTAGGTTCGTATTTTGCTATTTGCCTGCAAAGCTCTGACCCTATTGAACCACCTGCTCCTGTTATAAGAATAGTATTATTCTTTATTAATTCTTCTATATTAGAATTATCTAATACAATTGGATCTCTTCCTAAAATATCTTCTATTTCTACATCTCTTAAATTTTGCATTATATTTTTATCTGTAATAAAATCTTGTATTCCTGGTAAAATTCTTAATTTTACTCCTGTTTCTTGACAAATTGCTAAAATTTCCTTTTTGTTTTTGGTATCAATATTAGAAATTGCAAAAAATATAATATCTATCTTTCTTTCTCTACATATTTTTATAATATCGTTTCTATTTCCTAATATTTTTACACCATTGATTTTACAATTTTCTTTTTTTGAATTATCATCAATAATTCCTATTATATTATAACTACTTATCAATGTAGATTTTATATTTTTTACAACTTCTGTAGCAGCTTCTCCGCCTCCTATAATTAATAGGTTTTTTCTTTCATTTTCTGACATAATTGTAATTTTGTTTGTTAGCATGAATTTAATTACTACTCTGTAAAATACCATAGCTATAGCTATAAATATTCCTGCTAAAATATTTTCTTTAGGTGACACAATTTCTATATTAAAAATAATTCCCAATAGAAACACTGTATTGCAAGAAGCCATAGATGCTAGCGCATAACTAAAATACTCTTTTGAGCTTTCGTAAATTGTTATATTTTTATATACTTCAAATAAATTCAAGAAAAATTCATATACAATAATTGCTAAAATAATTGTATTAGATAATTTAATAATAGTTAAATCATTTAAAATAATATCGTCAAAAAGAAATAACTTCGTAACAAAATAAGATAATATTATAATAAAAATATCTAATACACATAATATAACCTTTGTTAATTTTACTTTATTAATCAAAATATTCATTTGTCTTACCTCTTTTTTTGCATTTTATATTATATACATGTTTATTATACATATATTATCCTTTTTTTTTCACTATATAATTCCAAGAATCCCTACACATATCTTCTAAACTTTTTTCTGCTTTCCAATTTAGTTCTTTATAAGTCTTTTCTGCATTTGCATATGCTACAGCTAGATCTCCTTCTCTTCTTGGAGCTATTTTATAAGGAACTTTTTTGCCTGTCACTTTTTCAAAAGTATGTACTATATCTAACACACTATATCCATTTCCTGTACCTAGGTTATATATATATAGTCCCTTATTTTCTTTGTTTAATTTTTCTATAGCTTTTACATGTCCTTTTGCTAAATCAACTACATGTATGTAATCTCTTACTCCTGTTCCATCTGGTGTTGGATAATCTTTTCCAAATACTGATAGTTCTTTTAGTTGTCCTGATGCAACTCTAACAACATAAGGCATTAAATTATTTGGTATACCTTGTGGTTCTTCTCCTATTAATCCACTTTCATGGGCTCCTATAGGATTGAAATATCTTAAAATAGCTATATCCCATGAATTGTCTGATTTATATATATCTTGTAATATTTGCTCTATAAATAATTTTGTTGTACCATAAGGATTTGTAGTTCCACCAGTTTTCATTGTTTCAACATATGGTATTTCATTATCTTCACCATATACTGTAGCAGATGAACTGAATACAAATTTCTTTATACTAAATTTTTTCATAGTATCTAAAAGTACTAAAGCACCTGATACATTATTTATATAATATTCTATTGGCTTTTGTACTGATTCTCCAACAGCTTTAAACCCTGCGAAATTAATTACTACATCTATGTCAGGATTTTCTTCAAAAACTTTTTCTAGTTCTTCTCTATTCAAATAATCTATCTCATAAAATTTAAAATTCTTCCCTGTTATTTTTTTAATACTTTCTAAAACCTCTGGTTTACTATTAGAAAAATTATCTATTATAATAACATCCATATCATTATTTAAGATTTCTACAACCGTATGACTGCCTATATATCCAGCTCCACCAGTTACTAAAATCGTCATTCGTATCAATTCCTTTCTTTTTAGACATCGTCATTATATACCATAAAAAACTAAATTTCAACATTATTTGTTATAATTCTTAAAATATTTTTATATAGATATTTTAAGAGCAATACTTACAAAGTATAGCCTCTAAGCCTATATTTATATCTATCAATCCAACTTTATAATTTGCATCTAAATTTATAAATTCCTCCAATATTTTTTCTATCTCTTGCTTAGAAAAATACTTAGCTTGCATCTTATATTTTGTAGTTAAAAATAATTGATTTGGTTTTAATTGCATTGCTGATGCTAAATCTTTTCTATATTCCTCTGCAATTTTTACTATATATAATTTTTTAAAATGATTGTATAACGTTATTAATATTTTTTGTATTGGCTCTTTTTCGTAAATTAAGTTATTTAATACTTCAATAGCTTTTTTTGTATCTTTTTTTCCTAGATTATCTGTTAAATCAAATATTACACTATCTATTTGTTTAATTGATAATAGATCTATTTCCTTTGTTGTTATTATTCCATCTTGTCCTACAAATTCAATTAGTTTCCTAATTTCATTTATTAATTCTTGCATGCTTGTCCCACAACATTCAATAAAATACTTAGCAGTTCCATTATCAATTTTAACTTTATATGCTACGCAAATTTTTTGGATATTTTGAATTAATTCTGGTAATTTAAGTAAAGCGAATTCTAGTATTTCTCCATTTTTTTCTATAGCTTTATATAAAGCATTTTTTTCCGCTTCCTCCTCCACAAAAACTAGCTCTACTGCTTCATTTATTACAGATATATTCTCATTTATATACTCTGCAATTTTATTCATTAATTTATTTACTACTAATTCTTGCCCTTTTGCAGTTTTCTTTTCTTTCTTGAAAAGCCCTGTATTTCGTGCTATAATTAACTTTTTCTCATATCCAAAGGCAGAAGTTTCTATATCTTCAATCAACTCTTGCGCATTTGTATCATCTATTCTAATAAAATTAATTCCATTTACCAATTCTCCAAAATCTTTTTTTATCCTTTTTAATTTTGTTTCTAAAAGATAAGTTTCTTCTCCATACAATAAATGAACTGACATAAGTATCTCCTTTTTTGAAGATGTTGTTTTTGGGGACGGGGAAAAAAAACAACATTCAAAATAAATCATATATTTTGTATATCTATATATTAATGTTGTTTTTTTACCCCGTCCCCAAAAACAACATCTTCAAAGTTTTAGAGCTTTACCGAAAACTTAGATGAGTGTGCATGACAAATCGCTGCAGCCATGCTATCCGTCGTATCATCTAATTTTGGCAATTTTTCCACACCTAAAATCATTTTAACCATTTTCTGCACCTGAATTTTATCTGCTCTACCATATCCAACTACTGATTGTTTTATTTGAAGTGGCGTATATTCATAAGTAGGAATATTTTTTCTGCATCCTACAACTAATATTACTCCTCTTGCTTGTGCTACATTTATTGCAGTTTTAGCATTATTGTTAAAAAATAATTCTTCTACAGAAATAGCATCTGGTTTATATGTATCTATTATATTTTCTAAGTCATTATTTAATTTTAATAATCTTAATGGAAATGATTCTCCCGCTTCTGTAAGCACTGCTCCAGATGTTACAAGTTTAAATTTATTTCCTATATAGTCTATTATGCTATAACCGAGTTATTGCAAACCCTGGATCTATTCCTAAAATTCTCACTTTTATTATCTCCTCTTTTGAATTACATTTTTGATTTATAAAGTATACTTTGTATACTCTCACTTACATTTCTAACAAATTGTTACAATTTACATCTTTTAATTCTTTTTTATGGAGCAAGCTAATATATTTTTTATTTTTGATTTCCGTGCTTAAGGTGGGGACCGACAAGCTACAAAATAATTCTAAAAACTTCTGCTACACTCCATGCCTGAGCATAAGTTCCTTGTGGTCTATATTTTTTATTATCAGTATCATATAATTCGCATATATTTCCTACAGTTGCTCCATTTATCATTTCATTCCAAAATACTTCTCTTGTTCTTACTTTAAAATCTATTAATTTATCTTCTAACTCTTTTTTTAACTTCTTATTTTTTTCGGATTTAATCATGTTTCTTAAAGTATCATAATATAATCCTAAAAGCCATGGCCAAATTACTCCTTGATGATAACTCATATCTCTTTTAACCATATCTCCTTCATATTTTTCTTGGTATCCTTCTTCTCCTTTTGCTAAGGTTCGTAATCCATAGTCTGTAAGTAATTTTTTCTCTACTGTATTTAAAATTTCCTTTGCTTCATCTGAATTAGCATCAACTACTGGATATGAAAGTGATAGTGCAAACAATTGATTTGGCCTTATTTTCGAATCACCTAATACATCATAAAGACATTTTCTTCTTTTATTATAAAATTTTTCATTAAAAGATTTTTTGCATTTCTTAGCTAAATCTGCATATCTTTTTGCTTCTTCTTTTCCTCTTGTTAAAATAGTTAGCTCTTCCATAATCTTTAAAGCATTATACCACAAGCTATTTATTTCCACTGCTTTTCCATTTCTAGGCGTTACTACATAATCTCCAATTTTTGCATCCATCCAAGTGTTTTGTATATATTCTGTTCCTGAAGAAATTAGAAAATCGCTATCCATATAAATATTATTTCCATCAATGTCTATTCTATTTTGATATGCATTCATTATTTTTACTAAAGATACATATATATTATTTCTTACCCACTCGTACTCGTGCGTATAATTTAAGAACTTTTTAACTTGTTCAAATAACAAAAGTGAAGCATCTGCACTATTATATAGTGGTCTAGAATCATAACCCGAATAACCGATTTGGTACTAATCCATATTTTATATCTCTTATGCAAGTTAAAAGTACTTCTTTTGCTTCCTCAAATCTTCTAGTTTTTAGTAATAATCCTTCAAAAGAAATTAAAGTATCTCTTCCCCAATCTAAAAACCATGGATATCCTGCAATTATTGTATGTAGTGCAAATGATGGTCTATATACTAAAAAATTATCTGTAGCAATTACAAAGTTTTTAATCATATCAATATATGCAGGTTCTTTTGCTTCTTTTTGCTTTTCATCTAGCAAATATGTGTTATATATTATAGAGCTTAATCTTACAATTTCTTTATTAATCAAATCTTTTCCATTAATTTCTTCTATATTTTGTTCTAATGAACATACAAAAGTAATGTATTTTTCTTCATTTGGATTTAATTCTATTTCATATACTCCTGGAACAGCATGATTTTCCATTGCACCTTGTCCTCTTTTTTCTTCCTCAATATAGTACATGTTCTTAAACATATCATTATCATGCTTTAAATATTTTCCATCTGACGCATAAATATATACAGGACTTTGCGAATTATTATCTATTATTAGTTTTACTTTATTTTTTTCTATTTCTTGCTTTAAATCAATATTATTTTTTTCATTAATTGTATGAAATCCTCTAAAATTTACAACTGGTGCTAATCTTAATTTAGATTTTTTAAATCCATTTCTTATGAAATAATAAATTCCAACTGTATTTTTTCCATGTTCTAAACAGATAAATTTCTTTATGATTGTATCTTCAATTTGGTATGTAAAAATTGGAATGTACTCTTTTTCAAAACTAATTAGATTTTTATATCCATCAGATATAAAGTTTTTACAAACATTTGTATATAAATTGTGTACTTTGTCGTCTATTTCTATGCTTTCATCTACTTTGGATAATATTAATTGCCTATTTCCTGGTGGCATTAAAGGTGCTACAAGTAGTCCATGATATTTACGAGTATTAGCTCCTATTATAGTTGAACTACTATATCCCCCTATTCCATTAGTTATTATCCATTCTCTTCTTAATCCTTCTTCTAAGGACAAGCTTTGTTTATTATATTTCATTTGTTTCCTCCGTTTTCATCTTTATAATTCATTCCTTTCCTAAGGAACAAATCTATGGTTGGAAAAGAATTAAATTTTGCCTAGGAAAACGAATTTGAAATTTATGAGGCGTACTTTTGGTACGCTCACTTAAATTTCAAATGAAGTTTGTAGGCGTCAAAATTGTAATTCTTTTTTTAGCCTCTTCTTTTTCGTAATTCTTCTTTCTTCTTTTGCTTTAAATCAGATTCTTGTATAGATTCAATTCTTTGGCTATACTTTTTAAAGAATTTACTTTTTCTTTGTTTATCTTTGTCATCTTTTTTATCTTCTTTTATTTTCTTTTTATTTTCTTTATCTTGTACTTTTAAGTTTTTCTTACTATCTTTAAGTTTATTGTTAAGCATCATATACTTAGTATTATTTTCCATATTGTTAAATTTTAAATCATCACAAATTAATTCTATAATAGATGCTGCTATTGCATCTGGATTATGGCGTATAAATCCGTTTTCAATATATGAAAGTTTTCTTTGTAGTAAATATACTCCTTCTACTTTAACCTTTGAAGTGTCTTGCTCTACAAGTTCTGATCCTTCCATATTGTATTTTCTTATGTATTCAGGTACTATTTCTCCAGTGTCATATATACAATACTCTACAATACCTTTTCCCACATGTTCATTTATTGCTTTAATATGCTCTGATAAAGTATAATTATCTGTTTGTCCAGGCTCAGTCATAATATTACTTACATATATTTTAAAAGCTTTAGTTTCTTTTATTGCTTTTGCTACACCTTTCACTAAAAGATTTGGTATTACATTAGTATATAAGCTTCCTGGTCCTATAACTACTGCATCTGCTTCCATTATAGCCTCTATAACTCCTGGTGATGCTTTACAATTTGATGGATTGATAAATATTCTATTTATTTTACATGTTTTTTCATTTATAACTTCTGGTATTTTTTCTTTGCTTTCTATAACTGTTCCATCTTCAAGTTCTGCACAAATTTTAATTTCTTCCATTGTAACTGGAAGTACTTTCCCTGTCATATTAAAAATACTTTGTGATTGCTTAACAGATTCTGTAAAATCTTTATAAGTATCTTGCATTGCTATAAAATACATATCACTAAAGGATAATTCTTTAAGTCTGCCATATTTAAATTTAAAATTCATTAATTTTTCCATTGCATCTTCTTTTTCTGAAAGAGCAACTATACTTTCTTTTATATCATCTAATGGTAAAGCTTCAAGAACTCTTCTTGATTCTGTTTTTTGTGCTCCATAATCTGATACAGTAACAATTGCAGTAATGTTATCCGTATATTTTTTAAGTCCCTTTAAAACTGAATTTAAACCGCTACCTCCACCAATAACAACAATTTTTGGACCTTGATTATACACTCTTTTATTAAATATTAAAGACTTAACATTAGATTTTTCTTCTAAATTTCTTTTATCTGTATCTTCTACTAATATTTCCAATGTTCTTTTTTGCACTGCTACTATGCTATATACAATAAATATAAAACCTAGTGCAAATATAACTACAATTTTAGCTAACTCTATAAATTCTATTTGATTACTTGTTAAAATTTTTGACATTCCATATAAGCAAAGCAGTATTCCTATAATTATTAATATTATCCATCTTTTCATTTTTGTATTAGCCTTAAACCATCTAAAAAAACCTCTCATTTATTTTCTATCCTTTCTATTATTTATAAGTATTTTTCCTTTTTCTATTACATACTTAGATTTTTCTTCCAAATACACAAATTTATTTTTTTCAACTTCACTCTCCTAAAACTTCAACTTCTAAACATATACTCTTTCCTGTTTTTTCAAAAACTGTTTCTTTTATATATGTAACTAATTCTAAAATATCTTGAGCAGTGGCATCTCCATCATTTACAACAAAGCCTGCATGCTTTTCTGATACCTTTGCTCCACCTATTTTATATCCTTTTAGTCCACACTCATCTATTAATTTTGCTGTAATAAAATTTTCTCCTCGCTTAAATGTACTTCCAGCACTTGGCTTATTAGGCTGTGTTTGCCTTCTTTTAAGATTTAATTCTTTCATCTTATTTTCTATTTCTTCTTTATTTCCATAAGCTAATTTTAATTTAGTTTCTAATATAACATATCTCTTGCTAGAAAAAATACTATTTCTATATTCAAATTTCTGTCCTTCATTTGATAATTCTGTAATTGTTGGTTCATTTGCTTTCTCTATTGGCTCTGTTATTTCAATATCGTCTATATATACTTTTTCTCCAATTAAATCATATCTTTTTAAATCTAAACATTTTGTACTAACAACTATATCTTTCATTTCAGTGCCATATGCACCGGCATTCATTTTAACTGCTCCACCTATAGTTCCTGGTATCCCTGATGCAAATTCAAAACCTGTAATACTTCTTTTTAATAACTCTTGTGCAAGCGCCATAAGTTTGACTCCTGCTCCAACTGTAACTATTACTTCTTTGCTTCTGCCAGAGTTTTCATTATTCTCTATATCTTCATATTTTATATATTCAAATTCTATTTTTACAACTATTCCTCTAATCCCTCTATCTTTAACAAGAATATTGCTACCATTTCCGATTATATAAATGCGTATATTATTTTTCTTAGCTATTTTTATAACATACTTTAGTTCTTCTATATTTTTAACCTTTACAAATATATCTGCATTTCCACCTACTTTAAAAGTTGTATGCTTGCTCATAGGTTCATTCATATATATTTGCTCTGAAGGAATTTCTTTGGTTAGATTTTGACATATTTCTAAGATTTTCAAAATTAAACTTCCCCCTACCTTAAATTACACATAAATTCTACCATTTTTTATAAGATTTTACAATAGAAATGTTTTATTTTCTTATATAGGTATATATTTAATATTTTATTTTTATTCATTGATATATAATACAAAAAGTAACAGATAATTTCTTATCTGTTACTTTTTAGTTATTCTTATATTTTTCTATTTCTTCATAAATCTCCTTCCAATTATTTACTCTTACAATTTCTTTATCATCGATACCAGCATTCATTTTTGTTGTCATTAAATAGGAAACATATCTTCTATTTTGTCTTTTTCTTTTACTCTAAAATTATCCAGTTTATCAGCATCTCGAATTATTCTGCAATGTAGTAGCTCCTTTTCATTTAGATTTTTTTCAATTTTATATTTATTATGGTTATATATTGCTTTGTATATTATACTATCATATTTATCTTCATTAATAAAATTTCTAATTAATCCATTATTGAATAATACTTTTACTCCAAATTCTGCATGTTCTATTTTTTTATCATTAAATTCTCCAAATTCTTTTATTTGTTCAAATCTTCCTATATCATGTAATAATGCTATTATCTTTGCTAACTCTATCTTTTCTTTATCTAATCTTAATCCATTTGCTATATATTCACTTTTTTTAACAACTTCATAAGTATGTTTTATTTTTAATGCTATACTTCCATCTTTTACATTATATCTTTTCAAATATTCTTGAAATACTTTTTTAGCCAATTCAAAATCCATTTTTTATCCTACTTTCATAAATATTTATTCTTGTCTTCTAAATATTTCTTTATTGTTTCAATTACTTTATTATCTAATATTATTACTTTTTTATTTTTAAATATCTTTTCATGACTCTTCATAAAATATTCTTATAACCAATTCTACTATGTATTTCCTTATGACAATTTGAACATACTAAAATACATTTTAAAGCTTCCTGCTTATATTCTTTCCATGAGCTTGTAATTTCATACTTCTTCTTAAAATTGTTTTTTGATGCTTTCTTGTAATATAGTTATTCCTTGTAGATTCACCACTACATTCATAACAATACAATCTAGTAGAAGATTTAGTTTCAAATTTTTTGTTACATATTTCACATATTTTTATCATACATTTACTGTCCTATGTAAATAATTATACAATACATTATTTAAATTTACTAGTGTATACGAAAAAAATAACAGATAATTTCTTATCTGTTACTCTTTATGGCTCCTCATGTTGGACTCGAACCAACGACCTATCGGTTACTGCACTACACTAATTTTCACTAGCATTATATTATATATAATTTGTAGTCTGGACTTTCTCTTTACCATATCTTATGACTTAGGTAGGTGGTGTAAAGTCTCTACACATAGCTTTCGCCTTGCTCGGTGTTACCATCAGCGTTACTGTTACGGCTTTCACCGAATTAGCCACCTTTTTCATCTATAAGTTTCCTTATAGAGCTGCTAACTTCTTGGTTTTTCAACCTGCTCGACAGCCGAGCGCTCTACCAACTGAGCTAATGAGGAATATTTAACACTGGCGACAACCTATTTTCTCAGCAGGGTAACCCACAAATATCGTCGGCAC
>CAMMTN010000014.1 GCA_946499885.1 uncultured Clostridium sp. | reverse complement strand
ATTTGATATTATATTATAATTTAGATTAGTCAAAAGGCTAGTCTATTTTTATGGCTGGAAAATATAACTACAAAATTGAAGTAACAAAAGATATTTGAATGAAGAAAAATATATATCAAAACTACATCTTAACTACACCTTAACTCCATTTTTTGGTTGTAAAAATAGAGCGAAGGAGGAAAGAAAGATGAATTTATTAAAAAGAAGTATCTTATATTTATTTAGAAAGTGGAAAGTAAGTATTTTGCTGTTACTTATTCTATTTATGGTTGTAACACTTACTTTATCTGGGATAGCAGTATTAAATGCAGAAGAACAAAAAACAGAAGAATTTAAAGAAGCAACAGGAACAAGTTTTTCTGTTGAGAGAAATTACGAATCTGGAGGAATGGAAACAGACGAAAAAGGAAATACTTATTTGACATCTGATCCTATTACAGATGATATGATAGAAAAAATTGCAAGTGTTGAAGGAATAAAAGCCTACAATGCAACAGTTGATTCTATATCTTCTATTTTAAAAGATGGAGAATATTTATATCAAACAGACAGATATGTAGGTGATTATTTAGTAGACTCACAGACTTTAAGTGTTACAAATATAAACACCCAATATAGCAATTATTTTACCTCACATATTTTTGAGTTAGTGGAAGGTGAACACATTACACCAGATACTGAAAATGCTATTATAATAAGCGAAGCCTATGCAGAAAAAAATAATTTAAAACTAGGTGATACTTTGACAGTAGTAAATGATCCACTAAGTGATGATCCGTTTGTAGATGTGGAGGTTATAGGAATTTTTAGAGTAATGGGAGATACAGCAGATGAAAGTGATGACAAGAAAGTTTATGACCTTTCTGGATATTTTGTTTACAATGATTATGTGTTTTTAAGTGCAGATTTAGCAGATAAGTTGTATGTTAATTATGATGATGTAGGAAGTGGAAAATTTAATGTTGTAGATTTCTATGTTGAAAATCCAGAAAATTTAGATTCTATCATTCAAGAAGTTCAAAACATTAAAGATATAAACTGGAACAACTTTTATATTTATGCAAATGACGAAATTTATCAAAATACACAAGAATCTGTAGACAATTCAAGTACATTAATTATTAGTTTAATTGTTATAGCGATAATTGTAAGTATTAGTGTAATAAGTATAATTGTTTTTATGAGTATTAAAGGAAGAAGAAGAGAAATTGGAATATTACTTTCGATTGGTAAATCAAAAGCAACAATAATGATTCAATTCATTATAGAAATGTTAATAATATCTGCGATTTCATTCACAGGTTCATATTTCTTTAGCAAATTAATTGCAGGAAATTTAGGACAAGCCTTTGGAAAAGTAGCAGAAAGTGTAATTATTCAAAATAGTCAATTTGCATTAATTACAGGAATAGGAATAGTTATATTACTTGCGATAGTTATTATTTCTTGTATTCCTATAATGAATAAAAAACCAAGACAAATTTTATCTCAAATGAATTGAGGTGGTTGATAGTGAATTTTGTAAAAAGAGCATATTTATATACTACAAGAAAAAAAGTAAGAACTATATTGTTATTTTCTATTATTCTAATAATGGCAACATTGCTTATAGTGTGCTTTTCAATTAACTCATCATCTAGTATGGCAGATGCAAATGTTAGAAAGGCTTTAAAATGTGGTTTTACCGTAAATGCAAAAACATTAGAAAATGGATTAGATGAAAGTGTTGTAAATCAAATATTAAATATAGATGGCATTACAGATAGTTATAATTTAAGAAGCTACACAGTTTCAGAGTATAGAGATACAAACAGCAATAAGCTAAAAACAAGAGATGATGTAGGACTAAAAGTTTATGAAAATGCAGGTAGAGTAGTAGGAGATAGATATTCGGAAAAAGACAGTTATTTCACAGATGAGGGCTTTAAATTAACTAATGGAGAACATATCACACCAGATAAAAAACAAGTGGCATTAGTACACCAAGATTTTGCAAATAACAATAACTTAAAGATAGGAGATTATATTGTATTAAATAATATTGAAGGAAATGAAATAGGAGTAGAAGTTCAAATAATTGGAATATTTACAAGTACCAGAAAAAGCGATTCGGAAGAATATATGGATACAACAAATCTATTTGAAAATATTATTTTTACAGACTTAAATACAACTTCAAATCTTATTTATGAAACAGATAGTGATAATAGTCAATATGGAGATTTTGAAGTTGAAGATCCAGGAGAACTAGATAATTTAATTTCAGAAATGAAGAAAATAGAAAATGTAAATTGGGATAATTGCAAGATTACAAAAAATGATAGTAATTTTAAAAATACAAAAGAAGCATTAGAAGGAATACAAAAAATTGTATCAACAGCAATTATAGTAATATTTATAATTAGTATAATTTTGATAGTTTTAATATTAAATCTTTGGACTAAACATAGGATAAACGAAATAGCAATATTACTTTCTGTTGGAATTAGTAAAAAAGATATTATATGGCAACAAATAATCGAAATTCTTATGGTATCTGTACCAGCATTTATACTATCATATTTTACAAGTTCTATTGCAACAAAAATAGTAGATAGTAAATTGATTAGTAGTATTACAAATAGTATAGAAATAAGTGTAAATATATTTGATTGGTTATTAGTAAGTGGAATTGGATTACTAATTATATTAGTATCAACAATAATATCAATTTATCAAATTACCAAAATAAAACCAAGAGATATTTTTAGTAGAATAGATTAAGGAGGAATGGAAATGTCTATATTAGAAATAAAAAATTTAAAATATGCTTATTCAAGAGATAGTATAGTATTTAAAAATATAAATGTAAATTTAGAAGAAGGTAAGGTATATTCAATATTAGGACACTCTGGAAGTGGAAAAACAACATTCTTATCTTTACTAGGTGGACTTGATACACCAACTGAAGGAGAGATATTATTTAAAGGAGAGAATATTGAGAATTATGGACTTGCAAAGCATAGGAAAGATAATGTATCATTTATTTTTCAAAGTTATAATTTAATTGACTATTTAACACCAATGGAAAATGTATCAATAGCTTCAAAACTACCACCAAAACCTATTTTAGAAAAATTAGGACTCACAGATAAAGAAATGAAAAGAAATGTTTTAAAGTTATCTGGAGGTCAACAACAGAGAGTGGCGATAGCAAGAGCTTTAGCTTCGGAAGCACCAGTATTATTAGCAGATGAACCAACAGGAAATTTAGATGAAGATACAGCTAATAGTATTATGGAAATACTTAAAGACTGCTCTCATAAGATGAATAAATGTGTGGTTATCGTAACTCATTCAAAGGACCTAGCAAAACAAACAGATGTAATTCTTAGGTTAAGAAGGGGAGAATTAGAAATAGAAAATAGGAAATAATTGAATTAGCAAAGAGAACTGCAATGTAGTTCTCTTTAAATTTGAAAAAATTTAAGTAAATTTATATAAAATATGCAGTTAAATAGTAGAAAAATTTAAAAATATATGGTATTCTATTGCAGGAGTAATTAATGTAGAAATAAGGGAGAATGTTATGAAATTAGTTGTAAAAAGTCTAAAAAAGAACTTTGAAAAAAAAGAAGTATTAAAAGATATTAATTTTGAATTTGAAAAAGGAAAAATATATGGTTTACTAGGAAGAAACGGAGCAGGTAAAACAACATTTTTTAACTGCCTAAATGAAGATTTAGATATAGATGCTGGAGATTTTTATATTGAAGATAACGATGTTAAAAGAAAAATGGAAGCAGAAGATGTAGGATATGTTTTATCTACACCAAATGTACCAGAATTTTTAACAGCAAGAGAGTTTTTAAAATTCTTTATTGATATTAATAAAAAAAGAATAAAAAATGAAAAAACAATAGATGAATATTTTGAGTTTATGAAAATCGAAGAAGAAGATAGAGATAGATTGCTAAAAGATTATTCACATGGTATGAAAAACAAAATGCAAATGCTTGTAAATATAATTGCAAATCCAAATGTTTTATTATTAGATGAACCTTTAACATCTTTTGATGTAGTAGTTGCAGAAGAAATGAAACAAATGTTAAGAGAAATTAAGAAAGATCACATAATTATTTTTTCAACTCATATAATGGAACTTGCATTAGATTTATGTGATGAAATAGTTATCTTAAATAAAGGTATTTTAGAAGAAATAGATAAAGACAATATAGATAATGAACATCTAAAAAACAAAATATTAGAAGCACTAAAGGAGGAAAAATAAAATGCTAAAAACATTTTTCACTTCCTTTAAATTACAGAATACATATAGAACAAATAGTATTATTTATTCTTTAAAACAGTTACCTTTAATAAAAAGAATATTACCAAATAGTTTATACAAAAATAAAGGACTAAAAATATTTGCAGGTATTATTAGTATTCTTTGGGAAATAATAAATATTTTTATTGGTAAAGTTATATATATTGCAGCAATGATATTTATGGCATTGTCTTGGTATAAAACAAATAATGCAGATACATTTATACATATATTTACATTTCTAACACTTGCAGGAGGAGTTTTAAATACTTATATGCTTAATCCTACAAAAGATAAATATTATGCAATAATTCTAATGAATATAAATGCTAGGGAATACGGATTATCCAATTATTATTACCAATTAATTAAATTGATTGTTGGATTTTTACCATTTACAATTCTATTTGGTATGATAGCAGGTGTACCACTTTGGATTCAAATTGCAATTCCGTTTTTTGTACTAGGAATAAAATTAATTGTTATGAATTACTGTATATATGATTTTAAGAAAACAAATAAGGCATCTAATGAAAATTTACCAACAAAATTTGTGTGGGGATTTGTAGGAATATGCCTACTTCTTGCTTATGGTTTACCAGCAATTAATATAACATTAAATCAAACTATATTTTTATATGTATTTATAATTGCAGTAATATTAGGAATTGTAAGTTTAGTAAAAATACATAATTTTAACGATTATAGAAGAATGTATAAACAAGTATTAACAGAATCTAATGTATATATACAAGAAAAAGCAACTGGAACACAAGCGATGAAAGATACCAGTCTAAAACAAATAGAATTAGATAAAAACTATACAAGCAATAAATCTGGTTTTGCATATTTCCACGATTTGTTTGTTAAAAGACATAGAAAGATACTAACAACAGCTGTAAAGAAACAGTCAATAGTTATCTTGCTTATTATAATAGCAATGATTATTGGTATTCAAATGAATAACGATTTTAAAGTAAAAACAAATGAAATATTACTGGTATATTTACCATACTTTGTATTTATAATGTATTGTATAAATAGAAGTTCTAGTGTTACACAAGCAATGTTTATGAATTGCGATCATAGTATGCTAACATATAGAATTTATAGAACACCAAAGGTTATTTTGGGAATTTTTAAAGAAAGATTAAAAACATTAATTACAATTAATCTATTACCAGCAGTATTAATGGGAGGAGGATTAGCATTATTATTGTACTTATCTGGAGGAACAGATAATCCAATAAATTATGCAATTCAATTTGTATCAATTATAGCAATGAGTATATTCTTTTCAGTTCATTATTTGGTAATGTATTATTTACTACAGCCTTATAATGTAAATACAGAAATGAAAAGTAGTACATATAAAGTAGTACAAGGCTTAACTTATATTGTTTGTTGGTATATGATACAAATACAAATGCCTATATTTACTTTTGGTATAGCAACAATAGTATTCTGTATAGCATATTGTTTGATTTCACTATTTCTTGCATATAAATATGCACCAAAAACATTTAAGCTAAGAGTTTAAATTTTAGATGAGAGTAATTGCTCTCATTTATGGTATTATGTAGCAAACAAATAGTAATTTATATAAAAGATTGGAGTAAAACTATGAAGCAAATATTTGAAAAAAACGAAACTTTATTTTGCATATTATTAATTTTATTGTATGTGATTATCAATTCATATTGTATGCAAAATTTTGGATTAACTGATTATAGAAGTGCAATTATTAATACTATTTTTTCTATTTTTTTAATTGTGCTTATGATTATTTTAAAAAGAACAAAATACTATGGTCTTACAAAAGTTAGAAATTCAAAAAAATATTTATTCTTCATTCCATTAATCTTAATAGCAACTGTAAACTTGTGGAATGGAATTAATATTAATAATAGGACAAATGAAATTATATTTTATATATTAACTATGATAAATGTTGGATTTATTGAAGAAATAATATTTAGAGGGTTTTTGTTTAAAATGATGGAAAAAGATAATATTAAAAGTGCCATAATAGTAGGTGCTTTAACATTTGGTATTGGACATATAATTAATTTGTTTAATGGTGCAGATATTATTCCAACATTAATGCAAGTATGTTATGCAACTGCTATTGGATACTTATTTGTTATTATATTTTATAAAAGCAAGTCATTAATTCCTTGTATAATAACACACTCAGTTACTAATTCTCTAGCAATATTTAATGTTGAAAACACCATATTAACATATATTGTTCCAATATTTTTAATAGTTGTATCAATTAGCTATGCAATTTATATAAATAAAATCGTTAAGGATTAACACAAATTACAATTTTGTAATTTGAGAGAGTTATAGTAATTTGTAGGAGGAGGATTTATGAAAAAATATTTAAAATATTTATTTTATATAGTTATTCCAATTATTGCAGTATTTTTATGTAGGATATTAAAAGTAGCACAGGGAGAAAAAAATGAAGAAATCATATTTGGTATAATGCTTGGAATATTTTTAGATATTATTTTTTATATTATTGATAAATTAAGAACAAGAAAGCATTAAAAATTACAATTTTAGTTAATAATTGTAATGAATAAAAAATATTATTCCGAATTATAGATTAAAACATACTTAGATATATTTTAGATATATTTCAATGTTAGAATAAAACTAGCATTGAAATTTTTTTTGCTGATTTTAAATTTAGGAGGTAAAGTATGTTAAAAAAAATAATTTTAATAATCTTAATTGTACTTATTTTAGGAAGTGTAATTTTCTTTTTAATTCCTAAAGAGGAAAAACAAAAGATAGGAGATGTAATATCTAGCACAACAAATGAGAGTGATGAAAAAAATAATTTATCAGATGAATTTTGTTTAGTACAAAACGGAAAGACAAATTATTATGATAAAGGATATTATTACATAGCAGATGGAGAGACCAATAGAAATATAAAATATTTTGATTATGCAACTAGAAAAGAAATTTATTTATGCAACAAGCCAAACTGTAAACATAATACTTCAGAATGTAGTTCATATTTAGATATTGCAGATATGGGAAATATATTTGTATACAATAATAATTTATATTTAGTATCTTCAAGTGGAAATGCAGGAGGAAATAGTTTGGTCATAACAGATGAAGGAATAAACGAAAGTTCAGGAGCAGAAACACCAGTTATTTATAAAATGAATTTAGATGGAACAAATAAAACAAAAGTATTTGAATGTCCATCAGGTGTTCAAATAGATACAACATATATTTTGAACGGAAATGATTTATATACATTTTTTATTAAAAGTAAAAGTATAGAAACAGGTAGTAACTCTTATACATCCGTTGAAACAGAAAGAATATTAGTAAAAATAAATTTAGAAACAGGGAAATATGACGAGCTATTTAACGGTAATAATAGAGAAATATTAGGAGTGTATAATAATAATATAGTATTGGAAGAAATAGACTACAAACAAGATCCTGAAAATTTTTTAACTGATGATACAGGCTATATTAACAACTTAAATAATTCCACAAAGGTAATAAAACTGTTTAATTTATCAAATTTAGAAGAAACAGAAATTTATAAAGATGTTTATAAAAATATGTCTGAGATAAGTTGTAACAATGGAAAAGTTTATTTTATAGGAATAAACAGTACTAAATTAGAGTGCCTAGATTTACAAACTAAGCAAAAAGAAACATTGTATGAATTGCCAAAAACAGGAGCAAGTATTCAAGGTATATATGATAATAAATTACAATATGTTTATTATTCTGGAAATACAGGAAAAGTAGATAGTGCATATTATATAGATTTAGCGACAAAAGAAAATAAAAATTTCAAATTAGTAGATGGAAATGATTATCTAGTAGAAATATTATCTGAAAATAATGATTACTATTTTGTAAAAACTGGGTATGAAATGGGAGATGAATACACTTCTTGGGCTGGAACGACTCAACAAGATATAGAAAAAACAAATTATGCTTTAATAAAAAAAGTGGATTACTGGAACTCAAAAGCTGAATATATAGATATGCAAAATACAGATTAAAAAATATTGAGAGGGAAAAATATGTTAGAGATTAGAAATTTAAGTAAAAGCTATGGTAAAAAAGTGGCTCTTAATAATATAAATTTAAAATTTGACAATGGGCTATATGGTTTGCTAGGACCGAATGGTGCAGGAAAGTCAACTCTTATGAATATTATTACAGACAATTTGAAGGCAGATAATGGAGAAATATTATGGAATGGAATGGATTATCAGAAATTAGGTGTGAAATATAGAGAAATATTAGGATATATGCCACAACAACAAGGTCTTTATAATGGTTTTACTGGAAAGAGATTCTTAAATTATATTGCAGTATTAAAAGATATACCTAAAAAAGAAATATTATTACAAATAGAAGAATCAGCTAAAAAAGTAAATTTACAAAATGAATTAGATAAAAAGATAAATATGTATTCTGGAGGAATGAAACAACGATTACTTATTGCAAGTTGCATTTTAGGTAATCCAAAACTTATCATTTTTGATGAGCCTACAGCAGGATTAGATCCTAAAGAAAGAGTAAGGGTAAAAAAACTAATGCAAGAGCTTTCTAGTAAAAGTATCGTCATAATTGCAACACATATAGTACCAGATATTGAGAATATTGCAAAGGAAATTGTAATATTAAAAGAGGGTGTTTTAATAGAAAAAAACACTCCTGAAAAGTTAATAGAAAAGTATGCACCAAATGGAGATTTAGAAGATGTTTATATGAATATTTTTGAGAATAAGGAGGAGAATAGTTTTGAAAAAAATAATTAAGTTTGAGTTCCTCAAAATATTCACAAATAAACTGTTTATATTTACCATATTAGCTCTAATTTTAGCAAATATTATTATAATTCATATCACAAATAAATTGAATGAAAATGAGATACCTAATTCTGCATATAAACTTTTAAATATGGAAATAAAAGATTTATCTGAAGAAGAAAAAGGCGATTTAATAGAAAGTGAATATGAAAAAAATTATGCTTATAATATAATTAATAATATTAAAAATTTAGAAAATAGTGAAAATGACTATATGAGAGAATACTCTGAAAGTATTAAACAAGAAAATATAAATCTTTATGAAAAATATATAGATGATTTTGAAAATGCTACATATAAATATACAGGTGATATAGGAAAAGAATTTTCTTTTTGGGAAGAAATAAAAAACGAGTATGGAGAAAGCAAAAATTATACGCAAATTGTAAAAGATATATTAGACAAAGCAGAAAACCTAGAAACAATATCCATTTTTAAAGATTCACAAGATGATTTTTCTAGTAAAAATATAAAAGATACTGCCAAAGAATATGAAAAAATGCAAAATACAGAAGTAACTTTTACACCTTCCAAAGGAATAAACACATTTACACAAATGGGAGTAACAGATATATTTGTTATTTTATTGATATTTGTAATTGCTGTAATCATTATATATGAAGAACGAGAAAAAAACTTATTGATCCTTATTAAAAGTACAAAAAATGGAAGAAGTAAGACTATTTTTTCAAAGATAATAGTAATGTTTCTTTACATTATAGCCATCTCAATAATTATGTATGGCATAAATTTTATATATTATGGAATAAGTATTGGCTATGGAAACTTGAATGCTAGTATACAGTCTATAAATACATTTATTTATTGCACATTACAAATAAATATATGGCAATATTTAGTATTATTTATAATTACAAAAATAATAATGCTTTTCATTATATCGCTAATGATACTCTTAATCTCAAGTGTTTCAAGAAATAATATATCTAGTTATATAACTCTAATTGGAATATTTGGAATAAGTTATATTTTATATATTACAATTGATCCTATATCAAATTTCAATGTATTCAGAGTTGTGAATATTATAAATCTGATAGAAGTAAATGGAATATTTAAAACATATACTAACTTAAATATATTAGGAAATATGCAAAATATATTAACTTTAAGTATATTTTTTGCTATAATATTGTTGTTAACATCAGGAACAGCAAATGTATATATTTTTAATACAAAGAAAGACCTACAAATAAGAGAAAATTATCTTTTTAAGAAATTAGGAAAAATTAAATTTTTTAAAACACATATAAACCATAGTATATTTGCAAATGAAGCATTTAAAATATTTGTAACAAACAAAGTAATAATTGTTCTTATCTTATTTGTAGTATTTCAGATATATTGCTTAAATCATATAAACAAAAATATTTCATTTAACGAGAACATATATAAAAACTATATGACATCACTAGAAGGAGAACTTACAGTTGATAAGGAAAAATTTATTCAAGCAGAAGAAGAAAAATACGAACAGGCACAAATATCAATAACAAATATAGATAAAAAAGTTATGAATGGAGAAATCACACAAGAAGAAGCAGAAAGATATAAAGAACCTTACAATCAAATACTTTCTACACAAGAAGTATTTTTGAAGGTATATAATCAATATCAATATATTAAAAACAACCCAAAAGCTGAATTTGTTTATGATACTGGGTATAAAGATTTACTAAGAGTAAATAAAAACTCTTTTTTAGAGAGTGATATTTATATAATAATGGTTAGTATTATGTGCTTTACAGGAATATTCATAATGGAATATAGAACTGGAATGATTAAAATATTAAATACCACACCAAAAGGGAAAAAATATACAGCGAAAAATAAAATAAAGGTATGCATATTAGCAAGTTTAATTATATTTGCTATTAGCATTGTTCCAGAAATAATAAAAATTGGAGAAATATACGGATTTAGTAACATTACAGCCAGTATAACAAGTATGTCTGAATTTTCAAATCTGCCAACCACTATGAGTATTTTGGAGTATATAGTAATAATGTATATGATTAGATTTATAGTATTTGACAGTATTATATTATTTATATTATGGATTTCTTTTAAACTTAAAAATACAACCTATACTATTTTAGCAACAAGTAGCATATTACTGATTCCAATAATATTAACACAACTTAAATTTGAGTTTGCAAATGTAATAAGTGTAAGTCAAATGCTAAATGTAAGCAAAATATTACTTTCAGGTCAGAATTTATATTGGTTATATTTAATAATTCCAATTGTATTAGGTGGATTTTGTTATAAAAGTTTATGTAAGAATTTTGGTAAATGAGAGGTTTAGCTATGAATAAAATTTTGGTAGTAGAAGATGAATTTCCAATAGTAGATTTAATAAAAATTGCATTAAGTCATAATGGATATAAAGTTGACTATGCGTTAGACGGAGAGAATGGAGCAAATTTAATAGAAACAGGTAGGTATGATTTAGTTTTGTTGGATATAATGCTACCAAAATTTAATGGCTATGAACTATTAGAATATGCAAAAACAATGGAAACACCAGTTATATTTATAACTGCAAAAGGACAATTAAAAGATAAGGTAAAAGGTTTAAGTTTAGGAGCAGATGACTATATAGTAAAACCATTTGAAATTGATGAGCTACTAGCAAGAGTAGAAGCAGTAATTAGAAGATGTCATAAAAAAGTAAATATAGCAGATATTGAAATAAATTTAGAAAGCAGAAATGTAAAGAAGGGTGGAAAAGAAGTAAAACTAACGCCTAAAGAATTTGATTTATTTATATATTTATATGAAAATCAGAATAAAGCATTAAAAAGAGAAAATATCTATGAAAGAGTATGGGGAGATGAAGAATTAGATACAACAACACTTACATTACACATACAAAGGATAAGAAAGAAATTAGATTTAAAGGACAGAATTAAAACGATTCATGGAGTTGGTTATATTTTTAATGGAGAGGAAACGGAAAAGTAGGATGAAGTTTACACTAAAAATTATACTATCTGTTATGGCAATTATTTCAATAATATTTTCTATTGCAGGAATGGCAATAATAAATAGCAATTTTGAACATTCGTTTGAGCAAACATTAAGTCAAAATATAGATTCTTATAAATTAGAAAGATATGGCTTAAAGAATAATATAGATAGTAAAATTGATGAAAATGGGGAAATATCAAAAACGGAAGTTAATAGCTATGCACGAAATTTAAATTCATATCTTGAAAATTCAAGAAAATTTTGTATTTATATAGAAGATGAAGAAGTATATTCTAATATGGAAATAGATAATACAACTTTTGAAAAATTAAAAAATGCTGAAAATATAACATATATTATAAATGATATTGAAAGTAATAAATATATGTTTATATCTTCAAAATTAGACATCAATGATACTAAAATAATATTGATTAGCAGGTATGATATAACAAATGTTTTTACAGAAAGAAATAGACAATTAACATACTTTTATGAAATTGATATAGCAGTTATTTTGATATCGGCAATATCTATATGTATCTTATCTATATTACTAACTAGACCTATTATAAAATTAAATGAAACTAGCAAAAAAATAGCAAAAGGGCAATATAATGAAAGAATTAAATTAAAATCAAATGATGAAATAGGAGAACTTGCTAAAAGTTTTAACATGATGATTGAAACAATTGAAAAGAAAATAGATGATTTGAATCTTTCTATAAAGCAAAGAGAAGAATTTATAACTAATTTTACGCATGAATTAAAAAATCCTATGACATCTATTATAGGCTATGCTGATATTTTAAAAAGTGGAAAATATGATGATGAAACAAATATAAAATCTGCCACCTATATTTTTAATGAGGCAAAAAGATTAGAAAAATTATCTCATAAGCTAATGGATTTAATGGGATTATCAAAAGAAAATATTAACATAGAAAAAGTAGATATAAACAGTTTTATGAATGAGCTATATAATACTACAAAAGATGAGTTGGGTAATATTAGACTTCAATTAGATGTAGAAAAAAGTTATGTGTTGGCTGATAAAGTATTACTAGAAGATTGCTTAAGAAATTTGATAGATAATAGTAAAAAAGCAAATCCAAAAGATTATTTGATTAAAATAATAGGTAAAAGGGAAAAAGGAAAATATAAGGTATCTGTTATAGATAGTGGTTGTGGAATTCCAGAAGAAGAAATACCAAGAATTACAGAAAGCTTTTACATGGTAGATAAAGCGAGAGCAAGAAACAATGGAAGAAATGGAATTGGTCTTTCTATATGTGAAAAAATAGCTGAACTCCATAAGAGTCAACTAATTATTGAAAGTAAATTAGGTAAAGGAACAAAGGTAAGTATGTATCTGGAGGTGGCAAATGACGAAGTTTAAAAATGTATTAACATATTTCATTCTTTTACTTATTATTATAATTTCATTTATTGTACCATTAGTGATGATAAGACTTCAAGAAAATAAATTATTAGCAAAAGATTATACTATAAATTCTAATATTCAAAATGTAGATGAAAATAATATTCAAGCAGAACTAATTAAAACAATCTATAGTATATACAATAATGTTCAATACAATGTAAGTGTTTCAGACTATTTTATGGATGCAGAAAAACTGATAAACATAGAAAATAATAATGTTGTTATAGAAGATGAATCAAATATTTTAAATAAAGTTGATGAGTTAGTAAAAAGGAATATTATAAAACAAGAATTTTATGAACAATTTTCTAAAGGTTATGTTATTTATAGAGTGTGGGATTATGATAGTGGATTGATACAATACTCTAAAATAAATATTTATACTAATGATGATTATGAAAATGCAATAGCAAGTTTTATGATAGAAAATGAGACTAATAAAATTATAAATTTTACAGTAAAGGAAAAATATATAACATTGAATAATGAAACTTTAGAAAAGTACATTAATTATTTACAACTAGAAACTACTGGATGGAAAAGCTTTGAGAATAATTTTAGGCTAGAAAAAGATGGCTTAATCGTAAATACAGAAAATAATGATAAATTTGTAACAACTAAAATAATTCCCTCATTTTTAAAGTGAACTTATAAATTAGATATAAATTAGATATATTTGAATGATAAAATCTATATTGTATAAGAAACTGATTGCAATTTGAATTCTTATACAATATTATACCAAAGGAACTGCTTTTCTTTGTGGAGGGTAGTTCCTATTTTAATTTTCTAAACAGCAATATCGTTGTTCTTCTAAATATCGAATACACAAGTCAATAAAATATTTTAAACTAATTATTCTTCCATCATAATGTTTTCCAAAAATATTGTAAATTTTATCCTTATTAATATAAGTTAGCATACTATTTAAGGCTCTATCCATATCAGAGCGAACAATTCTATCGTTTTTTATTTTATATTTTTTTGCAACTTTTTTCACAAGCGCTTTTGTATCATATAATAAATTTCGTTCAGTATATGCAAATAGAATTGCATCCTTCAAATAAATAGTTCCTTTAAAATAATAAGTAAATCCAAGACTATTTAATAAATCATTAATTGATTTTTCTATTTCTAAACAATCTTTTAAGGAATCAGACACTAGTTTTACAATATCAAGTAAATTTGTATGATTAGAAGTTTTAAAAAAGTGATAATGGTATTCGTATTTAATATTGGATATGCTATCAGAATTGATCACCAAAATAATGATATTCACTTTTTTAGTATCTACATTTTCAATTGCATTCTTCAATATATTTTTTACAAATATAACTGAAGTTTTTGAGTCCAATATTATTACATTATCTTTTGGTTTGATTTTACAAATTAGTTTTCCTAACTTGTTTGGTGGTACTTTTGTTAGTTCAATATTTAGTTCATCTTGCAAAAGAATATTAGATAAGCTGTTGTAAAAAATATCATTATTATTGGCAATTATGATTTTAACCATAATAACACCCTCCTAATAATGATATACAAATTTTACCATAAGGAAGAATGAATGACCATTGGCTATATAGCCTTAAACTATTCGACAAAATAAGCTGATTTTTGCGTATTTTTTCCGATTGTTGCTGATTTTATGACAAACTAGAAAAAAGAGTATATTCTTTTTTCTAGGACAGAAGTCTGTAAAATTAAAGGAAGTATATTAAAGCACAGTAGATAAAAAATAAGATTCAAAAGATGCTAAAAAATATGCTGTATTATTTTACAGACTTTTGTTATGGGGGGATTAGATATGGGGTAATAATTAAATAGAAAATAAAAAGATAAGTTTTATAAGTTAATAACTTTCTTTGATTTTTCAGGCATTTGTCCAATCTAAGAAGATTGGAGAAAGAAAATGAAAAGAAAGGATATTGACGAAAAATGTATATATCAAGAAAAAGAATTTTCAAACGATATTGTATTTGCAAGGTACATAAATTATATGAGAAAGGCTTTATTAAACAGACGCTTAAATTATTTAAGACATAAAAAATATTTATTAGAAAAGGAAATATCTATGTCTAATGAAGAATGGGAAGAGTTATCTAATAGGGGTAATTCTGACCATTCTTTTTTTAGTAAAAGAGATTTGAAATTTGCTTTAAATAAATTAAATGATAATCAAAGAAAAGTAATAGTTAAATACTATTATGAAAATAAAAAAATAAAAATTATTGCTGAAGAAATGAATATAAACGAAAATGCAGTAAAACAGTTGAAATTACGAGCAATAAATAATTTGAAAAAATATATGGAGGGAAATTATGAAAAATAGAACAAAATTTTATGAAATATTAGTAAAGGCAAGAACAGATGAAGTGTCAATGATTTTAGTAATAGGAAAGATAATGCCTCTTATTGATAAATATTCCTTAAATGAAAAAAATGTTATAGACCAAGATTTAAAGAGTATTTTAATTGAATACGCAATTAGTGTAGTAAAAGAAGAAAATTTTGCAGAAAAATTGGCTAAATAAAAAAATTTATAAAAAAAACGTAACCTTTTTCGTTTTCAAGTGCTGTTCATAGTAGAAGCGTAAAAAACTTCTGGTATGGATTGCACATTGAAAATTGAATAATGTATTTGTTAGATCATACAAGAGCTGCGTTTTAGGTGGGTTATCGACCACTTAAATTAACAATAGGAATGTTATCTTATTGTGAAGACAGTTTAGGAAACTTTTGTATAGTCACAGCACGAGCGTAAAGTTATAAAGGTAGTCCATAATACTTTTATAATGGTGCGTCACACGCAATGAGTACAAGCCAGAGTTCTGGTTGGTGAAATTCCAATGTTGCTAGAAACAATAGCAGTCTAACAAATGGGAAAAAGTAAAAAAGAAAAATATCTAAATTAGGGCTATTCCCCCAATAGCCCTAATTAGAAAATCGGAGGCAAAAGAAATGTTAGATATTATTTCAATGGCTATATTAATGTTTATATTAATTGGATTACCTTTAATTCTAATTATTATAGGTGGGAGTAAAAAAACCCCAGAAGAACAAGAATTAGAAGATGAAGAACAGATTAAATATTTGAATGAATATCAAGAAAAGAAAATAAATAAAAAATAATTTTGGAGGTTATGATGGAGAGAAAAATATATAATTGGAAACAAGTTGTTTCATACGGTTTAATTGCATTACATAATTTACTAAATTCTGCAAATGAAGTAAATATAAAAAATATGCAAATATTTTATGAGCCTTTACAAGAATTACATTCTAAAAAAGAGGCAGAAAAATATGCAGAAATTTTATTAAATAAAGAAAAATAAAAAGTTGGCAAATGCTGACTTTTTTATTTTGGAGAGGAAATGATAATAATGAGTGAAAGATTAATTTATACAGTTCAAGAAGTGGCTAAAATTTTACATTCTAGTCCTAACTATATATACACTTTAATAGAAAAAGGTTACCTACCTGCTTTAAAACTTGGAAGTACAAAAATATTAAAATCTACATTAGAAAAATTTTTGATTGAAAACGAAGGAAATGATCTTTCAGATTTGACAAATATTAAAAAGTTAACTGCTAATGTAGGAGATGATAATATATAATGGCTAATGTAAATATAAAAAAGAGAGGTAAAGTATATCAATATCAATTTGAAATAGCTCCTGCAAAAGGAAAGCGAAAATGGATAACAAAATCGGGATTCAAAACAAAAGCAGAGGCACAAGAAGAAGGAAATAAAGCATATACGGAATATTTGAACGCAGGTATTCCATTTAAAGAATGTAATATATCATATACTGATTATTTAGATTATTGGTTAGAAAATTATTGTAAAATAAATTTAAAATACAACACAATACAAGCATATAAGAATATAATAAAAAATCACATAGTTCCTAAATTAGGCAAATATAGATTATCAACATTGACAAGTGTAAAACTTAATTCATTTATAACTGAAATTTGTGAAGAAAATAATTTTGCACCAGCATATTTTAAAAATATTTTAAAGGTACTAAAAGGATCTTTTAGAGATGCTTGTAATATTTATGGATTTATAAAGTATAATCCTGCTAGAGATTTACGATTGCCACGATTCGACAAAATGCAAGAAAATATAAAACATTTATATACTCAAGAAGAAATAGATAAAATATTAAACAAATTTAAAGATAACGATACATTTACTTGTGTGTTCTTAACAGCTTGTTATACAGGAATGAGAACAGGAGAAGTATGTGCATTAGCTTGGGACGATATAGATTTTAGTAACGGAACTATAAATATTAAGCACAATGTATATGATAAACCAAAAGATGATAAGGGAAGATGGTTTTTGGGAAGCACAAAAACTAAATCAGGAACAAGGAAAATTCATATAAGCAATACTTTATTGTTTGCATTGCGAAATTACAAAAATAAACAAGATTATTTGAAAAAACTTTATGGAGATAGATATGTCTATTACCATATTGAATATGTAAAAAATACTTCTGGCAAAATAAAAGAAATGCGAATAGTAAAAAATAATCCTAACGAAAAATATGAAAACGATATAGATTTAGTTTTTACTAAAGAAGATGGGACTTATACAGGAACAGATATAACTCGTTCACCATTTAAGATTATTCGTAATGAATTAGGAATTAAGAGTAGGTTTTATGATTTAAGAGGAAGTTATGCAACTAAAATATTAAAAAATGGAGTTGAAATCAGAGATGTTGCAGATATTTTAGGACATAAAAATATCGAAACAACAGAAAATTTTTACATATCAAGCACAGAAGAATCTCGCAAATATGCAACTGATATATATGACAGCATAATACAATCAAAAACCATAAAAGAAATAATTAAATATAAAATTGATTTATGATTTCTTGTAATTTTCTTATGATTTCTTGTAATTTTCTTACTCATTGACTATTGTTTAAAAAAATAATATAATAAGAACGAATAATGTATAAAAAGATAATTTATACATTTGATTATATTTGGTAATAGAATATAATGAGTGTGGTAAACGGATGTTGACATTGTCCACGATTTGTCCACAGAAAAATGATATTTATAATAAAAATAATACTAATAATATTGATAATTTTAATGTTACTTAGTCCTCCAAAAGCCTGAAATATCAATAATATTATAAATATTAAATATATTGATAATACATAAGCAGCTACTTCTTGTGGAAGTGGAAAGAAATATAAAAACTGCTGTGGTAAAAATTTGTAATGAAATATTGACAAATTTACATAAAACATCTATAATTATTAATAGATGTAATATATATATCCTCAATTACATCATAAGTATCAACATCAATTGTCAGTGCAAATGCACAAGGAGGAAAAGTATGAAATATGAAATTATTATGTCATCTGATCTCGAAAAATTAGAAAGCATAGTAAATGAATATCTTAAGGATGGGTGGAAATGCCAAGGAGGTATTGGCGTTGAAGCTACTAGCGCTTTATGTCATTTTTACTTTCTTCAAGCTATGATTCGGGAGTAAAATTTACTGAAAAGGATTCTACAGTAATTTGTAGAATCCTTTTCAGTTTATATATAAATAATAATTTATACATCTAAATGGTAATACGTTGTTACCTCATTACCATCTTTATCTTTGGTTTTCTTGGATTTCCATACTGGCTTCCATGGATAGATACACTTCACAATAAAAAGTAAAATTAATAATCCAATTACCAGCCAAATCCAGAATGGGTCTACATCAAGAAGTTGAGAAATTTCCCGAAATTTTTCTAGCATAGCAAACCCTCCTAAAAAGATTATAAAATAATTATATTACTTTTTAGAAATTATGTCAACATACAATGCGTTATTGACTTATTACTAATAAATTAATATAATAATAATCAATAGTTTTAGGAGGTAATATATACTCCTTTACAACTAAAAATATTATGGTATAATATAGCCAAAAACAAGGAAGTGATAATTTGATAGATTTACAAGAAACAGCTTTAAAATTAGAAAAGTTAAATGAAAAATTAACAAAAATAGGTGATTCACTTTGACATTACTAATTTAGAAAATGAGTTATCTACATTAGAAATACAAACAACTGAAAATAATTTTTGGGAGGACTCTAAAAACAGTTCTAAAGTATTAAAAAGAATTACTGAAATAAAAAATAAAATAGAGCAATATAAAAGGGTACATAATGAACTTAAAAACCTTATTGAATTAAATGAATTATTAAAACAAGAAAATGATGAAGATTTAGAACAAGAAATAGAAAGTGGTATTTCTCCAATTGAAAAAGAAATAGAAAAATTGGAAATTGCTACATTGCTTTCTGGAAAATATGATATAAACAATGCAATTGTAACTTTACATCCCGGAGCTGGAGGCACGGAAGCTCAGGATTGGGTAGAAATGTTATATAGAATGTATACTAGATGGGCAAATGCAAATGGATATAAAATAGAAGAACTTGACTATATAGATGGAGATGAAGCAGGAATTAAAAGTGTTACATTTTCAGTTTCTGGAGATTATGCTTATGGATATTTAAAAGGAGAACAAGGAGTTCATAGATTAGTTAGAATTTCTCCTTTTGATGCAGGAGGAAGAAGGCATACATCTTTTGCATCAGTTGAAGTTTTACCAGAAATTACTGAAGATATAGAAATAGATATTAATCCAGATGATTTAAGAATAGATACATATAGGTCTTCAGGAGCAGGCGGTCAACATATAAACAAAACATCATCTGCTGTAAGAATAACACATATACCAACTAATATAGTAGTAGCATGTCAAACAGAAAGATCACAAATACAAAATAGAGAAACAGCTATGAAAATGCTAAAGTCAAAGTTATTACACATAAAAGAGCAAGAGCATAAAGATACAATAGATGAACTAAAAGGAGTACAAATGGATATTGCGTGGGGAAGCCAAATACGTTCATATGTATTTTGCCCATACACTTTAGTAAAAGACCATAGAACAAATTATGAAGTTGGTAATGTACAAGCAGTTATAGATGGTGACTTAAATGGATTTATTGACAGCTATTTGCAAAGTTTAGTTTAAATATATGAACCTAATTTTACAACTAATTAGTTCCACATGGCACTTGTACTTTTCTTTCGAATACATAGAGAAAGAAAATGTCCAAGTGCCAGCAAGATGGAACGGAAATAAGTATTAAATTATAATAATGATATATGTAAAATTTCAAACAAAGTAACTAAACTTAGCAAAACATAATAAAATATATAAAGGCAAAATATAACTATATTTAAGCCTTCTACATTTATAAGAAAAGGACTGTTTAATATTGGAAACTATAGTTTTAAAATTTGGAGGAAGTTCGCTTGCAGACAATATAAAATTAAATATTGTTGCAAACAAAATTATTGATTTTTATAATAAAAATAACAAAGTAATAGTTGTTGTATCTGCACAAGGAAAAACAACTGATAATCTTGTAAAGGAAGCAAAAGAATTATCTTACGACCCAGATAAGAGAGAAATGGACGTTCTTTTAAGCACAGGAGAACAAGTGTCTATTTCAAAACTTTCGATATTACTTAATAGACTTGGTTATAAAGCAATTTCTTTAACAGGCTGGCAAGCTGGAATTTACACTTCTATAGATAATCAAGAAGCTAAAATTGAATACATTAACACACAAAGAATTGAAAAAGAATTAAACGAAAATAAAATAGTAATTATAGCTGGATTCCAAGGAATAAATGATAAAAAAGATATCACTACACTTGGTAGAGGTGGTTCTGACACTACAGCAGTGGCAGTCGCTGCAGCAATAAAAGCTGATCACTGCTATATTTTTTCAGATGTCGATGGGGTATATTCAACAGACCCAAAAAGAGTTACAGATGCCACTAAAATAGAAGAATTATCATATACAGAAATGCTTGACTTATCTAATGAAGGAGCAAAAGTACTTCATAATAGATGTGTTGAAATAGCAGAGAAATATGATGTTTTAATTGAAACTGGTTCTACTTTTAATAACAATATTGGAACTAAAATTAATAATAAAATAGAAGAAAGCACAGTAAAAAGTTTAGTAAAAAATGATAATTTATTTTTAATTAACTTAAAATACGAAAACTATAATGCAGATATGCTTAACAAATTACAATTAACATTACTTAATAATGATATTATACCTTTAACAATAATAAATAACAGTACAAATAGCTTTAATGCAAGCTTTACCATTAAAGCATCAGATTTAGGAAAATTTCAAGAATTGCTTGAGAAAGATTTAGCTAATTTTAGTTCATCTTTTACAAACATATCACGAATTTCACTTGTAGGGTATGGTATTATGAACAATAAAAACATAATACAAAAAACTTTAGAAATATTAAATTTGAATTCAATAGATATATTCTCATTAAAATTAGAAGAATGTAGATTATCTATTATGACAAAAGAAAAAGTAAGTGATAAAATATTAGAACAATTACATCATGAATTAATAAATTAAAAGTTTATCTAGTTATAAATATGGTTATAATTATACTAATAAATGAAGTAGGGAAGGAATATAAAATATGGCATTTTATTCATATATATTTTCAGCAAATTATTCAAGATTTTTTGATAATTTAAAAAAAGTAGCAAAAAAAGAAAATAAAAATTTTATTAGATTAGTTTTTGATACAGGATATTGTGTATTTAGATATGGTTTTGGACTTACTGATTATTTAAATTATAAATTATATAATAAAAATGGCAAGGAACGTAAAAAATATCTTAGCACTAAGATAGAAAATAAATTTTATGAAACAGTATCTCCAAGTGCATATAAAAAGAGATATACTGTAAAACCTGACTTTTTAGCAGATTTTAAAAAATATACTAAGAGAGATTTTATAGTACCAAAAGAAGATAACTATCAAGATTTTGAAAAATTTCTTGATAGTCATGAGGTATTTATGTCAAAACCATATGATGGACTCGGTGGAGCAGATGTAAAGAAAGAATATACCAAGAATATTACAAATAGAAAAGAATATTTTGAAAATTGCATAAAAAACAGAATATTTTTAGAAGAGCTTGTAATTCAACATCCCGAAATGAATAAATTATGTGATAAAAGTGTTAATACAATGCGTATTATGACTTTTAATAATCATGGAAAACCAGAGATTCTTTGGATGGGACTAAGAGTAGGAAATGGAGTAAACGCAATTGATAATTTTCATGCAAAAGGAATGGCAATAAATATTGATATGGAAACTGGAAAATTAATAGGAAAGGCAATAGATAAGGATTTAAACGAATATGAAGAACATCCTGTAAGCCATATAAAATTTGATGGATTTCAAATTCCTTGTTTTGAAGAAGCCAAAAAAATGGTTTTAGAAGCATGTTTAGAAAGCGACAAGATATTGGTAGTAGGTTGGGATGTGGCAATATCTGATAAAGGACCTGTAATAATCGAAGGAAATAGACGCCCTGGTTTTGATATAGTTCAAGTATTATCTGGCGGAAGAAAAGATATTGTTGATTACGTATTAAATTGTATAAAATAAATTGTATAAAAAGGATATATGCAGAATTATCTACATATATCTTTTTTTATTATAATTTTTAGTTCTATTTAAGACAAGTTGTGAATATAATGTTTTATGTAAGATAATTATAAGTATTGGGGGAATTTAAAATGACCATAGATGAAAGAAAAAATAACAATGTTCAAAATAGTAGTATAATTCAAAATTTAATATTAGAAAATCGTGAAAAATTAAGTATTTCAGGAGTGCTAGATGTCCTTAGTTTTGATGACCAAATAGTAATTTTAGAAACAGAACTAGGATTATTAACAGTTAAAGGAGAAAATTTAAGAATAAATAAATTGAGCTTAGACACTGCAGAAGTAATAGTAGATGGTGAGATTTATAACTTAGGATATAGTGAAAAAGATTTTGAAAAGAAAAGTGGGGGAGGAATACTAAATAAAATATTCAAATAGGAGGAAATTTCTTTGAGTTTAGAGCAACTATATATTTTCCTTAGTTTTTTAGTAACTGGATTTGTAATAGGAATTTTATTTGATGTTTTTAGAATTTTAAGAAAAAGTTTCAAAAATATAGATTGGATAACATACATTCAAGATATTTTATTTTGGGTTTTAACTGCTGCGATACTCTTGTATAGTATTTTCACTTTTAATAAAGGAGAACTACGCGGTTATATTTTTCTATCAATAATTTTAGGAATTGTCATATATTTATTGACTTTAAGTAAGTATTTTATATTAATTTGGGTTAAAATTTTTAAAATTATATTTTATCCACTTAGAGTATGTATAAATTTTATAAAAAAACAAATCTTGCTACCTCTATGTACTTTTTTTAAAAACATTTATTCTAAAGCAAGCAAAAAATTTGTACATATATTAAAAACTGACAAAATTCATAAAAAAGTTCAATAAAATAGGAAGGATTTTTTGGAAAAATGTAGAAAAATATAAATAGATTAATTTTGGAGTGAAATACATATGAAAAACAGGAAAACAGGTAAATTATTAAAGAAAATTGTTATAATATGTTTTATAATATATTTTATATATACTTTAATTTCTCAACAAAAAACTTTAAATGCTTATGCAAAAGAAGAAGAAAATTATAATAAAGAAATAGCAGAATCTGAGGATAAACAAAATGAATTACAAGCAATAAAAGATAATATAAATTCTAATGAATATATAGAACAAATTGCAAGAGAGAAGTTAGGAATGTATTATCCTAATGAAAGAGTTTATGTAGATATCGAAAAATAAAAGAGGCATTTATATATATGCCTCAAAATTTCTTTTTTCAATAAATTTAATTTCTTATTCGTTTTCACACATTATTTAATAAAATTAAAATAGGGGGGCTTAATATGGAGCTTAATGATTGTACTATTGTAGAACTACGTCAATTAGCAAAGGAAAATGGTATTAAAAATGTATCTAAATTAAACAAAGAAGAATTAGTAAAACTTTTAGAAGAAGTTGATACTTCTAAGAATTCAGAAGAGGAAAAAATAGAAAATATTATAGATGAAAATTCAGAAAATTATAAAAATTTTTATGATGCTGGATATAAATTAACTAATGCAAATGATAAGATAGTAGAAGGTGTACTAGAAGTATTACCTGATGGATATGGTTTTTTAAGAGGAGATAATTATTTATCTACATCTGAGGATGTATACGTTTCTCCAATTCAAATAAAACGTTTTAAATTAGATAAAGGAGATAAAGTAAAAGGAATTGCTAGGCTTCCAAAAGAAGGTGAAAAATTTCCAGCTTTAATATTTGTTGGACAGGTTAATGGCGATTCTCCTGAGAAAGCTTTTCAAAGAAAAAGATTTGATGATTTAATTCCAATTCATCCAAATGAAAGACTTCATCTAGAAACTATACCAACTGAATATGCTATGAGAATAATAGACTTAATTTCTCCAATAGGTAAAGGACAAAGAGGAATGATAGTTGCACCACCTAAAGTTGGAAAAACTACATTACTTAAGAAAATAGCTAATAGTATTACTAGAAATAATCCAGAAGTAGAATTAATTGTTTTATTAATAGATGAAAGACCTGAAGAAGTTACAGATATGAGGCGTTCTATAAAAGGAGATGTTATATATTCCACATTTGATGAATTGCCAGAACATCATGTAAAAGTTGCAGAAATGGTACTTGAAAGAGCTAAAAGACTTACAGAACAAAACAAAGATGTTGTTATATTGTTAGATAGTATAACTAGACTTGCAAGAGCTTACAATTTGGTTATTCCTTCATCTGGTAGAACCTTATCAGGTGGTTTGGATCCAAGTGCATTGCATAAACCTAAAAAATTTTTTGGTGCAGCTAGAAATATAGAAAATGGGGGAAGCCTTACAATTTTAGCTACAGCACTAATAGAAACAGGAAGTAGAATGGATGATGTAATATTTGAAGAATTCAAAGGAACTGGCAATATGGAAGTACATTTAGATAAAGGATTATCAGAAAAGAGAATATTCCCAGCAATCGATATAAATAAATCTGGTACAAGACGTGAAGAACTATTATTATCATCAAAAGAACTAGAAATAGTTTTTGCATTAAGAAAAGCAATGTCTACAAAATCGGTAGCAGAAGTTACTGAACAATTGATAAAAGAAATGATGGAAACTAAAAATAATACAGAATTTTTAAATAGAATTGAAGAATACTTAAAAAAATAATATTTACTAAAAACTAGTAACAAACCAAATAATATATAAGCTTGTTACTAGTTTTTTAATTGTTTAAGATTGCTTAGAATAATTATCTAATTTTTCTTTTAATTCTTCAAAGTTATAATTATCGCTTACTTTAATCCTTATTAACGGAATATCTGCTTGGTTGAATATGGAATTTTTTGCTTGTATATTTTTGAAGATTATTATTAGAATTAATATTTTTTACTTCAATAGGGGTATTGTTATTAAATATTATTGCTAATATTATTAAAACTATTATCATTAGTGCTAATATAAACATTATAATTTCTCCTTTTAGCAATTTTATTGTATTATTACATAAGTATATTGTTTTGTCAATATTAGTATTATGTTATATTAATAGATAGGGAATATAAATATAAGTTCCCACATTTAAAAGCATAAGTAATTGCACAAAATCAAAGATATGTGGCAATTAATTAACAAAATTATTAATAAAAATATACATTTAGTAAGAACTTTTATATAAGTTCTTATTTTTTTATTTTAAGGAGGAAAATTTTAATGGAAATTCAAAATAATTTTAAATTTTTAAATTACGAAGTTATTAATAGAAAAGATGGAAAAGGACAGTTTATTAAACTTAATTTATTAGATGGTAATATGACACCAGTAGTTTTCTTTTCTTTTAAAGATGAGCTATCTAATAAAATAATAAATATAAAATTTAACCCACTTCAAGATTTATTGGTAAAATTTAGTTTAACTTATAATAATACTTGGAGAGTTGATTTAATTGATATTATTTTAAAATAATATAATATAAAATTTACAAATGAAAGGAGTTAGTTTCTATGACTAATGAAATAACAGAAGCTTTAAATACTGTAGGCGCTACTTTGAATTCTTCTATTTCTCCAGCAGATGTTGCAACAATAATTGGTATTGTACTAGCCGGTGGAATTGCCCTTTATCTAACATGGTTTGGTATAAGAAAATTAATATCTGTTGTAAAAAATGCGATGAAAGGAAGACTAAAAGTTTAGTTATAGAGGCATTTTTTGCCTCTATTTTTAATTAAGGTGATTATATGAAATATTATTATTTTATTATCCGTTTTATAAAAAAAGTTTTTATAAATTTTTATAAATTTACGAAAATATTAAAACATTTTTTAATTATTTTATTATTATTTATTTTAATACATTTATTTATAAATTTAATGTAAAGGAGCAAATTTATGGCTATTGATACAGAACTTCTAAAAGGTTCTTTAAATATTATAAATTTTTTTAAGGTTATAAAAAATAGGCTTGATTTTGCAAAAGAACATCCTCATTATTTTGTACCAGATGGACTTATGGTTTTTTGTGGCTCTCAAGGAAGTGGAAAAACATTATCTGCTGTTCAATATGTAACGAAATGTCTTGATAAATACGAAAATTGTATTTTGTGTTCAAATGTTGAAATAAAAGATTTTCCTACTAATTGTTTTTATCAGCGATTTAGTATTACAGATGAAGGAATTGAAAAAAATGTCATTGAATATTATACAATTTTAGGAAATCAGCTTGTAAGAAGGGTTACTTCTTATTTTATAGAAGGTGAGCAACATTCAAATATTGAGAAATTTGAAGTTATTGGTTTTTCTGGTCGAATTGTTATTGAGTATAATGGTTTAGATTGTATAAAAGAACTTGAAAATGGGGAAGAAGGTATTATTTATTTTATTGACGAAATACATCTTGAATTTAATTCATTAGAAAGTAAAAACATACCTATTGATGTTATGGTTGAAGTATCTCAACAGAGAAAACAACGTAAGCATATTGTAGGTACATCTCAAGTTTATATGCGTATGGCGAAACCTCTCAGAGAACAAATAAAGGAAGTTGTAATTTGTAGAAACTTTTTTAAATTTATTCAATATAATCGACTTGTAGATGGTGAAACATCACACGAAGAAGATGGAAAACTTTGTTTTGATACTGTAAAAAGAGTTTTTTGGTTTCATTCTGTGGAATTATATAGGTCTTATGACACTTATAAAAAAATGAAAAGATATAGAAATGAGTGGAATGGTGTTTCTCGTAGTTCTTTATATGAAAATTCCACTTTAGTTTTAAAAGAAAAAAATGTTATATAAGAGGTGATTTTTGTGGTTGAATATAGTGAAATTTTTTTGATATTTATTGATTTATTAAAGACTGCTATACCAATATCAATATTTTTATGGCTTGTTAAAGTTATGATTAATTTCTTCTTTTCTTTAGCAATTCCTAAAAAATTTAGGGGTGATATTCAATAATGGAAAATGATTTACTAACTAATACTTTAAATATTGTTGATAACTCTTTTGTCGATACCAGTTTAATTACAAATAATGATATTTATAATATTTTATTATTAATTGCATTTATTATTATTTTCATATTTATTTTTATCTTTTTAGATAAAACTTTTAAATTATAAGGAGATTTATATGTTTAAAAAACTTTTTTTATTACTATTTTTTATTTTTTTTATATTATTATTTATAAATATAAATGAAAGTAAAGCATCTTTTGACGTTTATCATGATGGAGAACTTGTTTCTTTGCCTGATTTGCCTGTCGATGAGCGTGTAACTGAAGATATGTATTTAGTTTTTCCGTATATGGTTGCTTATAGTTCTTATAATAAAACCTATGCTTTTTATATTCCACGTAGTTTTATAAATGGTGCTGTTATAACTGGAGCTAATGGAAAAAATGGTAATTATATTTATTACAAAATTCCTTCACAAGAAACATACGGTACTTTTTATGGTTATTTATATAAAAATGGTAAGTGGGAATATAATTCTGGCATTAAAGATTATTTAAATGAATTTTATGATTGTCAGCCTTTTTTATTTGCTAGCAATAATATTTATGGTGATGATGGAACTACTATTCTTTTTAATGCCTCTTTTCATTTTGATTTAAATTTTTATGAAGATGAAAATTTTTATCAAGTTATTAGTAATTTAAATATTTCTTATTCAAGATTTGATTATTTAACTGCTACTATTACTGATGAAAATGATAATACTTTTAATTTAAATTGGGAATTTTCTTCTCCAGATAATTCTGAATTTGCTTATTACTATAATATTTATAAAAATGGTACATATACAATAAAAATAACTGATAGTTCTGTTGATGAAACTTATTTTTTTATCATTAATTGTACGGAAATTGATGAAGAATTTCGGTTCTCTTAATTTACATTTATCTACTACAGAAAACACTACTGAGCCTATATATGTTTTATCTAATAAATACTATTATAATGGTGAATATAATGCTAGTGATGATTTTTTAAATAATTATGATATAGATGTTTCTTATGGTTATGATGAAAAATATCTTTATGCACCACTTTCAATTACTGGTTATGATGAAGAAATTGGGAAAAGTTTTACACAATATCAATTTAAAATTGTTGTAAATGGAATATATAAATTTAAAATATTAAATTTTAGTACTCAAGAAATTACATATCAAACTTTTAATATTAGTAATATTGGTATAAAAAACCAGTGGGGAGAAGATGTATATTATGATAATTATGATGAAGATGGCAATTTTAACCCTACTCCAGTTCTTTTTTTAGAGTATATTGATACTACTACAGTTAGAATTAGGACACAACCTTTTTCTTTTAATGAAATAATTAATCTTAAATGTTCTACAAAGTTTGAAGATGGAGAATATCAAGAAAATAGAAATATTTATAATTATTCTATTGATAGTGGGAATACGTTTTATGATAATGAAACAGGTGTTAAAGAAAACATTGTTGATTTATATTATTTTTATATAGATGTTAATGTTGATGGAAATTATTTTTTTCAATTTTATAACATAGAAAATAAAAATACTACTGAAGGCTCAATTTATGTTGATATTAATCAATTTGTAATTGATAATGTTGATAATATTGAAAAATTTACTGATAAGATGGTTGCTTGGTCAAAATTACATTTTGGTTTTTTAACTTATCCTTTTGAATTAATAATTAATATTTTTGGTCGAGTTCAAAACATTACTATAGAAGAACCTGTTTTAACAATTCCTACTTTAAAAGATCCATTTACAAAAACTATTATATTAAATCAAACCAGTTATAATTTAAAAGATTCAGTTAATATTTCTGCAACATCCTCTTTTTTATATGATATTTATTTAGTTCTTGTTGATGTTATTTTAATTTTTCTTTTTGTAATGTTATGCAAGAAGACATTTGAGGAGGTATTTCGTTGATAGATTTCTTTAATTTTAATTGGAATGATTTAGTACAAAATTTATTAAATGGTTTATATATAATTATAGATTTTCTTTTTCGGTTGGATAAACATACCACAAATTCCAGATAGTATTAGTAATAGTATTAATACATTTTTTAATTTAATTTTTGATAATCTCTCTTTATTTGGTTTTTTTATAAGACCTCTCACATTAAAAATATTAATACCATTACTTATTTTTATTATTAATTTTAAATATATATATAAATTTATTATGTGGTTTTTGAAAAAGCTACCATTTATTAATATTAAATAATTGTTTTACTGAAGTGCGTTAGCACATAGCACTCAAATTTTGCAATGCAAAATTGAGTGCTGGGTAGCCCGTAGGGAATAGACAGCCTCACGGCGCTTGAGTGAAAGGAGGGTTCTTAGTAACACCCTCCGACAGTACCAAATTTGGTACAAACTATATTTTTTAAGGTGAGTTTATGATAGATACAGTTAAAATATATACAATGATTAATAAAAATACATATGATATAATAAAAGACAAAAGTATTATTAAAACTAGCTATAAAACTAGTACTGGTGAAGTTTTTTATAATATTATAAATGACCATTTAATTGGTTCTTATGATAGTAGTTTAAGTGTTAGGGTAGATAATGGCTCAAAGTATAACTTTTGTAATGGTTACTATATAGAAATTGAAGGAAGTTATCATAAAATAGTTATGGGGTACAATAGCCATAATGGTTTTTATAACTTATATTCTATATGTAATAATCTAATAAAATTTACTGAAAATGCTTATAAAATAAAACTACCTTCTATACAACATTGGTTTATTAATAGGGTAGATGTTGCAATTTGTTTTGATTTGGAGAAGCAAGAAAATGTATTAAAATATCTTTCAAATTTACATATGTGCGATTATCCTAGAAGAACTTTAAAAAATTATGGTGATTATGGCGGAACTGGTATTTATTTTTCTGGTACATCTACCACATTAAAGATATATAATAAGTACGCAGAGTTTAAAAAACACGATTTAAAAAAATTTAAAAATACTGATTTTAATTTAATAAATTATTTAAATTGTATTAATGGTTTTATTAGGTTTGAAGTAGAAATAAAAAAGAAGAAGTTATTTAATTTATTTGGTAAAAAATATATTAGGATTAGAAATTTATTTTATAATGATTTAAAAAAGGTTTGGTGTGATGAATTTATGAAGTTATTAAAATTATATGAAAATGATTTAAAAAAAGTTAGAAGTAGGGAAGATGTTGAAAACAGATTATTAAATTTATATGGAAAGACTAAAGGTAGAAGATTATATAATTTTTATTTAAGCATTGTTTTAGATGGTCTTGATATAGTAAAGAAAAGAAGTTCTAAAAATGTATATTATACAAATATAAGAGAGTTAAAAAAAGCTAGTATTGATTTTTCACAAAAATTAGATGTTGATTTTGAAGAAAATACAATTAATTTTAATCCTTTTGAATGGAAAGAAGTGATATAAAAAGAATGAGATTACTCACTCTTTTTTTCTATTATTGCTCTATATATATCTATTTGCATTTTATGTTGGTCTGCTTTTAATTGTCCTATTGCATATATAAAATATCCAATTAATATACCCAATAAAAATCCTACAAATGCTATAATAAATTGTTTAGAAATAATATATCCTATTATTGTTCCTGTTACTATAATTATAAAATAAAGTATAATATTTATTATTTCTAACATTTGTATATGTAATGAATATGCTTTTAAATCTGAATACATAAAAATCACCCCTTTTGTCATATATTTAATCATAAATTAAATTTTTTGTCAATTTTTGACATGTTTACATAAATTTGATATAATATATTTGATGTATATTTTTATTATAAAATAGGGGGGATAATTATTTTAAAAAAAATTAACATCGAATTATATGAAGAAGAAATAAATTATATTTTAACTGGTTTAGAATTGTTTGTTTTAAATCTAAATAACATTTGGTCTATTAAAAAAGATACTGAAGAACAGGAATTTAAATATACAAATGTTTTTTATTTATATGAGAGATTACTTGAATTAGATACAAATTTTGAAAAATATGTTACTATACAAATGAAAAAACCTAAAAAAGTTTCAAAAAAAGTATTGAATTTTTTTAGATAATATGATATATAATTATTATAAAAGTTCTTATTAATAAAAAGTAGGGAATATCAATATATATTCCCATATTAAAAAATATACCTTATTGCACAAAATCAAAGTTTTGCGCAATAAGGTATAGGTCCAAAATATATGGACTGCCTCTACAGGTGTCCTTCTAACTATTGCTATAACTGTTTACTTATATTCCTTTAACACTTTTATAGCTTATTATTTAATAACTTATATTACTTATATAATAAACTGTCTTAAATTTGTTTCTAGTGCTTTAATTTTTATTGTTATAATTTTTTATTATATTACTTTATATTTTTTCTATATAATTAACATTATAATCTTAAATTTGTATCAAAAATTTATAAATCCTTTAAAACTGTTTATTTACCTTATTTTGCAGACAACAAACTATATGTCTAAAAAATAAAAACGGCTTAAAAACGATTCTCGTGCGTCGTTTATTTTGGCATTTTCAGCATTTTTAGATAATATCTATAAACAGTATATTTTACAGTATTTTTACTATTTTTGTTTAATAAACTGTAACTATAATAATATTTATGCTTATTTTATAAATATGTAATTATACTACTTTAATATAAAAATGCCTTAAAAACGAATTTAGAGCTTAATGCATATAAATTTTTCTATGTACAAATTATTATAAGAATTTAGTTCTAACAAAAAAATTATATTTATAGTATATAAATTTTTATAAACTTAAATTAAAAATCTTTGTTCGTTTTTAAAATATAATTTTTATAAATTAAACTTTGCACAAAATTTTCTGACATTTTATTTGAGTTATTATAATTTATTAATTTATAAAAAATTTTATCTTAAATTTTAAATTTTAAATTTTTATGATTTTGTTTTGTAAAAATTATTATATAGAATTTTTGGTAGAAGGTTTTAAATAGTTTTTTATTTTTATTATAGTTATTTAAATATTTAAACTATTAATTTTTTAAACTACCCCTCTCTCCCACTCTGTAATTTTTCGTTATATTGAAAATTCTTATCCAACATTTAATTCAACACATAATCCATTATTTTTTATACCATCCTTTATTATTAATTTACCTATTTGTGGTATGTTATCTATGTTATTACTCTTACTAGCGACTTGTTCTGCTTGAGTTGCTAATACTTGTTCATAAGTATATTTTAGTAAAGCTGTTTTTTCTTGCATAATTTCATTAGTAGAGTCGTTACTGTTTAACATATAATCCAAATTATAGGCATATAACTCTAAAGCTCTTAAAATTATTTCGACTTGTCCATCTAGTAGATTTAATTCTACAGAATGAATATTATTTGTATCGAATTTAACTTCTAATTCTTTCATGAGTTCCTCCTTATTATATCTTATTTAAGCGCAATAAGCAAGAGCATCAGCTATTTTAAATTGTGCTAATGGATGATTAAGCATAACTTCTTTAACCTCTTGATCATTTAAATGTGTATAAATTTCTGTAGTATCAATTTGAACATGTCCTAATAGTTCTTGTATTGTTTTAATATTAACTCCAGCTCTATATAAAATGGTTGCGCAGGTATGTCTCAATGTATGAACAGTATATACCTTATCATCCAAATTTGCTTTTCTATATGCTCGTTTTACAATTTTATTTATAGTAAATTGACTCATTCTGTATCCATAACAAGTTAGAAACAGAGTTTTATCATCATTTTTATTATTTTTACTAAAATTATCTCTTATTTTTAAATATTTCATAAGAGCTTCTTTTGTTTTTAAATTTAAATAATTTGTTCTTTCTTTATTACCTTTACCAATTATAGTGAATTTATTATCAGTTAAGCTTATATCTTTTATGTTTAAATTTTTTATTTCGGACAGTCGCAGACCACAATTTAAAAACAGATGTAGCATTGCATTGTCTCTAATTTCAACTTCATCTGTACTATTTTCATAAATTTTTAGAAGTCTTCTACTTTCTTCTAATGATAAATATTTTGGCAATTTCTTAACCAACTTTCTTTCACTATTAATTTTTTTAAAGGGTTCTTTAAAAATAGTATGTTTTATTCTAAAAAGGTAATCAAAAAATGTTTTTAAATGTTCAATTTTTATAACTCTTGAATTATTTTGATAGTGTGATTCAGCTAAAAAGAATATAAAACTATATATATCGCTATTATTTAAGCTTCTAATTTCGTTTAAAGTAATATCTTCTATAGAATTATATTTATTTTTAAACTTATGAACATTAATAAACTCTAAAAACTGCTCTATTGTAACAGTCATATTTTTTATGTATGTTTGTGATAGATTTTTAATTGCAACTAAGTAATTAGCAAAATCTTCAACAAAATTAGGTTTTTTTATTTCACTCATATTATATTAATCCTTCCTATTTAAAATATTAAAATTTTGCATTAATTCTCTTAATTTTTTATCTGAAACATGCGTATAAACTTCTGTTGCTACTAAAGATTCGTGTCCTAAAATTCTTTTTAATACAAATATGTCTACATTAGCTTCATTATAAAGAAGTGTTGCACAAGAATGTCTTAATGTATGTGTATGATATTTTGCACTTTCTTTTCCTTTCGATTCCATTAATTCTTTGAGTTCCGATTTAATAATGTCTTGAACAGACCTTTGAGAAATCCTTTTTTCTCTTGAACTAAGAAATAAAGCATTATAATCTTTGTTACTTTTATCTAATGGTGGTCGAACTTTTAAATAAGTATTTATAGCTTCACAAACAGCACTATTTAGATATAAAATTCTTTGCTTATTTCCTTTTCCTGTAACTCTTAATGATTGTTCACTGTTATCTATCTTTAAATCCGTTAAATTAATTCCTACTAATTCAGAAAGTCTTAAGCTACAATTTAAAAATATACATATTATTGCATAATTTCTTATTTTGTATCTACTATCAGAATTTATAGTATTGGCAAGTAATTGTTTGCTTTCTTTTAAATCTAAATATTTAGGTTGTCTTTTTTCAATTGTGGCAGATTGCATCCATTTTGTAGGATTTACATTAATTAGATTATTTGTTTCTAAATATTCATATAATCGTTTCATAGAGGCTAACTTTCTATTCCTTGTTTTACTAACATTTTCTAAAGTACTGTCTAAAAAGAAAAGATAATTTTGCAAATCGTTTTGATTCATTTTTTCCAAATCTTCTATAGTTACATCTGTTATATCTATTTTTTTAAATTCTTCTTTTGTTATATTTACTAGTTTATTTTTATCATATAAATATAATTTAACATATCTAAATAGAGTTCTTAAATCAAAAAAAGTTTCATCAGTAGTAGTTTGAGCACCGAAATCTATATATCTCTTGTATTTTAGATAATTGCTAAGAAATTCTGGACTTTGTTTTTGATATTTCAAAAAAGACATACTTATATGACTCCTTTCACTATTTTGTATTATAAATTTAGCATATCTTCATTAGTAAAAACAAAGGTGCAAATCTAAAATAAATAATAGATTTGCACACTTGACAAATATTTAATTGTTTATTATTCGGATAATAGTTCAATTTATCAAAATCATACATAACAATATCATAAAAATTATAAATATAATCATTGAAATAATATCTAACATATTTTTTATATAAAATGAAGGAAATCTTTTGTAAAAATCTAAAACTATTTTACCTTTACATCTACAGTTATCATTAGTTTTTCTTTTTTTGACATAATTCTTTTCATTAATTTCATTAATTGTTCTTGATTGTTATGAACATCAAACATAGTCCTAATTTCATCTACAAGTTCATTAATTGTTCTTTCTTTATTAGCACTATGATAAATGCTATATATTGCTAAAACAGTATATGCTATACCATTTTCTCTATCTATAAAAATTTTTTCCATTTAATTTTTATCCTCCACTTTATTTTTATAACTTTTTATATATTTTAATTGTTCTTCATCTTCTAACATTTTTTCATAATCAGATTTATTTAGATTACCGCCAACAATTATTAAGTACATAAATAAACTAATTAAAAATAATAATATACATACAATAATCATTTTTTCCTCCACTTTATTATTTATATTTAATTCATTAAAAAATGATTAGCTAAATCATTCACAGGATTTTCACCTACCTGGTATTCCAGATTTGCCCTCAATGCTTGGGACGCTTTTAACGCTCGAACTATGACTGGACAAGAGTATCATTATTAATATTATCTTCATCGCATTATAAGTCGCTAACTTATATTTTAGTATAAAGTTCTGATTCTCTATTTAAACTAGCTTAGATAATAGATGTTTTTTAATGAATGTTATTCAATTTTCAATGTGCGTTTATTTTTAAAATACAAATAAGTGAAAGAGTAATTCTTACCCCTTCACTTATTTGCTCATAAAAATTGATTTTGTCCCCCCTATTGTTTAAAAATTTTTTTTAATTTTTTAAAACCTAATTGAAGACTCTTTTCTATTTGCTTTTTTTGTACTTTTTCTATTTTAGCTAGATCTCTTATAGTAATTTCATTTACAATATGTAAATCTATTCTTCTATATTGAGCTTCTGTAAGTTTTTGCATTGCTTGATTGATTTTTTCTTTTTCTATATTTTTTATAACAGTTTCTTCTACACTTTCAACTGGATCAAAAGCTCTATTATATATTTCTTCATCAGTTAATAAAGAATGTTCTAGATGTCTACTTGTTTCATTTTTTATCTTTGTATATGCTTTCTTTGATTTCATATATGTATCAAATATTTCCTTATCAATTTGAATTCTACAGTCTTGCTCTGCACTATCTACAAATGATATGTAATATTTATTTTCATCTTCTATATATTCTAAAGTATAACTATCTACTTCGTATTGCACTGTCTTTCCTCCTATTCATTTCAAATTTTTTGAAATGAATTTTAGGTGGGCTACGACAGTGAAGTTCTATAATATGAAAAAAATCAAGTACACATGATATAACTGCATACTTGATTTCTAAAAAAAGGCATAATAAGTTTTTTAAAAAATCTTTTATATTATTTAATTTGCTATAAGTATTATTATTAGTCAAACCTTTTAACATAGAAGACTCCTAAAAGAAAATTGACTTAACAATTTCTAAAAGGAGTTTTGATTTTTAGGGGGTATTTTTAACTCATCAAAGTCCGAAATATTTATAGTAATTTTCTTTTGTTCTTTATAATTCTTTTGATTAGCCTCCTTTTCAGACCTTGATTAAGTTGATTAGATTATATTTTCTTTTAAGAGTTTTGTGGTAGTTAGGTTAAAAAGGGCTTAATCAGGGTTTAAAAAGGCTAAAAAATATCATCCAATCTGCATAAAATGGCGAATTCTGTCGAAAACAAATTGTCAAAAAATGGTATTATATATTGATTTTACATAATAACTATGATATAATAGTCTCAAATTTTATAACATTTGTGGAGGTAAGCAATGATAAAAGTTCTTGTGGCTGATGAAAACTCTGTAGCAAACTTAAATTGCTGTCAATATCTTGCAAATGATAAAAATCTTGATGTACAAAGTTGTAACAGTGGAATAAGTACAGTGAATATGTATAATAAAATTCACCCAAATGTACTAGTAATAAACTCTGACTTTAAAGATAAGAGATATACTGAGATACTTAATGAACTTTCATCTACATCACTTGAAAGAAACAATTCAAATGTAATTCTTACTGTGGAAGACAATGGAGAAAAAATCGAATTAGACTTTATGGCTAAAATTTATAAGTTGTTTTATTCTTTAGATTATGAAAAAATTAGAAAAGGAATAGAACAATATAATTTAGACAATATAATTTTCTATGAACCAAACGAAAAAAATTTAAGAGCTTTGTTTTATAAATGTAATTTATATAATGAGCATATTGGTACTGATTATATTAAATATGCAATTATTCAATGTTATAAAACACCTAGATTATTAAATTCTTTAAACAATATCTTTAGTTTAGTTGCAAAGGAATTTAATGTTTCATATAGCTCTGTTAGACCAGCAATGAGAAATGCTCTTAAATCTGTAAATAATTATAGAGAACGAAACAGTAATATAGGTATATTTAAACTTTTTGAAAATGAAACTACAATTACACCGAAAAATTTTATAAAAAATATAACAGAATATTATTTAAGACAGAAAAAATAAAAAGAGAAATAAATTTATATTTAGTTTATTTCTCTTTTTATGTTTATTTATATTTTTCATTATACGCTTTAGCTATATCTAATGCTGTTCCTTCATACGGTTGCATTACAAAAGCATTTAATTTATTTTCTGTAATATTTATAACTTCTATCAATTCATTATCAGGTATTTCACCTATTGTGCTAAAACTAGGAAATTTATCTTGTAACTTCTCTTTTGTCTTTCTTATAAGTTCTAATCCCGACATATTTGAAAAATTATATTTTGAAAATACTAATTCTGGTTTCAATTCAACTATTTTTTTATATGTATCAATTCCATCACAAGCTATTCCAACTATATTAATATAATTTAAACTAGCTATAGAATTTACTATGGATTCTCTTATTTTATCATCACTATGAGCAACGATGGTCCTTATTTTTCTTGTTTCTGAACCTAATTTATTTATTAAAAATTCCAAATTTTCTTGTTGTAAAGCATTTCCGAAATACTTATCTTTTCCGTTTTGAGTTTGTATAATATCTGCATTTGGAAGAACTACCATACTTTTTTCAAATTCACTTTGTTTTTTATATTGAATCATTTTAATATTCTCAAATGTTTTTAATTCTCTTACTTTATTTTCTAATTCATCTTCAGATATTTCAAAAGTTTCCTTGTTTACTAAAGCTTTCTCTCTAATAGGCATAAATTTAAGAAATTTCCATTTTTCAATATTATAATTATTTAAAAATTCTCCTAATTCTTCCAATTGATTTACATTCTTTTTACTAACTACTGTATTAATACCAACTTTTATCTTTTTCTTCTTAGTTTTTTCTAATAGATTTTTGATTATTTCAAAGTGGTTATCTTCTTTGCCTAATGACTTATTTATTTCATTATTAATTGAATCTATTGAAAGATTAATTTCATCTAATATATTTAATATATCTTCAACATATTCATTATCATTTTTCGATAGAAAAATGCCATTTGTTACTAATTTATTGTGTACTCCATTTAACTTAGAAATTCTCATAAGCTCATTTACTCTAGGATATAATACTGCTTCTCCACCAGTCCATGTAATATGGTTTATTCCGTTCTTTATTAAATTATTTAATACTTTTTTATTTTCTTCAAATGATAAATCTTCAATATTGTTAAAACCAAAGCAATATTTGCAATTTTGATTACATTTTGTAGTTATTTTCCAACATACTTTTTGTTTACTCATGTATATCAACCTTTCATTATTATTTGACATAATAATTATACATTAGTATTTACTGGATGTACAGTTGGAATTTTCTAATGCTCATTTCATTTTATCAAACCAACTAATATAAATATAGTTTAACTTTTTTTAGAATTATATTAGTTATAAAATATTATTTTATAATTTCTGTTCATTATCAAAATTGTAAGTTATCGTTATTCTTCAAATAATACCTTTTGCATTCCATAAGGATTATTTAAAAAATCTTTATATATTTTATAAACTTCTGTATCTTCATATTTAATTTCTTTCATCTTATTATTCATATCAATTATTTTTCCATATTTATAAGATAATAATATTGGAGAATGTGTTGCAATTATAAATTGTGAGCCATTTTTAGCTAATTTATGTATATAACAAAGCAAAGTCATTTGACTTTGTGGAGATAAAGCTGCCTCTGGCTCATCCAAAATGTATAAACCATTATCCCAAAATCTATGGTCAATCAGTTTCAAAAAAGATTCTCCGTGTGAACAAGAATGCAAATCTTCTCCTCCATAAGTTGTATAGATTAAATCACTATTATTGCTAATATCCGTTGCAACATTATAAAAAGATTCCGCTCTTAAAAAAATTTTGTTTTAGGTACTCCGAACTTGCTAATTGTTAAATGTTTATATAATTCTGAATAATCATCATAGTTCGAAAATTGCATATTATTACTACCACCTTCTGGATTTAATCCTAAAGCAATTGCAATAGCTTCTATAAGTGTAGATTTTCCAACTCCGTTTTCACCATAAAATAATGTAACAGAATTATCTATTTTTAATTCATCAAAATCACTTAAACATTTTATATTAAAAGGATATTTACTATTATCTACATTCCCCTTATTTAATCTTACTCTATTTACAAATAAATTTTCCATTAAACCTCACTCACAAATTGTAATTTTAGTGAATAGTAACTTAATTTTCTTTTTTATTAAACATATG
>CAMMTN010000013.1 GCA_946499885.1 uncultured Clostridium sp. | reverse complement strand
AATTTTTTTTTAATTTTTTCAAAAATCTATTGACTTTTCATAGTTGGTCTCCTTTATAAATGCCAAAGGTGTACGTCCCCATTGGCACATTTATTTAATCAATTTCTTCTAAAGTAATTCTTCCTATCTTTCCACTTCTAAAATCCTCTAAAATAATTTTTGCTATTTTCTCTTCATCAACATTACCTCCTTGAGATAATGTTCCTCTCTTTTTACCAATATAGTCCATTATTTCAAGTACTTTATCATTTTCTTCAATATTCTTTTCTAATATATTCTTTACTTCTTCTTCATCTAGTTTATATCTATTTATTATTTTTCCTAAGTGATTTTTTATTAAAAATCTTAATAAACTAAAACCTATTTCTATAGTCTGCAAAACATCATCTTTTATAGTTCCTGCATATGCTAAGTTTAAGGCTACCTCTTCGCTTTCAAACTTTGGCCATAATACTCCTGGTGTATCTAATAATTCAATATTTTGATTTATTCTAACCCACTGTTTTTGTCTTGTTACTCCTGGTTTGTTTCCTACCTTAGTAATATTCTTTTTAGTAATACGATTAATAAAAGATGATTTTCCTACATTCGGAATTCCTAAAATCATAACCCTTATAGATTTTCCTATTCGTCCTTTATCACTATATTTCTCTTGTTTAGATGCATATATTTCTTCTATTTTTTTTATTACTTGGTTAATTCCTTCTCCTGTATTTGAATTTACAAGCACAGCTTTGCTTCCTTGTTCTTCAAAATATTTAATCCAATTTTTATTTTGCTTTTCATCTGCTAAATCACATTTATTTAATATAATTAATTTTAATTTTTTATTTGTTAACTTATTAATGTCTGGATTTCTGCTAGATATTGGTATACGAGCATCTAATACTTCTACCACAATATCTATTAATTTTAGGTCTTCTATAATTTGTTTCTTAGTTTTTGCCATGTGGCCTGGATACCAGTTTATATTTGTCGTATTTTGCTGATTTTCCATCTTTATCACTTCCTTTAATTTTTTAAAATGTCCAGCGCCTTCTTATATTTTTCTTTTCTTGAAATATCTTTTATAGTTATGTTTTCTAATCGTGTTTCATCGGAATTATGTATAAGATCAGCAATTTTTACCTTTTTAGCAATATCATTTTTCTTTATTGCCTTTATATATTCCATATAATCAACTTTTTTATCATGAGTTAATAATTTTAATGCTTCAATTGAATCTTTTGGAAATTCTTTTTCTAAATCTTTAAATGTAATATCTGTATCTTCAACAACATCATGTAGAAGAGCAACAATACATTCCGTTTCTGTTTCCATTTGTTCTGCTAAATGAATTGGATGATAAATATATGGTACTCCTGCTTTATCGAATTGATTCATATGTGCATTATATGCTACAACCATTGCCTTACGAGTTAATTTAGTATTAATCATCATTTTCACCTTCTATAATTTATACAATTTTTTACATAGTCCTATAATTATTCTTATCTGCCCTTTCATCTAGCTTCCTATCATAATCTTTATTTGTATAAAACCAATCTGTTTTCTTATCTGTTGGATGTGCTTTTCTATTTTTATCTAATAACACATCAAATACTGCTGCTATAGCCAATGCTAATGCAAATAATTCAAATAATGTACTCATATATAATTCCATAGGCAATGTATTGTTAAATAATCCAATAAAATGTTCTAGAAATACTGGACCATAATATATAAAATGTGCGACTAAATAAATTATAGCTGCTAGTAATTTTCTTTTTACCATAAAGCATATACAGATAAAAGTTATAAACAATAAAGCTATCTCCATTGTCATATTTGAAGGAACAAACATAAACTCATTTCCTATAGAATAAAGAACTGTTCCTACTAATCTAAATCCCCAAAACATAAATGCAAACATAGCTATAAGCCAACTTGAAAAATTTTTCATAAATTTTTCCTCCTTAATATAAAAAACTTAAATATATTGTAACATATATTTAAGTTTTTTGCATTATTTTTTATTCATCTATAAAATTAAATTCATCTTTGAATTTTTCTTTGAATATTTCAAATACATTTTGCAATATATCTTCATCTTCAACACTTACATAAGATTCCTCATCTTCTGAATCTGTATCTTCTAGTTTTAGTATTACTACTTCATCTGCATCTTCTTCCTCATCATGTGGTAATAATACAACATATTCTTCTCCTTCATATTCAATTAAATCTAAAAATTCAAATTCAATTTCTTCACCATTTTCATCATTTAGTACTATTATATTATCTAGTTCCTCGCTTTCTTGTTCGTTTGGAACATTATTTACATCTTCACTCATTTTTTATTTCTCCTTTCATAATTTATTTATATTTTATAACATTAATAACTATCTTTGTTACAACTAAAAACTATATATTGTTTATTCTTTATAATATGTTGTTAATTGTAACTTTTTTATCTATTATTTCCATTGTTTTTTATCTTATCCATATATGTTTCTAATATATATACTGCAGATATTGTATCAACAATATTTCTTTTTTTATTCTTATTTATATTTAATAAATTCATTGTTTTATGTGCTGCTACTGTAGTAAGTCTTTCATCTATTCTTTCTATTTGCACTTTATTAAATTTGCATTTTAATTTATGAATAAAATTCTCTGTAATTTCTACTCTTTCTGACTTAGTGCCATTCATATTTATTGGAATTCCAATGACTATAGTATCTATCTTATACTCATCTATTATTTCTGCTAATCGTTTTAAAACAACTTTATCATTTCCATTGTGATGAATAGTTTCTAAACCTTGAGCAGTTATACCTAATTCATCTGAAATAGCAATTCCTACCCTAGCATCACCATAATCAATTCCTAGTTTTCGCATTTTGCCTCCATATATTATTCATCTAGTCCTATATAATTTTTAACCATTCTTTCTAGTAATTCATCTCTTTCTATTTGTCTAATTAAATTTCTTGCATTATTATGGCTTGTAATATATGTTGGATCTCCAGATAATATATATCCTACTATCTGATTTATTGGATTATAGCCTTTTTCTTGAAGAGCATTATATACTTCTTTTAATATTTCTCTTGCCTTAATATTCTTATCCTTTTCTACCTTAAAACTTACTGTTTCATCCATTACTGACATTTTACATACCTCCTTATAATTCATTTATCACATTTTCATTTTTATCTGCATTATCTAAATATTCTTCTAATTTTTTTAAAACACCTTCTAAAGCGGTTCCTTTATAGTATGTAGCTATTATAACATTCATTTTAGGTTTCGCAATAATATCTTCTGCATCTTCAAATTCAACATCTACTGGCTCTATTTCAAGTGACTCTACCATTTCTTTTATTCTTCCAATAAAATCTACTACTGCTTGTTTTTCTATTCCTGAAAATACTATAACAAATTTAGGTCCCATATATCTTACAAAAATATACTCACTAGAAAGATTAGCTTTTATAACTTCACAGATTTTTGTAATAACAGTATCTCCAGTTTTTCTACTAATATCTTCATTTATTTTCTCTATATTAGTTATTCTAAACATACATACAGTTGATGTAGTATATTGGTCTATTATTTTTCTCCCTTCAGTAAATAAGTATTCTGCAGTTTTCAGTCTACTATATTTATCATCTCTTACTATACTTTCAATTATTTTTTGATTTTCTACTGTTTTTAATATTGCAACAATATTGTTTCTTATAACTTCTAGTATAGTAGTGTCTATTTTATCAAATTCATGTGGACTACTTCCTTCTAATAACCAATAGCCTATATATACATTGTCTATATATAGTGGAAAAAACATAGCACATTTTGCTCTAGCAAATTCCATTTTTTGATATGGTAATCTTTCATTTTCTCCTTCTACTGTTACGTACTTTGGTATAGAAGTTTGAATACTTTCTTTAAATATATCTTCAGACTGCAAATTACTTAATGCATCCCAATGCTTTTTATCTACATTAGAAGCTTTTACAATATATTTAGTACCATCATATACAACTATTGTAGAATATTTTATTTGATATCTTTCAATAATAATATTATTTATTAAGTTTATTTTTTCTTCTACTGTTGCATTTTTGCTAATAGTATCCATAAAGTCTTGTAGTATATTTAAGTTAATAACTTTTTGATTAAGGTTATTAAAATTTTCTATTTTTTTATGTATAGACATATTGTATACCATCAGTAATATTATAATAACTATTAGTATCAATATTACTCCTATTATCAAAAGATATCACCCCTTCTATTAATATCTATTTTTCATTTTATTTAGTGTTTCATTCATATTACTTGAAAAATTGCTTGTTCTTGTATTATATGCATTAAATTTATTTGCTGGTCTATCATTATTTAGTAATGGGTACATCATATTTCCTAATTTTTCTAAGCTTGCTATTATATTTTTTGGATACCCTTTTGTAGATATTTCACAATTTACTAAACCATCCAAATATCTAGAATATGTTTCCTGATCAAAAGGTATACTGCAATATTTTATATTGTCCTTATCAAATAATTCTGTCATATATGACATTGATGGATCATTGTATGAAGACATACCTCCTATAATTATTTTTTCCGTTATAGTTCTAACTCTTAAAACTTTATTTAATACAATTCTTAATTTACTTGAATCTAGTATATTTCTAGATTTTAGATTTCTTAAAAATGCTGTTAATGGTTGTATAGTTAATATATCAAAACTTTGTACTAAATATATTTCTTGTGCATAGTTAAAATATGCATAATTTGTTTCATAATCACAATCCATTATTACTAATGAGTAATTTTTTGTTAATGTGGTAAGTATATTTTTGTAATCATTAAAATCTACACTTCTATCTGGTAAAGTAGTAAACACTGTTAAATTTTTATTTACTTCAATTCCATCTGCAATTCCATTTGTTAAATTTTCTACGCAAGAAAACGCTTTTTTTCTTAATTCCTCATCATTTTTAGTATATATATAATAAGAATTTTTGTTTTGTGTTAAATCTAATATTGCTACTTTTATTCCTTTTTTAGATAGTATTTCTGCCATACTATTTACTATAAATGATGTTCCATTTTTTGAAGTTCCTACAAATGCAACTAATTTATTAGACATACTTAAAAGATTTTTGAAGTTTTGATCATCATTTTGAGTATAGCTATTAACATTTTCTAGTTCTTTACTTTGATTATATTCTTGATCAGTTCTATTCTCGAATCCTTGATTAGTATTATAATAAAAATTGCTTTGACTAGTATTGTTTTCATTACCTAGATCAAATAAATCTAAGTTATCTTCTTTCTTTTTTTCTTCAATTGGTTCATCTAGTCCTGGTAAAATTAATCCACCATTTGAAGATGTTTCTTCTACTTCTTCTCCTAATCCAAATAAATCTACTGCTTCGTCATCTTCATTTTGTTTACTTTCTTCACCAATTTCAACTTCTTGAACCTTTTTTGGTCTGCCTCTTTTTCTTTTTGGTTGTTCTTCTAATTCTTGCTGTACTGTTTGAACTTTTTTTGGTCTGCCTCTTTTTTTCTTTACTGGCTCTATGTCATTTTCTTCGTTTGCTATATTACTCTCTACAGATTGTAATATATTTTCTATTTCATCTTGATTTAGTTTTTCCTGTACTTGTATTTCTTTATCCTGCGTAATTGATATTTGATTTTCTTTATTTAAACTTGTTTCGATTTGTTGTTTTGAGTTTCCTGCTTCATTACTTTTTTCTGTTCTTTTTACTCCTGCAACTGAAGGAATAATCACAGGCTTATTTAATCCTGACTTACCTATATTTTTTTCAAATATATCTAATTTGTTTTCGTTTGTTTTTTTGCTTTTCTTTTTATCTTGATATTCTTGATTTGGCACATATTTTTCTTTTCCTTGGCTAATGCTTGGTGTAACTGTTCCAAAAGTTATTAGTTCTTGATATTTTTGAGAATTTGATTCTAATACTGCCTTAACATTTAATGGCAAGAATTTACATATTACTCTTAACTGTGAATCAGTATATTGTTCTGCTATATTATCAAAACTTTTTACATATTCTTCCTCATTTTTTCCTAATCTCTTATAATGATTAAGTATATTCTGAATTTCAACTTCATTAACATCGCCTTTGCTCTCTGCCTTATAATCCACATCATCAGAATCTATTTTATAATATATTTTTGCATCTTTTTTACTACGTGGTTTATTTATTAGCTCACATACTTTTGAAACTGTTCTATCTTGACCTAGTAATGCACTATATATACCAATTCCAAATAATTTAACAAGTATATCTTCTGATTTAGTTCTTCTATCTGCACATATTAGAATAATTGGAATATCTTGTCCGCTGTTTGAAGTTGCTTCATCACTTATAGCGTCCAATCTTTCAAATATAAATTTATCTATAACCCCATAATTATTATTAGCAAATGGTTCTACATCTTCACTTATAACAATTCTGTCATAAGATTTATCTTTTTGTAATTCTCTTGTTATTGCATCAAAATAATAAACATTTTTACTTGATATAATCTCTTTATAGTCTTGTTGATATTTTTTAATTATTGATTCTGAAATACTTTCATTATTAACAGCAAATAATACTTTCATTTGTTAACCCCTCCAGCCTTTTACAACTATTGCAAACACTAATGGTAATACTTGGCATATAACCATTACTGTTATAATTCCTATCATAGCTCCAAAACCTTTGTCTCTTACATCTAATTTTCTTATACCTATTATGTATCTATAAATACCACTTATTGCTATTCCTACAAATCCAAAAGGAATACTATATAATCTAATAATATTTAAAATGTAAGCAACTAAACCATAAGTTGCATCTCCATAAGAATCTTGGTAGTCTTGCAATGTTTCGAGTTCTCTATCTTTTATTTGTACTAAATTTACTGTAGAATCATTTTTTATATCTACAGTATTTACACTAGTATTTGATGCAAATATTGATATTGAACATATTCCTAAAACCAATATTACTAGAATGATTATTGTAGCTATTTTTTTCTTCATTTTCTGGTATTTCCCCCTTAATTTATTTTTTATTTAATTTTGTTTATAATATAATATAATTAAAAAAATATCAATAGAATTATCTAAAATTATAAATAATAATTTACCCAATTTGAATAAATTCTATCACCATTTTCTTTCCAACTGAATATCGGTTCTTCTTCTGGATTATTGTCTTTATAATAATTTTCTGGCATTTCTATTTTTAATCCTTTTGATAAATCTCTTTTATATTCTTTATCTAAAGTATCTATTGCATATTCTAAATGTCCTGTTACAAATAACTGATTTTTTTCTTTGTTTTCTACAATAAATACTCCTGTTTTATCTGATTCTGAAATCAATTTTAAATTAGGATTTTTCTCAATATCTTCTTTTTTTACTGTAGTATGTCTTGAGTGTGGTGCCTCAAATCCATCTTCAAAGCCAAATAATATTTTTGAGTCTTTGTCATCTATTATGTGATTAAAAACTCCAAACATTTTATTTTCTATTAAATATTTATTTATTCCATAATGATAATATAATCCTGCTTGCGCTCCCCAACATATATGAAGTGTGGATTTTGCATGTTCTTCTGACCAATCCATTATTTTGGTAAGTTCATTCCAATAGCTTACTTCTTCAAAATTCATTTGCTCTACTGGGGCCCCTGTTATAATCAAGCCATCAAAATAATTATTTTTTATTTCTTCAAATGTAGAATAAAACCTTTCCATATGTTCAGGTGCAGTGGTTTTACTTATATATGAAGTAACATTTACAAATGTTATTTTAATGTTTTTCCCTGATGTAGATAGTTTTCTTAATAATTGTAGTTCTGTATCTTCCTTTAAAGGCATTAGATTTAAAATTGCAATTTGTAATAACTCTTGATTTTTACTATTTACTTTTTTTCCTTCTAGATCTTCTAGAATTTGTATTTTTTCCTTTCTTAAAATTTCATTTACAGGTAATCCTGCTTTTGTAATTATTGGCATTTTTTATCACCATTTCTATATTGTCTTGAAAAGTATATAATTATATACTTTTACCTAAATATTTTATCATTTGTATAACAATAAATCAATAAAAAACAAAAAATATTTATTATTTTTTTATTAGTGCTTGCATAATTTATTTTTTTATGCTAATATATAAAAGTAAATTTTATAGGGGTATAGTGTCAATGGTTAGCACGATGGTCTCCAAAACCACAAGTCTGAGTTCGAGTCTTAGTACCCCTGCCAAAAAAATAAAACCTATACACTATTTTAATGATAATGTATAGGTTTTTGTATAAGGAATGATTAAAGTTGGAAAATTTAAAAAATAATAAATTAATAAAAAAAATATTAGAAAATAGATTTGCAAAAAAAATATTCACCAAAGAAGTAGTCTTATATGCAATTTTTGGCGTTTTAACTACTCTTGTAAATATTGGCTCTTTTTATATAATGACTAAGTTTTTTCATATTAACGAAAACTTAGCTAACAATATAGCCATTGTTATAGCTGTTCTTGTTGCATATTTTACAAATAAAGATATGGTATTTCACTCTAAGGCAGATGGATTTTCCGAAAAATTTATTGAGTTTTGTAAATTTATTTTAGGAAGATTATTTACAATGGTTGTTGAGTCTATTGGTGGTTCTTTATTGTTTAAATTTGTTCCAATTCCTGCTATTATTAGCAAATGCATAATTACAATTATAGTAATTATATTAAACTTTTTTATAAGCAAATTTTTCACGTTTAAATCATATAAATAATCTTTCTATTTAGTAGAGATTACACCAATTTGTTTTTTACATAATATTTAAATTCATAATAAAATAAATATTTTTGGATTTATTAACTTTCGGGGGCTATTAGATATAATCAATCACAATTTAGTGTTTGGTTAGGAAGCGAGGTTTTATGTCTAATAGTTTTTTCATGCCTTTTAAATTTTTTATTTCTATTATCATTTTTATAATATTATTTATTTCTATATTTTTCATTCCATTTTTTTCAAATTATTCCTTTGCATCTCCTATTTATTCAAATGCAACTATAGATATAAGTACTTCTGGTTATGCTTGGCCATCACCACGGATATACTAAAATAAATTCATATTTTGGTTATAGAACTTCCCCAACTGCTGGAGCTTCTTCATACCACTCAGGTTTAGATATAGGAGCACCTGAAGGAGCAAAGCTTATTGCAGTAACTTCTGGCGAAATTACATTTACTGGCTTTCTTGGTGGAGGTGGCTATACTATAACCCTTACTTCTGGTAATATAAAGTTTACATACTGCCATGTTTCACCATACTATATTGTAAGCAAAGGAGATTTTGTATTACAAGGACAAGTAATTGGTTATGTTGGACCCAAAAATGTTTATGGAGTAAAAGGGAACCAATATAAAGACGAAAATGGTAACCCCACAAACGGAGCTACCACTCGGACCTCATTTACACTTTGGAGTAAGAATAAATGGAGATTATATTGATCCTTTAAGTTTATTTTAAAAATTTAGTTACAATTCACAGCTAAATTAAAAATTATGCTATAAAAGGCTGTGAATTGTAACAAAATTTAAGTTGTACAATTATTATAAATAATTTCTGATATTTATTACATATACATATATTTATCTTTTTATGCTAACTATACTATCATATACTTTACTAATAATTTCATACCTTTGCCTTATTATTTTTTTATAAAATTCTTTTCTTATATTAGTCATACCTTCTATACTATTTATAAAATTTTCTATTTTTATAATGTCTATTTTTTCAAATACTCTTTTTATAGCATCGTTACAATCTTCATTTTCCATTCTTTTTATATATGTGATATAGTTAATCTTTTTACCATTTTCCTTTATACAAGAATAACAATTTATAACTAAATTTTTTAGTTCTGTTTCATTTATTTTGTTTATTTGTTCATCTTCAATCATCGGATTTAAGCATGAGCCACAATCATATATAGGAGAAAACTCTACCTTCCCTGTTATTTTATTTAATAAAAATCCCCAATTTCCATTGTGTCTGTCTGTATTTCCTATTAAACAATCTATAATAAACATATCCCAAAAGTTATTTAGTGTTTCCTTATTATTTATCATTTTACTTTCTTTTATAACTTCAATAATATCACTTAACTCTGTTTCTATTTTTTTATCAGGATTAGTACTCAAAACCAAATTTTCAAACTCATATAATACATGTTCACTATCTGTGAAATCTTCGCATGCACATACTATTTTTTCTTTACCATTATAGATATATTTTCCCAATATAGTATTTTGTACTTTAAAACCTATAATTCTAAATATATTACTTCCAACATATTCTGAAAAAGCATTATTTATGTATGAAATATTTTTATTTTTTTCTCTTATTGGGTCTGGAAATTTTACTAAATATTTATTATTATTGTATATTAAAGTTTTCTTTTTTTCTGAACCTTTATAATTATTAAATTCTTCTATTGCATTAGTAAAATCTATCATTGTTTTCCTCCCTTCATTTAATACTTCTTATTACATATTTTTTATCAATGCTATTAAACCTTTAGCAAAATATAAGTTTGCTAAAGGTTTAACCTTACATATCTTCATCTTCATTATTTTCTTCTTGTTTTACTTTGTATTCTTCTTCGTTTTCTGCTACTTGTTCTTCATGACAATGTGAGCAATCTCCAGAGCAAGAATATTCTTCTTCATTATTCCAATCTAATTCTATTATGTTATTACAGTTAGGACATTTTATTTCTTCTTTTTTTTCATCTTCTATATCTGTTGTAAATTCATAATTACAGTATGGACAAATAATTTCAAATTCATAACTATCATCATCTTCATAGATATCCCCTTCGATTTCATCTATTGCAGATTGAACATTATTAATCCTATTGTTTATCTCCTCTTGCCTTTCTTCTACTTCTTTGATTCTAGCATCAGTAAGAGCAGTTAATCTATCTACTATATCCATAAAAATCATTGTTAGTTCCATGAATTTCTCTTTAGCAAAAATTAAATCTTCTGGATTTTTAATATTGTTTTCCAAGTCCTCTAATATTTTTTTGTATTTACCTTTTAAATCAGACATCAAACTACTTCCTTCCTATACTCTTTCCATATATTCACCAGTTCTAGTATCTATTTTAACAACATCTCCTATATTTACAAATAGAGGAACTGTAAGTTTATATCCATTTTCAAGTGTTGCTGGTTTTCCTGATGTAGTTGTTGTATTTCCAGCAAATCCTGGTTCTGTATATGTAACTTCTAATTCTACAAACATTGGTGGTTCAACTGAGAAAACATTTCCTTTAAATGATAATATTTTTACATTCATATTTTCTTTTAAGAATTTTAGTCCATCACCAATTTGTTCTGCATTAAGTGGTAATTGTTCATAAGTTTCATTATCCATAAAATAGTATAAACCACCATCATTATATAAGTATTGCATCTCTCTTTTTTCAATTTCTGCTCCTGGATATTTTTCTGATGGATTAAATGTTTTTTCTAAAACTGCTCCCGTTATAACATTTTTTAATTTAGTTCTAACAAATGCTGCTCCTTTTCCTGGTTTTACATGTTGGAATTCAACTACTTTAAATACATTTCCATCCATTTCAAATGTTGTTCCATTTCTAAAATCTCCTGCCATATATACTTCTGCCATTTTTTATCACATTCCTTTCTTATTTTCAAATTAACATAAATTTACTTTTTATATTCTACCATATATTTTTTTCTAAATCAAGTCCTATTATCTACTATAATATAATTTTTATCCGATTTAGTTAAATTTATACATCCAGATTTTGTAATTAGTACTGTATCTTCAATTCTAACTCCAAATTGTCCTGGAATGTATATTCCAGGTTCATTAGTAATAACCATATTAGCTCTTAAAGTACTATCTTCTTTACCATTTATAAATGGCATTTCGTGTATGTCCAATCCTACTCCGTGACCTAAACTATGAATTAAATCATATCCATTTAATTTAAAATCATTTTCTACCATTCTGCTTACTAGTCTTATACTTGCTCCATCTTTATATTCTTTTAGAGTTTGAAGTTCATTTTTTAAAACCAAATCATACACTTTTTGTATTTGAACTGGTACATATCCTGCAAATATAGTTCTTGTCATATCTGAAGAGTATCCTTTATACTTACAACCCATATCTATAGTTATTGCATCACCTGCTTCTATCTTTTTATCAGTAGGTACTGCATGCGGTTTTGATGAATTAGCTCCTGACGCAACTATTGTTTCAAAAGCCAAACCATCTGCTCCATTATTTTTGAAAAATTTTTCTATTTCTTCTTCTACTTCTTTTTCAGTCATTCCTATTTTTATGTATTCACATAAATGTTTAAAACATAAATCTGTAATATAACAAGCTTTTTCAATATAACCTATTTCTTCATCATCTTTTATCATTCTTTGTTTTTCTATTAAATTTTCTGTTTCTTCAAAGTTGTTTATTTTATATCTTTCTATATATTTTTTGTATGTAGCATATGTAATATAATTTTCTTCAAAGCCTACATTTTCACAAAATAAAAAGAAATTTTCATAATCATCTTTTGAAATATTAGAAATGTTGTTTACAATTATCCCATCATTTATAGTTAGAATTGATTTAACTTCTTCTAAAAATCTTGCATCAGTTATAAAAAAGTTTTCCTTTCTAGTAATTAAAAGCACTCCCTCTGCCTCTATTCCTGTAAGATATCTAATATTTACTGGATTTGAAACAATCATTCCTTGCATATTTTCCATATTAATTTTATCTCTTAACCATTTTATTTTAGGATTCATAAAATAGCCCCCTTTTATTCATTTCTTGCTACATTTTTATAAATTAATATGTCCCAAGCGAAAATATTTTAAGCAGTGCAAATAACAAATCTGATGTTGAAATATAAATTGGTATCATACTAGCCACTACTATAAAAGGTCCAAATGGTATGTATTCGCTAAACTTCTTTTTTCTTGATATTAAGATTATTATGCTTACTATTGCTGCAAATAAAAATGACATTACAGAAATTAAAATCATATTAAGCCATCCGAAGAATAGTCCTAGTGCACCCATTAATTTTACATCACCAAATCCCATTGCTTCTTTTCCAGCAATAGCTCCGCCTATTAGAGTTATTATTAAAAATATTCCTCCACCTACAAACATTCCTACCATGCTGTCAATAAAAATATTTATTCCTCCACCTGTAATTAGTAGTGTTTTAACAAAAGTAAAAACTAGACCTGTTTCAAAAATTGTAAGTGTTAGTCTATTCGGTATGATTTGAAGTTTTAAATCAATCATAAACGCAATTATAAGCATTGGTATAAGTATCATAAATTTTAATGTATCAATTGTAAGTCCGTTAAAATATAAAAGAGCAATATACGCTATTGCAATAATTAACATTAGTATATATTTTGGCTTACTATTTTTTAAATATTCTTTAAAAAAATCTTTTGAAAATACTTTTTTATATTCTGGAAGGCGTAAATTACACCAATCTATAAATTGCCCTACAAATAATCCAATAACTCCTACTACAAAATATACTAATATATGTAAATCATTTATATACATTTTTCTTATTTCCTCCTATTGTTCATTAATATCATCTTATTTTATTCTTATTGTATATGAAAAATCGACTTTTTATTTGATATTTTAGTGTTTTCAATGATTTTTCCGTATACAACAAGGTTAATTTACCTTGATACGTGCAATAATTGCGAAGTAATTTTGCACATGTGGACGTCGAAAGCTCTGCTTTCGCTAACGTCCAATTTTCTTATTCTTGTTATATCTATTTATTATAAAATTTTCTATAGGTCTTTTGATTTTAACTATTAAATAGTCCTTTTCTTCAATAGGTTTTACTAAAATTGAAAACATATTGCATCTATTTGCTCCGATTATATCAGTAAAAATTTGATCCCCTACTACTGCAATATTTTTATTATCTAATTTTAAAATTTCTTTAGCACGTAAAAATCCTGATTTTAAAGGTTTTTTTCCAAAAAAAATATATGGTACATCTAGAATTTTTGCTACAGAATTTACTTTTTCTATTTTGTTACTATTTGATAATATGCAAATTTTAATTCCATTATTTTTTAAGCTTTTAGCCCAATCAGATACTCCTGCTGGCATCTTTTTATCTAAATTTATTAATGTATTATCTACATCTAGTATTAGGCCTTTTATATTATTCTTTTTTAGCAAGTCTAAACTTATATCTTTTACACTATCTAAATATTCATTTGGATATAGCATATCTTCCTCCATTTCAAGCATAATATTATCAATATGTTTAGCTTTTGTCAAGTAGTTTAAAGAAAATGTAAATTTTGTACAAATCACTGTTTATTAACAAAAGATATGAAAAATAGGCACTATGTAAAATAGTGCCTGCTTTATGTTATCTGTTACATCCACAGTTGCAGAATAATATTAAAAATATTAATATAAAGAATAACATACCGTTATCTCCGCAACCACATCCTCCAAATAAATTACTTAAAAATCCACTGTTTCCGCAACCACAATTGCATCCACAATTTCTAGAATCATCTTGCATAAAATATACCTCCATTTCTATTGTTTATATATAATATGCAAAGTAATAAGTTTTTGTTATATTTTTTACTAGTATTTTTTTGCTATTCGAATTGATTTATCCTATTTAATATAGTAAAATTATAAAGTCATTTATGGAGGTTTTACTTATGACAAGTTTTATATTAAAAATAATTGCTTTAGTTGCAATGTTTTGTGACCATTTTGGTGATGCATATTTAAAGCATTTTAGTATTTTAAATTTAATTGGAAGATGTGCATTTCCACTATTTGCTTTTCAAATTAGTGAAGGATTTGTACATACAAAAAACATTAAAAAATATTTTTTTAGACTTGGTATTTTTGCTTTAATTTCTCAAATTCCTTTTAGTTTATTTATGTATAAGTTTTTTAGAGATACTTCTTTTTCATTAAATGTATTTTTTACACTTTTCTTAGGACTTTTGGCAATTTATTTATACAATTATATAAATAAGCTTTTGAATAAATTGCAAACAAGTATAAAAACCGATAATAATAATAGCTCTAATAAATATGTATTATTTAGTAAAATTGTTGGAATAATTATAGTTTTACTTATTGCCTTTATTGCTGAGTTATTTAATACAGACTATGGTTCTTGGGGCGTTTTATTAGTTTTTACTTTTTATTCTTTAAGAAATCATAGAATTTTAAGAATAATAGTTTTTACTTTATTAGTACTTATAAAATATATATCACCATTAATTCAAACCAATTTTAACATTGTATATATATTAATGTTTTTAGCTACGCTATTGCCAATTTTATTTATAGATTTATATAATGGTAAACAAGGTAAAAAAAATAAAATATTTATTATATTTATTTTATCCAGTACATTTACTTTTATTGTATTTGCTATTTTAAACTAAGTGGACGGTTCTCTTTTGTTTCATTTTGTAAAATGAAACAAAGAAACCGTCCATTTGATTTTATTTTAGCTCTTCTATTGCTTTTTGTAATTGTGTATCATTTTCTTTAGTTAATTCTTCAATATCTTCTGGTAATTCTACTGTAATATCAGGTTCTATTCCTATTTTGTTTATTTTATCTCTATTTGGCGTACAATATTCTGCAATGGTTGTTTTTAATCCACTTCCATCCGTTAATCTCATTAGAGACTGGATAACTCCTTTTCCATAAGTTTTAGTTCCTACTATTGTTGCTTTTCCATTATCTTTTAAAGCTCCTGCTAATATTTCTGAAGCACTTGCTGTATTTCCATTTACTAAAACTACAATAGGCATATTAATTATAGGATCTTTTTCTGATTTTGTTATTGTTTCTTTTCCATCTTTATCTGTTTCTATTAAAAGTGTGCTTCCTTTATCACATATTAAATTTAATATATCTATAGCCTCATCAACTACTCCTCCACCGTTACTACGTATATCTATTATTAATGATGTAGCACCTTGTGATTTCAAGTTCTCATAATTTTTTTCAAATTCTTTTGCTGTTCCACCATCAAAATCTAATATCTGTATATATGCTATATTATTTTCTAGCATCTCCGCATTTATGTGACTAACTTCTATTTTTTGTCTTTCTACTTCAAATTCTATTTCCTTACCATCTCTTTTTATAGTTAATTTTACTTTTGTTCCTTCTTCTCCTTTTATTTTATTTGACATTTTATTTGCATTTTCTGGTGTTACATCTTCTCCATCAACTGAAATAATATAATCTCCAGCAAGTAATCCTGCTTTTTCAGCTGGTGAATCTTTCATTGTTTCTATTACTTCAATAGTTCCTTCTTCATAATTTACAATCATATATATTCCAATTCCTACATAATTTCCCATTGCTGTATCATATTCTTGATCCATTTCTTCTTTTGTATAATAAACTGTATATTCATCTCCAACACCTGCTACATAGCCTTTTATTGCCATTTCTAGCATTTTCTCATCATCTAATTCACCTATGTATTTTTCTTCTAAAATTGACTTGATAGATGCAAGTGCTGCTTCTATTCCTGTTGTTCCATCTCCTGACGCAATACTTTTTAAATTTAATGTTGAGTTAAATTTTTCTCCAATTATTATTACAGTTATTAATGAAGATAATAGAGCTGTTATTATAATAAGCATTATAACTCTATAAATTTTTTGTGCTTTTCCATTATTCATTTGAATTATCATTCCTTATTAAATATATTTAGGTTTTGGGATTTACCTATAAACCAATAGTTTTCATATTATAATTTAAGGATTTATATTGACTTAAGTTTTGTGTTTATTTAAATTATATGTATTAAAAACTTTTAATATGAGATTGTAAGTAAGTACACAATCTCATTTTAAAGTATATCCATTAATTTGTTAAATTTTATTCCTTGCTTTGTGGAAGAAGTATATATTTTATTATTTTTATTGTAGTGCTTAAGTTGGAGACCGACAAGTTTACAAACTGTTATGCAAAGCTTTAACATTTACAGTTTGTACGATGTTGTGGGCCGGAAATAAAAATAATAAAATATATACTTCTTCCTAAATATCAACTTGTATGCGATTAGTAACATTTACTATTTTTATACAAATTTACGGTACTTTTACATACTTTAATGGATTTACGCAAGTTCCATTTTCTCTTACCTCAAAATGTAAATGTGGACCTGTTGAATTTCCTGTTGAACCAACCTCCATTATTGTATCACCTTGTTTAACTTCTGTTCCAACTGATGTTAATACTTTATTTCCATGTCCATATAAAGTAACTATTCCATCTCCATGATTTATCATAACACAGTTTCCGTATCCGCCAAGCCATCCGGCATAAGATACTACTCCATCTGCTGCTGCAACTACTGGAGTTCCCGTTGGAGCATTTCCTATATCTATACCTGTATGTTCTTTTACAACACCTTGTATTGGATGCTCTCTAGTACCAAAATAAGAAGTTATAGCTGTTCCGTTTATAGCAACTGGCCATAGCATTTCACCACCAGTATACTGAATTTCTCCTTGTATACTATTTGTTGCTGCTAATATTTTAGCTTCTATCTCTGCTTGTTCTTTCTTATATTCTGCAATTTGTTCTTGAAGTACTTTTTCTCCATCTGTTAATTTTTCGGCATAAGTTTTTTGTAGAGTTTTCATATTATTTAATACAATTGTAGTTTGCTCGCTTTTTGCTTTTATAATTTTTATTTCTGCTTGTTCATTTTCTAATTTTTGCTTAGTTATTTCTATATTATCTTTTTCTTCTTCTACCTGTTTTATAAGTACATTATCATATTCTGTAATTTCTTCTATTACATAGTATCTTGAAATAAAATCTGTAATATCTGTTGAGTTAAGTAGCACATCTAAATATACTATATCTCCTGTTTCATATATTGCAACTAATCTATTTATTAGTATATTTTTCTTTTCTTCATAATTTTGTGATGCAATTTGCAATTTTAATGTAGCTTCATCTATAGAAGTTTGTAATTCTTGCATTTTTTTTCCTAACTCATCTACTTCATTCTGGTACAATATTACTTTATCCTCTATTTCTTGTACTCTAAGCATTGTTGCTGATAATTCATCTTGCACATATTCTAATTTTATATTTGTATCTTCTATTTTATTTTCTACTTCTTGTTTTTGATTTTCTAACTCTTCTGTTTCCTCATTAATCTCATTTGTCACTTCATTTGTAATATCATTTGCTATAGAATTCTCAGCAAATACGAAATTACAAAAATTCTGAAGTATTAATATAACTAATATTATGCGCAATATTTTTCTTTTCATATCTGCCTCCTTATTCTTTATTTATAAATTTACTTTACTGCTCTTTATGCAGTAAAGTTTAATTCTCTATTTTATAGGAAACTATACAACAAAATTAAGTTTCCTTTAGTCTCGCGTATTACCTTATTAATAATATACTAAACTTGGGTGGCTTGTGTATTGTAATGGGTCAACTCTATATGAATTAGCTGTTCCACCTATGTATACTTCATAATGTAAATGTGGACCTGTTGAAATACCTGTATTTCCTGATGTAGCAATTTGTTGTCCTCTTGAAACAGTTTGTCCTTGGCTTACATTAAATGAAGATAAATGTCCAAATCCTGTATAATATCCATTTCCATGATCTATCATAACATAATTACCATAACCTGAAAGCCATCTTGCTATAATTACTTTTCCTGCTGCTGGCGCATAAACTGGAACATATCTTACACCTATATCAATCGCCCCATGATTTGATGATGCACCTGCTGTTGGAGATGGTCTTGGTCCAAATACAGATGTTATAATATTATAATTAGATGATACTGGCCAAGAAAACATTCCTTCAAAACTTCCTTGATATCCTCCTCCTGAATTATTTGCACTTGCTATTGCCTCATTTATATCTTGTTGTGCTTTTTTAATAGCAGATTCGAATTCATCAATTGTAGCTTGTAGTTCTTTTTCTTCAGCCGATAAGCTATTCACTTTAGTTTGTTTTGATGTTTTTGCAATTTCCAAGCTTTTATTTTTTTCTTCTATTTCTTTTTTAGATTCATCTATTTCTTTTTTATTTTTTTCTAATTCTTGTTTAGCCTTCTCTGTTTCTTCTTGTTTTTGTAATATTGAATCAATTATTTCTTGATCTGCTTCTGCTATTTCTTGTATCCTATAATAATTAGATAAAAATGATGTCATATCTTCTGATGATAAAAGTACATCTAAATAACTTGTTTGTCCCATTTCATACATAGCAACCAGTCTGTTTATTAATAGTTCCTGTCTTTGTTCAGTTTCTTCTTCTAATTTTTCTATTTCTTTTTCTTTTTCCGAAATAGAATCTTCTAACTCATCTATTTTGCTATTTAGTTCTTCTATTTCGCTTTCATATTTTGATATTTGCACATTTAGCTCGCTTATTTCATCTAATACTTCATTTTTTTGTGCTGTTACTTCTTCTTTTTTCTCTTCTGCCTCTTGTTGCTGGCTTTCTAAATCTTGTTTCTTATCTTCTAACTCAGAAACACTTGCTGCTATTACTGAAATTGAATACATATTTATAAAAATAAATATTAAAATAATGGATATAACTTTTTTTATCATAAGATTTTCTCTCCTTTTTATCTAATATGTTTTATATTACACTTGTAAATATTTTTTCATTGAAATAGCACTACCAATAGCACCTATACCTATTCCAATTATTATATATACTACAAATAACATTGATAACATATCTGAAAATGTTAATAAGTTTACTCTTATAGTTTCTGTTAATCCGCCATTCATCATAGTTTCTGCAACAAAATTGTATGCAAAACCAAGTATTACTACTGTAATTATTGCTGATATAATGCCTATTATTATACCTTCAACTATAAATGGCCACCTTATAAAACTATTTGTTGCTCCTACATATTTCATTATAGATATTTCTTTTCTTCTTGCATGAACAGTAAGTTTTATTGTATTTGCTATTATAAATATTGAAATAAGTACTAACAACACTAAAATTACCCCTGTTGCTGTCTTTACTCCATTTGCAACTTGAATTAATTTATTTATAGTTTTATTTCCTGTTTGTACGCTAGCAACATTATCAAAAGTTTCTATTTGCCTTTGTACTTCTTCAGCTTTTGTTAAATCCGTTAATGTAATTACATAAGATGCTTTAAATGGATTATATCCATCTGCTGTTAAATCTCCTAAAATCATTTCAACACTTGATGACCAACTTTTTACTTCATTTAGCGCTTGTTCTTTTGATGTATATTCTATTGTATTTACATATTGTATACTTTTTATTTTTTGTTCTAATTCTGCTTCTTGTTCTTTTGTTGCTTCAGGATTAATAAATATCTCTAAAGCTTGTTTTGATTGCACTTGATCCATAATGTAGTTTACATTTTCTCCTATAAGAAAGAAAATACCAAATATAAACATTGTTGCACACATAATAATAACTGATGCTATTGTTGATTTCTTGTTTTTAAAAAAATTTCTAAAACCTTCCCCTACTAAATATCCTAATATACTATACTTCACTATCATAACCACCTTTTTTATCATCTCTTATTATATTGCCTTTTTCTATCTGGATAACTCTTTTTTTCATTCTGTCGACAATATCTTTTGCATGTGTTGCAACAACTACTGTTGTCCCTCTAGCATTTATGTCTTTTAAAAGAGTCATTATTTCCCATGCTGTTTCTGGATCTAGGTTACCTGTTGGCTCATCTGCAATTATCATAGATGGATTATTTACCAAAGCTCTTGCTAAAGCTACTCTTTGTTGTTCTCCTCCTGATAATTCATTGGGATAAACTTTTGCCTTATCACTAAGTCCAACCAAAGATAATACCATAGGAACTTGCCTTCTTATATGTTTTGGAGTAGACCTTACTATGTACATTGCATAAGCAACATTGTCATAAACTGTTCTATCTGGAAGTAATCTAAAGTCTTGAAAAACCACTCCCATACTTCTTCTTAAAAAAGGAACTCTTTTAGGCTTTATAAATGTAGTATCTTTTCCATTTATTATAATATGGCCCGATGTTGGTTCTTCTTCTTTTAATATTAGTTTTATCAAAGTAGATTTTCCAGAACCAGAACTACCTACTAAAAATGCAAATTCTCCCTTTTCTATTTTAAAATTCGCATTATGAACAGCCTCTGTTCCCGTATCATATTTTTTATTTACATTTCTAAATTCAATCATTCTTTAACTCCTTTTATTTTTTATAGACAATTTTTAACTATTAAAAAATTTTCGTTGTATACATTTGTTTTCAAAAATTATAATTTTAATTTTTCATATTAATTTACTTCTATATCATAACAATAAAACTAAATATTTGCAATACTTTTTTAAACAAAAAAAGACATAAATTTTTATTAAAAAATCATTTATGTCTTTTTATCTTGTTTTTCCTCTTTTTTTCTTTTTATTAGGTATTAATTCCAAAATTTAGAATTAATAATTAGCTCAAAACTCTATTTACAATTGCACTACTATCTATCCTATAATATCTCATAAGTTCATCTGCTTTTCCACTTCTTCCAAACGAATCTAAAATTCCCATTCTCTCTATTTTTACTGGATATTCTTCTGAAAGTACTTCACATACTGCACTTCCAAGTCCGCCAATTATATTATGATCCTCAACTGTTATAATTCTTTTAGTTTCTTTTGCACATTTTACAATTAATTCTCTATCTATTGGTTTTATTGTATGAATATCTATAACTCTAACATTCACATTATTTTCTTTTAATATTTCTTGTGCTTTTATTGCTTCTGATACTGTTACTCCAGTAGCAATTATACTTGCGTCTGTCCCATCTCCAATTTGAACTCCTTTTCCTATTTCAAATTTTTCATTTTCTTCATATATAACAGGTGTTGCCATTCTACATAAACGCAAATACGCAGGTCCATTTATTTTTGAAATTTCTCTTACAGCCCATCTTGTTTGTATATCATCTGATGTACTAATTACAGTCATATTAGGCAAAGTTCTCATCAAGCTTAAATCTTCTAACATTTGATGTGTTGCTCCATCTTCTCCTACAGTAATTCCTGCATGTGTTGCACATATTTTAACATTTAACTTTGGATATGCTATAGAATTTCTTATTTGCTCATATGCTCTTCCTGCTGCAAATACAGCAAATGTACTAGCATAAGGAATTTTGCCAAAAGTTGAAAGTCCAGCTGCAATTCCCATCAAATTTTGCTCTGCAATACCTACATTTATAAATCTATTTGGAAATTTTTTGGCAAAAATTTCTGTTTTAGTGGCAGTTGATAAATCTGCATCTAATACAACTATATTTTCATTTTTTTCTCCTAATTTTGCAAGTTCTTCTCCATAACTTTGACGTGTTGCAATTTTTTTATCTAAATCCATTTTATCACTTTCCTTTCGTTTTATATACCAATTTTTATTTCATAATATACTATAAATTTAACTCAAAAACAAGTACATGGTTAAAATTTCACTTTAATTATATTACAGGATAATGTTTTTGCAGTAATCACAAAAAATTCAAAAATATACATATATCTAGCTTTCTATGATATAATTTTATTAAAACTATTATCCTGTAACCATAATTATAATAATATTATATAAAATTATTGTTTCTTAGAATACTTTATGATAAAATATCTTAAAATATTGAATAGGAGGAAAAAAGTATGGATAAATATAAATGTGTTGCATGCGGATATATATATGATGATGCAGTAGAGCCAGTAAAATTTGTTGATTTACCAGAAGATTGGGTTTGTCCATTATGTGGTGTACCAAAAAGTGCTTTTGTAAAAGTAGAAGAATAATTACTTGTCTATAGAAGAAAGTTAGATATAGCAATATCTAACTTTCTTCTATTATATTTAGTATAGCCATTTTATATTCTTCTTCACTTGGTGCCTTTCCATGCCATTCTGCCTTATTTTCCATAAAAGACACACCTTTTCCTTTTATAGTTTTAGCAATTATTGCTGTTGGCTTTTCTTTTGTTTGTCTTGCTGTTGTAAAAGCATCAACCAAACTATCTATATTATGCCCATCTATATTTACTACATTAAATCCAAAGCTTAAGAACTTTTCAGTTATATTATTCATTCCACCTACTTTTTCTATTTCTCCATCTATCTGTAAATTGTTATTATCTAATATAACGCATAAATTATCTAATTTATTTTTACTTGCTGCCATAAGAGCTTCCCAAACTTGTCCTTCTTGGATTTCTCCATCTCCTATAACACAATATATTCTGCAACCTGCACTATCCATTTTTGAAGCAATCGCCATTCCTACAGCTGTAGATATTCCCTGTCCTAAAGAACCTGTTGTCATATCTACTCCAGGTACTTTATTCATATCTGGATGTCCTTGAAGATTACTTCCTATTTTTCTAAAAGTTTGTAACAATTCTTTATCAAAATATCCTTTTTGAGCTAGAACACTATATAATGCTGGTGCAGCATGTCCTTTTGATAAAACTAATCTATCTCTATTAGGATCATTTGGCTTTTTTTCATCTATATTCATTTGATTAAAATATAGTACTGTTAAAATATCTGCACAAGATAGAGCTCCTCCTGGATGCCCAGATTTTGCACTATATACTTCTTCAATAATTCCTTTTCTTACTTCTTTTGCAATTTTCTTTAATGCTTCTACATTTGTAATTTTCATAAGTTCCTCCTTAATTTTATTAAAATTCATCATTTAAGAGTAAGTAATATATCTTTTATTTTTATATTACAATACCTCATTAATCAAAATATTCTCATCAATAACATTTTCCTCTGCAATTTCATTTACTTCAGCATTTTTCTTTTTATCTGCTTCAATCACTTTTTCTAATTGATTTATTAGATCTTGCAATTTCTTTATATCTTTTCCCATCATTTCAAAATCAGCATTAGAACTTGATTCTTCTAAGTTTCCATTTGCTTTTATTATAGCCTCTATTAAATCCTCTACATTATCTGTATTTTCGACTTCAATATTTACTGCATATTGGGATACTAAATTTTTTAATGCTTCATTTAAGTTATTTCCTATTGCTAATTTATTTCCTGAAGCAACTATTACTTTTTTTAGTGTTGGAGTTGAATCTGCCTCATTTATATATTGCTGATATACTGGTTCTACATATAATAGGGTATTATCAAGTGGAACTATTATCATATTTTTTGTTATTTTTGTTCCTGCAACATTTAATGCATCTAATTGCCTTGATATATCTTCGTCTTGTTCTATTTGTGTATCTAATTGCATTGGCCCTAATATATTGCTATCTGATGCAAATTTATATAAAGTTAATTTAGGTTTACCATCTTCATAAGTTCCAACCATGTATGATGTTATATTTTGTTTTTGGTCAGGAGTAAAAGGTAATACTAAACCTAATCTACTTTCTTCTGAATCTATAGTTTTAACCATAGTATAATATGGTTCTATATCTGTTCCAGTTTTTGTAGATACTTTGCTAGTATTATGCGACGCTATATCCCATACGTCGTCTCCTCTGTATAGTACATCTGGTTGTACATCGTGATATCTTTTTATTATTTCTGCTTGTATGCTATATAAATATTTAGGATAAATAAATTGACTACTAATACTACTTGGTATTTTTTCTCCTTCTTCAAATAAATCCGGATATATATTTGCATACGCACTTGCTATTGGGTCATTTTTATCTGTTATATAAAATTTAATTGTTCCATCATATGCATCTATTAATACCTTTACTGAATTTCTAATATAGTTTAATTCTAATTTATTTAAAGCATCTTGCTGAATAATAGTTTTTTGTGAAAATGGATAATTATTTGAAGTTGTATATGCATCTAGTACCCATACTAAATTTCCATCATCATCTATTACCATATATGGATTTTCATCATAAATCAAATATGGCATTAATGTTTTAGCTCTATCTATAATATTTCTATTTATTAAAATTTTACTATCTTTATTTACATTAGCTGAAATGGCTAAATTTAAATCTCCTTCTTTTATTCCTAAAATTAATCTATCTATAAAATTTAAACTTAGTCCTGCTTCTCCATCATATACATTTTCTGCATTAGTTGTACTTGTTATTGGATAGTCAAATTCTTTTCTGTTTTTACTATTTGTTACTACATTATTGTTAGTTTGAAGTCCAAAATAAATTCTTGGCTGAGTAACTGTAACTATATCATCATCTTCTGTTTTAAATTCCTTTTGTAGTTTTATTAAATTTCCATTTGAATCTGTAGAAGTAGCTGATGTAACAACTATTCCATATCCATGTGTATATTCATAAGTTTGATTATTATAAGTGCTATTGTCTATTGAAATCTCTCTAGGTGAAATATATACTAACTGATTTTTTCCATTTACTCTATAACTTGCAATTTTTGCAGTATCATATTTGTAATATCCTTTTTCGGTTTGGATAGTATTTAAGTCTTTTAATACTGTACTTTCATCTACTATAACAATATTTTCTATTGTACTCTTCAAATTTTCTAATGAAGTTTCTGTAATGGTTTCCCCTCCATTTTCAATGGTAAATACCTCACTATCTATTCCATAAGCATCTTTTGTAAAGTCTATATTATTTTGTATATTTTCCTTTTCATTATCTAGTTCATTTGGGGTTATAAATACTATTTGTGTAAATGCCATTATTATTAATAATAAAATTATATATACTGGCACAAATAATATCCACATTATTACTTTTTTTGTTTTTCCTTTGTTAAATGCTCTTATAGCCATAAAAACAGATAACACTATTATTATTGGTAATATCCTATATCCCCACAATTTTATTGTTGAGTCTACGATGCCGAGCTCCATATATAGAATAAGTGGTATCTTCTCTTAGGTTTAAGAATTTGTCAAATCCTATATCTTGTGTTTTTACAAAAACAAACAGTGCTAATAAAATTGATAATATTTTTATATTAGTAAATAACTGTTTTAGTAATTTACTTGTTTTTAATGTTTCTCTTTCTATTCCGTCAAAATACATATTAAATACTACAATATAATATATAACTGTATATATTGTAATTCCAACAATTATAGCCATTGCATAGAACAAGAGTGTTTCAATAAATGGTTTTTGAAACATAAAATATCCTATGTCATATCCAAATACTGGATCTACACTTCCAAATTCTGCACTATTTGCAAATAGCATATATTGATTTAGTATTATATTAGTTGTAATACCACTTATTATTACAGATAATATAAAAGAAATTGACTTATTAGGAAGTTTAGGCATTTCTTTTTTTTCATTTTCAAAAAATGGTTTTAGTGCTTTTTTTATTCTATTGTTATTAATATATATAATGCTAAACAAAATTATAAAATTCACACCAAAAGTTATTGCTGTGTAATTAAAATTCTGCCAATATATGCTTATATATTGTTCTCCAGCTTCTAAAATTTCTAAATATTCGCCTCTAAAGATAACATAACCTATTATTGCTATAAGAAAAGCAAACAATAAAACTATGTACATTCTATTTTTATTTTTTTTAGTTTCATTTTTAGAATGCTTATTGGTATTTTCTACTTTTACTTTGGTTTGAGTTTTTTCCATATTTGGATTATTTTTCTCTTTATCCATATTTAAACACATTCCTTTCGGTTTTTATATTAAAGCCTTTACAAAATCTTCACTATTAAATATCTCCATATCATCTATTTGCTCACCTATTCCTATAAACTTAACTGGCATTTTATTTTCATTTGTTATTCCTATTACAACTCCACCTTTTGCTGTACCATCTAGTTTTGTAAGTACTAACCCTGTTATATCTACAGTTTCTTTAAAAGCTTTTACTTGGCTTATTGCATTTTGTCCAGTTGTAGCATCTAATACCATTAGTATTTCTTTTGAAGAGTCTGGCAATTCTTTGTCTATTACTTTTTTTATTTTTATAAGCTCGTCCATTAAATATTTTTTATTATGTAATCTTCCTGCAGTATCACAAATTAATACATCTGCATTTTTTTCTTTTGTTATTTTTATAGCATCAAATACAACTGAAGCAGGATCTACCCCTTCTTCTCTTTTCACTAATTCACATCCAGCTCTAGAAGCCCATATTTCTAATTGTTCCACTGCTGCTGCTCTAAACGTATCTGCTGCTGCAACTACTACTTTTTTTCCATCTTTTTTTAATCTATTTGCAATTTTTCCAATTGAAGTAGTTTTACCAACTCCATTTACACCTACAACCAAAATAACTGATGGCTTAGTATCCAAATGTAAACTATTATCAACTGAATCAAAAATTTCTTTTATTTCTTCTCTTAATGCTTGTTTAACATCTTCTACATCTTCTAATTTTTCTTTTTTTATTCTTTCTCTTAAATTTCCTATAATTTTAGTAGAAGTTTCAACTCCAACATCTGACAAAATCAATACTTCTTCTAATTCTTCTAATAAATCTTCATCAACTTTTCTAAATGTGCTAAACACATTATTCATCTTTTCCTCAAATGAACTTTTTGTTTTACTTAATCCTTGTTTTAATTTATCAAAAAAACCCATTATGTCCTCCCCAATTATTTATCTTATTACAGTGTATATTATATTATTTTTAGAAAATTATGTCAATATTTATTTGCGCAAATGGGACAGGCCTTTTCGCGCCACTTTTGTAATAAAATCAACTTTACATTTTAAAAGATATATTTCACAAATAAGTAATATCAAATAGAATTGAATTTATTTTTTCTTATAAAAGCTTAAATTTTATGAAATTTTGTGATATAATGTGTAAGTCGTAATTAAGATAATAATTTATGGAGGCAAAATATGATTTCTAAAAGTATAGTAAATGTTAGGTATGCGGAAACAGATAGAATGGGAATTGTACACCATTCAGTATACCCTATATGGTACGAACTTGCTAGGACAGATTTATCTAAATTAGCTGGTTTTCCATATTCTAAAATGGAAGAAGAAGGACTTATGACACCTTTAGTAGAACTAAATTGCAAATACTATAGTCCTGCATATTATGATGATGAACTTACTGTAACTGCAACAGTTAATAAACTTACACCTGCAAGAATAGTATTTTATTATGAAGTATTTAGGAAAGATCAAGAAAAGCCAATTAATACTGGATATACAGTTCATGCAATAGTTAACAAAGATATGAAACCAATTAACACCAAAAAACTATTTCCTAAAATTTATGAAGCTATGGAAAAAATGTCGTTTTAGGGACAGGCCTCAAAACGACAAACTTGTCGTTTTAAGACCTGTCCCTAAAACGACATTTTTATTTTTAACAAGGAGGAATTATAATGGCAATATTTGAATATAAAACAAGAGTTGATATAGGAAAAGTAAATAGTACAGCATTTGTTACAAATAAAGGTATGCTTGCTTTACTAGAAAATGTAGCTTGTATGCATTCTGATAAAGCGGGTTATGGTATTTGTGATATACCTCTTACTCATTTATCTTGGGTGCAATTAAACTGGAGAGTTACTATTATTAGAAGGCTAAAATATAATGAAGAAATTACTATTAAAACTTGGGCTAAAGATCCATCAAAAGTTACTACTATCCGTGATTTTGAAGTTTTAGATAAAGATGGAAAACAAGTTTGTATTGCTACAACTAAATGGACCTTAACTAATATAGATACTCAAGGTCTAGCAAAAATAACAGATAACATTATAAAGAAATATGAACCAGTTTCAAAATCTATAATGCCTGAATATGAATTTAAAAAATTGCAAGAACCAGAAAATTTTTCTAATGAATATATATATAATACTGAAAGAAGAGATATTGATGTAAATAAGCATATGCATAATTTAAATTATTTGGATTTAGCTTATGAAACTTTACCAGAGGACATTTATTTAAATAGCGAATTTAACAATATTGAAATAATGTATAAAAAAGCTATTCGTCTTGGAGATACTTCAAAATGTTTATATTCTTGTGGAAATGATAAACATACTGTTGTAATAAAAAGTTTAGATGAAAAAGATTTACATTGCATCGTCAATTTGTGGTGAACTTTAGTGACTTTTCTCTTACAGCTACTATTACAAAAGCGACTTTTGAAGTCGCTTTATTTTTTCAATTTCTCATCTATTTTCTTAAAGACGTTATTCTTAGTAATTTCAAATAATTCTAAAAGTGTTTGTGAAATAATTTGTTTATTTTTCTTATCAGTAGAATGATATGCTTTAATCAATGCCCCTACTGTTTTAAATCTATTCTTTGACATTTCATAAATAGTATTGGAATCAGTTTCTCTTAAAATTCCGTATACTATATTTATAAATTCACTTCTTTGCTCTGGTGTAAATTTTGTAGTCCATTCTTTTATTACTTCATCTACAAATTCACTTTCATTTGTTATTTCTTTTAGATATATAAAATCTTTCCCTTCTACTTGCCAAGAATATAAATCATGTTGCATTATTCCTTTTTGAGTACTTTTTACAATATAATATTTTTCTTCATGATACATTAATTTACCAATTATAGATGTTTGTGGGATAAAGGATTTTATCTTTTCTAGTGCATTTTTATAGCTTGCTCCATTTACTATTTCTTTGCTTAAACCTGGTCCATCATTATTATATACTGCGATTATTTCTTTTTTTATTTCTTCTTTACAGAATATAGAGGCATACATTGCTAAGTTTCCACCTTTTGAATGTCCACCTACTCTCATCTTTTTATTTACATCCTTATATACATTTTCTAAATATTTTACTGCTTCTTTTTGTGAAGGAATATCTATATCTAGACTAATATTAAAATCCTCTTTCCAGCCTACTAAAGTATTATCCGTTCCTCTATATGCAATATATATTGTATCATCAGGAATAAAAATAGTTATAGCTGAAAACTGTTTTTCTTCTCTTTCGTCAACCTTATTTACAAATCTTGTTATTTTTAAATCGCCAAATCTCTTGCTATTAGCTAAAGCTGAAAATAAATCTTTATCTTCTTTTTGAAGTACTTTTTCTTCTTTTATTCCTAATTTAATCCATTTAAAGTATGCATCTCTAATTGTTATTAGTTCATTTAACTCATCTAATAAATTATCTAATGGTAAATAAGAAAATCTTGAAAAAATCAAATTATCAACATTATTAAATTTTGATTGATTAAAATTTAAGTCTCCTCTCCACTTTATATAATCTAATATATTTGCCATATTATTTCTCCATTTCTATAAATATTCTATAAATTTTGTGACATTTTTATTATTATTCTACTAAATTCTTCAATTTCTTCTTTTGAAAGTCCATTTTTTATTTTGTTTTCTACTTCTTTTATTTTTTTTGATACAGCTTTTTTTATTTCTATAGCTTTTGGAGTTAATACGATTTTCTTTAGTCTAGCATCTTCTTTACTGGATATTCTTTCTATTAGTTTGTTTTTTTCCATTAGAGATAATATTTCTGCAACAGTTGCCCTTCTCATGTTAAATGTATTTTCAAGATCTTTAGCAAATACATATGTATCTTTTCCTTTTTCAAATATAAATCCTATAACTGCACATTGTACTGATGTAACATTATATTTAGATACTGCTTCATCAATCTCTCTTTTTATTTGTCTTGATAAAATATGTACATATTTTCCAATATCTTTTCCTTCCATTTTAGTTACCTCCAGTGAATTTGTTAGTTTGCTTACTAAGTAAATTCTAATATTATATTTTAGTTTTGTCAATAGCCATTAGATGAACTTTAGGGACGTTCCTTAAAGTTCATTATTACGATTGATTTCCTTTAAGAAAAAAATAAAATATTTCAGAAATCTATTTATTTTAATAGTTAAAAAATGAACTTTAAGGAACGTCCCTAAAGTTCAAATATTCTTTTATTTTCGCTTTGTTCTATTTTACTATCTCTTTGTGCTTCTCTAAATTTCTTCATAAATGGCAAATAAAATGAATCATCATTATCTACATAATCTTCCTCAGTAATTCCATAATGATTAATTAATATTTTTTCATTATCTCTAAAACTCATATCAATGCAATTTGCAATATCTTTATCAAATAATAGATTAATATAATACATTGCTTTTTCATGATTTTTTAATTTATCCATAGCAGATGCATAATAATATACAGCTTTTATCATAATTTTTTCTATTGGATCTTCTAATAAATTTTCTGCAATAAAGCTTAAATCTTCTAATATTTTTGCTGCTTTTTCATATTCTTTATTCATAATATATAAAATTGCTAGAAAATATTTAGCACCGCTTCCCATTTGTTCACAAGGAAGCATTGATAAATCTTTTAAGTTTATAAGAATAGATAATTTTTCGTATCCTATTTCATTTACTATAATTTCCATCATTTTTATAACTTCTTTTAGATTTTTTGAATTTATACTTTCAATATTTTTCATTAATCTTTGCATTGTTACAAATATATTAAAATGTGTAGCATTAGGGTCAAAGCTTATTTCGCTCATTCCAGGTATTGCTATACTAAATGTTGGAAATCCTAATACAGATAAATTTCTTATTAATATATCATTTCCGTCATTTAATATACTGTTTACTAAATTTTTTAATATTGTTTTATTATTCTCATTAGATACATCTGGCATTTCGGTAAATTCATAATCTGCTTTTTCACCTATTACTTGGTATGGAACTAAAGATAAATCTGCAAATATAAATTCTGTAAGATTTCTATTCTTCGTATTTTCAAACCCATAAAAATCGAATAAACAAGTCTCCGCATATTCATAAATATCCCTACCTTGAGCTGCTTCTGTAAAGCATCTTTCCATTGCTATTCCATAATCTGGATGAGCACCCATTTTAAAACCAAACTTACCTGTATTTTTCTCTATTATATATAAGCCTGCAACAGGATATTTCCCACCAAAAGAACAATCTACTAATCTAAAATAATAATCTTCATTTCCTTTTAATTTTTCAACCATTCTTTTTACTTTAGGAAATTTTTCAATATATGAGTCTGGTATTTCAGGAAGTGTGATTTTATCTGTAAATATTTTCATACCTGCATATCTTTCTAAAATTTCTGATAATCCTTCTATTAAAGCTTCTTCTGGAGAATTTCCTGCACACATTCCATTTGTATCAAAAAGATAACTAAACAATCTATCTGGTATGTATTCTATATCCTTATTTTTCACACTATAATATGGAAGTGATACATAATCTTCCTTTGGGGCTATGTTAGATTTTTCATTTAAAATTTCTTTTATATACTCTATCTGTTCTTGTTTTGACAAATCATCTTTTCCATTTTGTTTTAATATATTTTCAAAAAAGCTATTATTTCCATTCATTAATTCTTCTACTGATAAATGCTTTTCATCTGGTGAATTTATAAAAGGAATTTCTTTAGTAGGTTTCTCCATTCTAAATCTCATCATACCATTTTGAAATCTTTCAAAAAATTCAGCATATCCACTTGCCATAGCAAACTCTTTTGTCATACCTTTTCCATTTTGACCAATATCTGTTCCCTTAATACAAATTCTTAAAGAATATGTCCCAACACTGCTTTCTTTTGACCATTTCTCTTCAACTTCAATTCCTAACTTTTCTAATAACTCTTTTAATTTTTTTACTGTTTCTTCTGGCGTTACTTCTTTGTATCTTCTTGCTTGTAATTCACTCATATTTTATCCATCCTTCCTTTGTACTACATTTTTCGACATAATTTTATCATTTTTACAAATTTTATATTATATAATTATACGAAAATTGCTTTTTTATATATAAAAATATATTTTTTTGTTTTTATATATAAAAAAAGTGACTTCACCACATGTGCATTTTGTTTCGCAAATATGCACAGCCCAAGGAAACTTAACCTTGTTGTATACGAAAAATCGTTAAAAATACTGAAATATTAAGGAAAAAGGCGATTTTTCCTATACAATAAAAAGATGCTTTTGGGGACGTAGCAAAAATACATCTTTTTTCATAATATGTATTTTTGCCCCATCCTCAAAAGCATCTTTTTCTACCCTATCATAGCAATTATTTCTGTTTTATCTTGTACCCCCACACTTCTTGCAACTTCTTTTCCATTTTTTAATACTATAAATGTTGGTATACTCATTACATTATACTTAACAGCTAAATTTTGCTCTTCGTCTATATTAATTTTACATACTTTAACTTTTTCTCCCATCTCTTCTGCAATTTTGTCGATTACTGGTGACATCATTCTACATGGTCCACACCAACTTGCCCAGAAGTCTATTAAAACTGTTTTTTCAGATTTTAAAACTTCTTCTTCAAAATTCTTTTCATTTAAACTTATAACTGACATATTCTACACTTTCCTTCCTTTTTTATTTTTATATTATTTAATATTAACATCAATTTAATTTATTGTAAGCAAATATATAATTATATATTTTAAGATAATTTTATAATACTAAGAGCAGCCTTTGCTCCTTCATATACAGCTTTATTTACTTGAAGTAATCCTCCTGTACAATCTCCACAAGCATACATTCCTTTAACAGAAGTTTGCATATTTTCATCTACAACTATATTATTATTGTTTACTAATGCTCCTATTTTTTTTGCTAAATCTGTACTTGATGCAGTTCCTATTGCAATAAATACTCCATCTATTTTTTTAGTATTATTATTGTCAAATTCTATTTCTTCTATTACATTTGTTCCTCTAAATTCTCTTATAGGAGTATCATCTATTTCAAACTCTTGCACACTTCTATTTTCTACTATCTCTTTTCCATTTGTTAATATTGTTACAGACTTAGCAATAGGCTTCAAATGACTTGCCTCATGTATTGCATAGTTTCCATTTCCTAATACTGCCACATCTTTATTTCTATAAAAGAATGCGTCGCATATTGCACAATAACTTACGCCTTTTCCTTCAAATTCTTTTATTCCTTTTATATTCGGAGTTTTTCTATTAGTCCCTGTAGCAATTATAACATACTTAGATTCAAATTGTCTGTTTACTGTTGTAACTATAAAATTATTTTCAAAAGAAATATTTGTTACTTCATCGTCTTCTATATGTATGTCTAAGGCTTTAGCTTGCTCTATACCTAGCTCATATAATTCTTTTCCAGAAACACTAAGTACCCCATAATAATTATCTATCTTCTCTGCTTTTTCCAAAGCACTATTTCCCTTTGAAATTATTAAAACATTCTTTTTTGCTCTTTTTAGATAAATTGCTGCTGATATTCCTGCAGGTCCACTTCCTATTATAATTACATCATACATTTTTTAACTTCTCCTTCCTAGTATGAATACTTAATCCCCATCATTCTTATATTTCGAACAAAGGGACACCCCTTTATCAAATTAAATCATATATGTTTTTAAATGTATATCCTTCTTTTTTTAGATATTTTATTATATCTTCTAAGCTTTCATATGTTATTTTTCTATCTGCTGAATCATGCATTAGCACTACCACATTATTCCATCCATTTATAGTTGATTTTAAATTTTGTAATATTTTTTCTTTTGAATTTACTCCAACTGAGTCATACGTTAAAGCACTCCAATCTAAGTAAGCTATTCCTTCTTGTTTTAATTTTTTCCTTGCTTTCTTTTTTATTGTTTCATAAGGCCCTCCATGAGCTCCTCCTGGGAACCTAAAAAGATGGCTTGAATAATTTGTATTTTCTAGTGCTTCTTTAATAATTTGTTCTGTTTTATTATATTCTTCTAATACTGTATCTGCACTTTTATATATAGTACTATATTTATGAGAATATCCATGATTTGCTATATAATGACCTTCTTCATATGCTCTTTTTACTATATCAGAGTTTTTTTTAGCATTTGTGCCTAACACAAAAAATGTTGCCTTAATATCATATTCTTTAAGTATATCTAATATGTGTGGTGTAACTTCTTTTGTGGGCCCATCATCAAAAGTTAAAAATACTCTTTTACCTTCTTCGCCATTGTATATGTTGTCTACTTCATCTATAAATTTATTTGTGTCAAATTCATTTTCTTGTAATTGTTCATCTTCACTGTTATCTTGTAATATATTATTATTTGCTTCATTATTAATATTTGCCATAGTCATTTCAGCGCTATTTTTTTTATCAATAAATATAACACTTAAGCAAACTATAATGCTAATTATTGCTAACATTATGATTGTAAAAACAATTTTTAAATCTCTTTTTTTCCTCATTCCTATTATTTCTATTTGGTGCATTATTTTCAAGCTCCTTTTTATTTAAGCATATTCATTATACACTAAATTAGAATTTTTTTCTAGATGTTTTTATTATTTAAATAAATCCATTTTACTAGTTATTACCATTTTTAACCAAATTTAAAATTATGTTATAAAATCTATAAATATTAATTAAAAGATTATATTCTAATAAAAAATACACCAACCTTACTAATATTAAAAATTCCTCATTCTTATCTTTATTTTGTAGTTTTTTCACTATTTTTTTAAAATTCATATAAATCACTTACCTTGCTTTTTACTTTCCCAATACAAAAAAAAGTATACCTTGTTATTTGGTATACCTTGTTATTTGGTTGGCATTCATTCGTAAAGCTTCGTACCGAATCTATTGAATGAACGCCTTTACTTATGGATTACACCACAATGGTGTATCCATAAGTTATATTATTTGCATATTCTATTGTTCTTCCATTTCTTTCTTGTTTTTAAATGTTTACTATTCTTTCTATTCAGCGTTCAGTGCTACATATAAAGCTGGACGCGAAGAAAGGTATCTGCTGGAACTGTCGGGAAGGTATAAGGAGTTGAAGGCTAAGCGGTCAGAAGCTGGAAAGCTATCACTGTAAATGTCGTAACCACCGCCCACGAGGAAATCGATAGGCAGTTCCGTAAGCCTCTTGTGTCCATTCATAATAATTTCCTGCTAAATCATATATATTTTGCGCGCTCCATGCTTTACTATATCCTGTTATTTGAGGTGAACCTTTTCCTGATATATTTGCTGCTCCTGTACTATCTTTATAATTTCCCCAACTTCTTGAATCAGTATCTGTATTATATCCTTTTGTTGCAAGCCAGCTACAAGCTTCATCCCACTGGTTTCCATATATCATTGTACTTTGTGCATATTCTGTGCTTACTACATTTGTACATGCTTTTTTTAGATAATACCAATTTCCTGCTTTTTCTGCTGTTAATACTTCTCCTTTTTGCACTGTTGGATTATCTACACTTCCTGTTAGTTCAAATCTTCCTATATAGAATCCATCATATTTTTGTATGCTTTGGTATGTTGCATTATACTCTTCTACCATTGCATCTGCCATTGCTTTTGTACTTCCATATCCTAATATCGTTTTATAATAATTGGAATCTGTATCATAACTTGATAATACATCTGGCTCTCTTATACCTGATGGATTATTCCCTGGTGTTGTTAGTGTATAACTATCTCCGCTTCTTACTCTTAAATTACTATATATACTTGTTTTTGTTTCTACTCCAAGTAATGTCTTTTCTCCTCCTGTTGTATTATACATTTTTGCTAGACTTTCATCATTTACTGGTACCCACACAAATTGATTTCCTTTTGCGTCTTTTATTACAAGTCCATCATTTACTGTATTTATGCCATTTGATACTCCTACTGCAAAGCCTCCTGGTATCCATGCAACATTTCCTTCACTATCTCTATACTCTGTTGTTTTATCATATATATCTGAGAATTTTTCTCCTAAAGCTATTACTTCTGTTTCTTTATATGTTGTTAATCCTTCTGGATAGTTTTCATTTACTTCTCCTACTAATTCTACTTTTATTATATAATTTTTTTCTTCTAATCCTTCAAATGTATATGTGTTTTCTGCTTGTGTCGCTTTTTCTATATATTCTCCATTTTCTTCTTTTATATAATATTTATATTGTGGAGTTTTTACATTTTCTAATCTTACTGCACTTACTGTTACACTTATTGTTTTTGTTTCCACATCTACTTCATATTCTATTTTAGTTATTCTTGCTGGTAAATTTCCTGCCACTCCTAGATAGTCACCTAATTCTGGCACTTCTCTATTTAGCTCAAATGTATGTCCATTTAAGCTTATTTCATTACTTTCTGTTCCTTCTATATATGCCTCTGGCTCCCTATCTGTTATAAAGTCATTTAAAAATTGATTTTTGTCATATTCTTCTTTATTGGTTATCTTTTCTGTATATGCATCTGCTAAGACTAAACTTAGTCTTTCTCTTGCTTCTGCCTTTTCTTGTTCTAGCTTTCCTTTTTCCGCACTTGTTATTAATCCGTTATCTCCAAAGATTGCATTTATTGCTACTGTCGCTAAGATAATCAATATCACGATTGTCCTAATATTCCGTTATGACTATTTTTAATATTTAGCCAACATTTTGTAATTTATTATCTTCTTTTCCCATATTTAAAATATTGAATTTATAATATATAGTTATTTCTTTATTTTCTGATATTTCTATCTTATCAACTAAAGATACAAGCATTGTCCTAGTTATTTCTTTCATATTTACAAAATCTTTAACAAGTTTATCAATGTCTACTGATGAATCTTCTTTTTCTTCTAATTCTTTTAACTGTTTTATTCTTTCTTCTGCTTGTTTTCTACTTTCTATTTGTTTTGAATAAAGTCTTGAAAAATCTTCATCTTCAAATAAGCCATTGTATTTATCTTCATATAACTTGTCTATTCGCTTATTTATATCTTTAATTTTCTTCTCTAAAATAAGAATTTCATTCTTCACATTAAACCTATCTTTGATTATCTTGTCTTTTGATGTATTTGCTAATTTTGTATATTTTTCTTCATTCAAAAATTCTTTACATCTTTTTTTGATTTGTTCAATTACAAAGTTTGTTACTTTTTCTAGATTATTACTATGTGGTGTGCATAACCCTAAATGTGTATTACAAGCATAAGTATTACATCTTAAATAGAATGTTGTTTTATTAGGATGTTTTTGTGGTACTAAACTTAATTTTTTGCCACATTCTTTACAGCATACTAGCCCTTTTAGTAACCAATCATAACTTTTTACTCTTGTCGATGTTCTACTCTTTATCATATCTTGTACTATATTAAAAGTTTCTTCATCTATTATTGGTGTGTGCATACCTTTTTTGATTATTCTATCTTCTTTTGGCATTATCATTGTTTTCTTACTTTTATAATTTACCTTTTTTGTATTTCCATTTGATACCCAACCTAGATAAGTTACATTTTGCAATATTCTTTTAACTGTATTTCTATTCCAACCTCTTTTTATACCATCTTTTCTTGTATGTCCATTTCCAACTATTTCTGATGGTACTAGAGTTCTTTCATCTGTTAGAATTTTACCTATCTCAGTTGGTGTTTTTCCGTTTCGTGCTAACATAAATATTCTTCTAACAATTGGAGCAATATCTTGGTCTATTACATAATGGTTATTGTCTAATGGGTCTTTCTTATATCCGATAAGTAGGATATGTTGTCATTACTTTGCCTTCTCTTGCTCTCGTTTTCTTTCCATTCCTTACTTTTCTTGATGTATCTCTTAAAAACCATTCATTAAAAAATGCTTTAAATTGCACCATATCTTCTGATGTTTCAATTGCACCTGTGTCTATATCATCTGTTACTGCTATAAACCTTACACCTTTTTCAATGAAAAACTCATCTAAATAATACGATATTTTACTTGATAATCTGCCAAATCTAGATAAGTCTTTTACTATTACTAAATTGATTTTCTTATTTTCAATGTCCTTTATCATTCTATTAAAGTCTGGTCTGTTAAAAGTAGCTCCAGAAACTCCGTCATCTGTATAATCATCATATACTCGTATATGATTGTCTTTACAAAAGTTTCTTAAAAATAGTTTTTGTGTACTTATACTTCCACTTTCTCTTTCATCTTCGCTTGTTTCTAGTACCTCTCCATTACCAACTTCAATCTTTTCATTGGATAATCTTTCATATAATCCTGCTACATATTTTTCAGGATCTGCTATTGTTATCATTTAAACCTCTCTTTCTAATAACAATAAGTTTCCTCCTATCCAATTTATAACTGAATTATACAATTAATACAAAAATATTTCAACTAATATTTATAAATTTAGGCTAGTTAATATGTAAAAAACACATATAAACTAGCCTTTTTCCTATTTATTAACTTTCTCTATTAAATAATTTATAAATGTTTCTTGTAACTTTTCTTGTATTGTTTTTGCATTTTCATCAAAAACCTCTTTTATTTTATATTCTTGTTTCATATAAATACCTATTCCTTTCCTGCGAATAGCTATTTATGGTTATAAATTCAGTTATTATATACTTTATTAACCTATTGCTATTCTACATATTTCTTAAATTTTTTCTTAAATAAAATCATTTTTAATACCTCTTTCTAAAAATTAGAGCAAAAAAATACACCTTGATTTCTTCAAAGCATACATTAAACATATATTTTATTACTCTTTATCATATTTGGATTTACAACATTACTAACTCTTTTAGCGACATTAAATCCAGTATTTATATTATCTTTTAATACTAAATCACTACTATATTTGTCATATTCATAAATACTTCTGTTCCACTTTGCATATTGTAAATCATTTTCTTTCTTTTTGGTAGATAAATATTCATTATCTCTATTTATCTGTATTAACATTTTTTGATATTCTTGTTTCTCTTGTTTTTCTTTTTGTCTTTTATTTTGTGCATATACTCTTTTTTTAACTTTAATTTTTTCTTTAGCTTCTGATTTTCTAGATTCTTTCTCTCCAATATATCTAGAATCTTTTTGAATAATTTTAGTTATATATGACATTCCAACATTTAATTTCTTTGATATATCTACTGGTCTTAAATGTTTTATAAAGAATAACTCAATTATTTTGTCTTTAATTTCTTTACTATTCAATTTTGTTTTTATCTTTAACACCTCCATTCCTTTAAAAATTCTCTATTTCAACAAACTACAATTTCACACCTACTATATATAAAAACTCAAAAATAAAAAAATTAAAATTACTTTACTGTGTTGTTAATAGTTTGCCTAAAACCTTAAACTCATTGCTATTACAATCTTTTCCTCTTATTTAGTGAATTTTTTGTCTACAACTTTTAGCAATTAGTTTTAAAAAAAGTATTGTAATTATATTAATATTATAGTATAATAAATATAGAATGTCAATAACAATTTATTATTTTTTTAAGATTGTCGATTGTTTTTGATAAAAATTTTTTTAAGAGGTGAAAATAGATGAGTATAGAATTACCAAAAGTAACTTTCTTTCAAGATTTCTACTTCTGGTTTGATACTGAAACAAAAAAAGAATATTATGCTACGCCATTATATTTTTATAAAGCTGATTATCATTTAGATACTGAAAATAAATTAAGAGATGTTTATTATAAAGAAAAAGAAAAAACAGATAATGGCTTAAAACACCCTGCTAGTATTTACTTTCCTTTTTATGAGAAATTTGGACTTTTATTATTAAGATTTTTAAATGCTGATTTATCAAATTACGAAGTAGCTTACAAGACTTTCTTCTATGCTTATGGATTTGAAATATTAAGAGATTTAGATGAAAATTATAAATTTGAATTACTTAATAATTATGGTAGTAATGAAAACTATTTAAAGGCAACAACTAAGATATTTGAAGATTTACAAGAAAATCTAATAGACTTACAAGAAGAACTAATAAATGCCGTTACATACATATATAATTTGAATAATGACAGTAATTTAGAAAAATATACATATTCTGAACGATTTGCTGTTTATTTAATAAAAAGGAAGGGCAAATTATATTCTTATTATAAAAATGACTTAATTATGAGAGATAGTTATTCAAGAAAATATGATGAATTTTTAAATAATAGCGAATATGATATACTAGAGTCATTACATTCAGAGAATTTACTACTTTCTATGAGTGATACACATAAAAGTAACGATTTATCAAGTATTTGCTATGCTATACTTGAAGAACTTTCAAAAACACCTAACTATCCAATTAAAAAATGTCAAAATTGTGGAATGTACTTTATTCCAACTTCAAAAGTAGATGAAATTTATTGTGATTACCCAAAAGAAAAATTAAAATCTTGTAGAGATTTAGGTGCTTTCCAATCTTATACTGAAAGATTAAAACAAAATAAGGCTATGGGAGAATATAGAAGAACATATCAACAAAAATTTATGCAAGTCAAGAAAAATAAGGACAACAAAAAACTTGCTAAAGACTTTGAAAATTGGAAAAAACAGGCTAAAGAAAAAATTAATCAAATGAAAAAAGGTAAACTTACTGAAAATGAGGTTTATGAATGGATTATGGAGAATAAATAAGTAAAAAGGAGTTGTTCTTTAGAGAAATTACTCCTTTTCATTTAACTTCATCTTTCTAATTTAAATTAGGATTTTTAAATTTCATTTCATTATTACATTTAGGACATCTAACCATTTGAAATTTTTGGTTATCATTCCATATTATTTCTAAATTATTACCACATAAACATTTTTCAGATGATTTAGTATTTCCTATATAGTATTTTTTAAATGGTAAATTATATGGTAAACCATTAACTTTAGCATTCTCACTACTAAAATCTAAAATAATACCAATTTTTCTACACACTTTATTTACGCAATGGTAAATGTCAAATAATTGCTTTGATGTGAATTGAGAATCGCCTAATAACTTAGTAATAGAACTTTCCTCTCCAACAGATAAATTAATGATTTTTTTTACAATTTCATAAATAGGTTGATTCCAAAACGGATCATTATTACCAATTATTTCTTCTACTATCTTTTTTAATTCTTCATTTGAAATTTTATCTTTTGTTATATTTAAATTCATTTTATAATTTTCAAATAATTCATCACTGTTTGATGTCTTTAAAATATCTTTAGATAAATTATTAAATAAGTTTTTATCTAAAATAAGTTTTTTAAAAAATTCCAATTTTTCATTTTCTGTTTTATTAACTTGATTGAAAAAATTAATAAAACAATCTGCCCAAAATGGATCTAATCCTGCATTTTTCTTTATTAAATTTATTAGAGTAAATCTTTTTGCTTCTTCTTCTATATTAGGCATTTCAAAATATTCTTCCTCTTCATATTCCATACCATTCTCATCAAGTTTTGTTTTCCTAATAAAATTTTTTCCTCCTTTGCAATTTATTAAATCCTTAACAACTTTTATTTCTGTTTCTACATTAGTAACACAATTATTATCATCAATTCCTTTTTCTATTTCTTCTTGTCTTGCTTTTTTTAATTCTTTTGAATGTAAATATTTTTTTAATTCTTTCAATGTTGTTTTTAATTCATCAATTGAATAATCTTTATATTTTTCTCTGTATATGCCTGGTCCTATAGCCATTTATATCACTCCAATCTATTATTTTTATAATTCCATACCTCCCATATCCATCATAGGCTGTTGTGGTTGTACTGGAACTTGTGCTTGCCCTTGTTGTAATTGCTCAGTATTTTCTTGCTGAAATTCACCTCCTTGCTTATTAACTTGTCCTTGTTGTAGTTCTTGATTTTGTACTTGCTTTTGTTGTTCCTTTTGTTCTCTATGCTTTTGTGCTATTTTAGCAGTTTCTTTTTGTATTCTAGTTTTTTCTTCTGGTTCTAATTCCCACGATTTTTTCTCTTGCACTTTTCCTTTGTCTTGCTTCGTCTGTGTTGAATAATTTTCCTGTTCTCTATGCTCTCGATGTTCCTGTGTTTTTTGTCTAGCCAATCTTGCTCTAATTTGACTAAAAAACTTTGAAAATCGGCTTTGTTTTGTAGGTAAATTATTTGCAAATCCCATATTTGCTTCACTCTCGATATTTTGTTCAACCATACTACTTTGATCTTTATTTTTTCCTTTTAACTGTTCTGTTTCTTTGTAGCACTCTCTATCTTTACTTAATGCTAATGCTTGTAATACATTTTTTGTTCTACCATTTTTATCTACTACACCTTTTTGAACATTAGTTATATATAAGTCATTTGGATTTAATAATACCTCTTGTTCAGAATTATCATAAGCCGATAATTCTGTTATGTAAGAACCTCTACTTCCTTGTGGTGCATAAATCTCAAAAACAGTATCATAATCATCATATTTTGCAAATGAAGAATCATATAATGGAGAGGTACTTGTTTGCCCATTGTTACTTACTGTTTTTCCAACTAAACTAGTTAAATCTTCACCTTCTGGTAGTGCTCTCTCTAAATAATTACTTTTTACAGCTCTGTATAATTTCATTGATTTAGGCAAATTAGTTCTACCTAACCCTTCATCTAATGAACTAATAGTTTCATCTATATGTGCACATCTATCCATTGATTGCATTGCACTTCTAACACTCACTCGTGCTTTTGGATGTACTCCAATTTGTTCCATATATTCATTAACTCTATCATAATTACTATGTAATGTTTCTTGATAATTAGTATCTTTTATAAATTGTTTCATTGTTTCAATATCTGACTGTGGCACACCCCTTGTTTGCAATGAACTCTCTAAATCTTGTATAATTTGTTCTTTAATTGTATCCTTTGTTACACCTCTTTTTACTCCAAGAATCATATTACTACCAACAGAATATTGATAGATTGATTTTGCTCCATCAACTGTTAAATTTCTTTCCTGTAACATATCTTGAAATTCCTGTATTTTTTGCACTGATATTCCTTCTGTTTGTAATTCATCCATTGTATAACCGTCTGATAATTTTTCTAGAACATCTCCGTACTTTTTTAATCCACCAAGGCTACTGTCTATATCATATTCTGTACTATATGTTTCATATTCTCCATTTATAATTTGGTCAATTTCTGATTGAGGAATTCCTTGGCTTTGTAACATATTAGAAATCTTTTGTGCTTGTTCTTGTGACATTTGTATTCTTTCACTACTCATAAATTACTCCTTTGTATTATGTTGTTTTAATTATAACATATAATAATATTTTTACAATACCCTTTGGAGTTTTATTTAGATATATCTTAACAAGTTTTAATGGTATTAAGTTATTTGTGTTTTATCTTTATAATTTATATATAAACAATTTTTACATTATTAATTATTTCAAAAGGAGGATTTTGCTATGACTTCAATGGAATTGGTTGGACTTAATACAAAATGGTATCGATATAAAAATAATTTAACCCAAGAACAATATGCCAATAAAACTAAATTCAAAATGGCATATATTAGTGTTATTGAAACTGGCAATGCCAATTTAACTTGTAAAAATATTGATTTTATTGCTAAATCATTTAATATAAAGCCCGAACTTCTATTTAATGAAAAAACTGCTAAACTAGCTCAAAAACTTCCTGTTAGAGTTGATATGTATAATAGGAAATAAATTATATTCTATTTATTTCCTGTCTTTTTTATTATAATTCTAAATCCCACTCTTTTTCTCTTTCTTCTTTTTTTAGTTGTTTTTCTGGATCAATTAAAGTATTTGTATCTTCTTCAAATTTTTTAACCAATTCTTTTGATTCTCCTATACCAAATTTATGGCAAATCCATTTTATAAATTTTTCTACTGTATCGTAAAATTTATCTACAATTTTGTGTAAATGGCTATTTTCTTTTTCTAATGTTTTAATTTTGTGTTTATATTTATATTCAATATCAAATTCTTTTGTTTTAAATTCTTTTTCTAATTCATCTTTTCTATTGTTATAATCAAAGTCAAGATTATTTATTTTATTTTTATATTCTCTTTCTAAATCTTTTACTTTATTGCTTAATACTTTATTATCTGCAATTATAGTATCTCTTTCTTTTTGGTATTTTTCAGCTTCATCAATAACTTTTGCTTGTCTTGACAATTCTTGATGTAATCTTAAATTATCTTGATATAAACCTTGTATTAATTCATCTTTTGGTTTTATAATTTCTTCTAAAATCTTTTCATCTCTCTTTATTGAAAATTTACTTATATCTGCTATCTCTGGTACATCTGGCAATTCCAATTTTATATTCTTTAATGTTTCTTTTGTCTTTTCAAAATTAGTTATTTCCTTATATTCTTTTAAATCCAAATGTTCTCTACCTGTTTCTTCTTTTGGTAAACCTCTTTCTAGTTCAAAATTATGTGATACCATATAATCATAAAAAGCATTTTGTAATTGCCTATAACTATCTTTTTCTTTCCAAAATTCACTACAAGCAAGTTTATCTATGTTATTGCCTTTTTTATCTTGTGTATGAACAACAGGCAAAAAAACAAGATGCAAATGTGGACTTTGTTCATCCATATGCACCTTTGCAGATAAAATATATTG
>CAMMTN010000012.1 GCA_946499885.1 uncultured Clostridium sp. | reverse complement strand
ATAACCTTTTCACGATTATTATACTTAAAACATTTGCAGTATGTAACTTAACTTTATCGTGTATTGATACACGATAATAGGTTGAATAAAAAGTGTTTTTAATATATAATATGTTCAAATATTTAGAAAGGAGGTAAAATATGCAAGTTTCTGAAAAATGTATAAACTTACTAAAATCTTTTAATATTTCTGCTTTAAAATCTAATGTTCTAATTGCTGATTTAAAGACAATACAATATGGTATAGTTGATGAGAAAAGTGATTTAACTTTAGATTATGATAATTATTGGCATAAACCATTAAGCAAAGATATGCTCAATTTAGTAGATGAATGGAAAGACAAAGAATTTTCCGAAGATTTATTTTTGATTTTAAATAATAATTTAAAACAAATTGTAAAAGATGATAATACAAAGTATTCAGCACAAATGATTTTTCCATTATTTATAGACAACAAGTTAGACGGATTTACTATTTTCTTTAGAACTAAACGGCGACTATATATTAAGTAGTTCTAAAGCACCAAAAACAATTAGAAATTTTATACAACAAGATTTAAATAACGAAAATAAGTCAGGAACAAAACATCTTGATTTGAATTGGTTTAACAAGAGTAATATTGATATGGTAGATGATAAAGTAGAAGAAAATATAAATGATTTACTAGATATAGAAGAATATATTATACTCAATCGCAAATTACAGAAATTAACAGTAGAACTCATATCTAATTTAGATATAGAACAAACTCATAAATTTCGTGAATATCAGCAAATAGAACTAGAACTTTCTTCTTATCAAAATAGTCTAGCATACTATATTGCTTTAAATAAAAAATAGTCTATTATATAAATTCATTATATAATAAACTATACTTGGTTTTATAATATAAGGTAAGTTGATATTTATATGTATTCAACTTATCTTTTATTATCATATTTTTCTAAAAATTCTTTTACTGCACAATTTAATAATCTTGTTACAGAAATACCAGTTTTTTTATGAAGTTTTTGTAAGTTATCTAAATTTTCTTTTCTAATCATAATACTTCTATATGTAACTGTTTCATTTTCTGGCTTTTCATAAAAGGAAGGATTATTTTCATATACATATTCTTCTATGCACACATTCATAACTTCACTAAATGTTGCGTCATAGTTCTTTTTAGTAAATTTCATTAGTTTTTTGTATAAACTATCATCAATGTTAATTGATTTCTTAACAGTTTTATTATTGATAGAATATAATCTGTCTATTGCACTCATATATCCACCTCCTATTACTCATTTTACAACCATTTGAATTATATAAAATTTTGTTTTTAAATAATACTTGTTTTAATTCCTTATAAATGAGTATAAACAGGTTTATCTTTTGTGCGTATTTGCATAAAATAAGAGAGTATAGCAACTCTCTTTATACAAATTATTATTTTTTCTTTTTTAGTTTTCTTATTATTTCATTAGATAATTCTTCACTTGGTGTTACTTTTACAGTTAGTCCATCTTTTGTTTTTATTACATTTGAGCTTAACCTTGCTCTACTGTTGTAAACATTTTCTTGGTTTTTACAACTAAATGTATCATATACTGTTTTCGGGTTGTTAGCAATAAATGCTTTTCCACAATGCTTACACAGTTTTAAATATTTCTTTTCTTGTATTGCATATAATTTAAAGTTTTCATCTATGTATTCTTTTAAACTCCTAATATGTATTGTTAGTCCGTCATATTCTAAATTAACTCTTATGTGATTTGATTCTAGTTTATTTATTTCTCTTGTATTGATATATTCTCCATTATCTTTTTTCAATTCTTTTAAAGTATTATACATAAATTGAGCATATTTTATTATCATATCTACTTGTTCGTAATATTTTTCATTTTCAAATAACAAATTATTTATTTCTGGAGAAATAAATTTTTCCATACTATGTTCATATATATTTTTGTTTACTTTTTCTAATAATTCTTTTATTTCTTCATCAGTAGCATTAGGAAAGAATATTTTAAAATAATCAATTATTTTCATTGTGCTAAAGCAATCACTATTATTGATATAATTAAATTCTTTTAATAGTATTTCCTTGTCTAATGTGTAATATCTATTTACTGGGAAATCGTGAATAAATCCTAAAAGTCCATATTGATTTACATATTCAAGTAATAATTTATCAGTATTTTCTGTTTCTTCTAAAGATAATTTTCCTAAATTTATAAAATCAATTAGTGGTTTATCATTTTCTTTATAATCATCAAAATCAATTAAAGAATAGTTTGAAATTTGTTTTTCTAAAGTTTTAGGAACAACATATTTAATATTGTTAATTAATTTTATTTCATATTCTCTAAATTTTGGCATTGATTCATTATTAAAACCATATTCTAAATTCATTTTCATAATTTTCTCCTATTCTTAAAAATATTTTAAATTTTTATTGTAATCTATTGACAAGTATAATATATTACGCTATACTTATATTGTAATCTATTGTTATGTATAATATATTACTTTGCTTTACATTATTGCTATTTCCAAATAACAGGTAATTAACGGTAAATTTAAGGTAAAACTAATACTTTATCTATAATAATATATTACACTAAATATTTATGATTGTCAAATATTATTTATAAATTACATATTGTACTTTATATGGTATTTTTGTATCTAAAAAAGTGCAAGTAAAAAATATAAGTAAGGAAAGGAGGTTAAAATGACTAAAAAAGAAGAAATTTTACAAATGTATTTTGGAGACCACAAGAAACAAGAGAGTATTGCAGAACTTGTTGGAGTTTCACAAAGCTATATCTCTCAAGTAATACAAAAAGATTCAAGATATACTAAAGAAAAAGAAACAAGGCATAAAGAGTCAATGCAGAAAAAAGCTGAATATAATAAAGAGTATAATAAAACTTATATTAGAAAAAGAAAAAATAATGTTATTGAAGAATATTATGCTTTACTTGAATTGTTGAAAAAAGATAATAAGTTTTTATCAACAAAATATGAAATGTCAGATATTGCCTTTGCTAAATGGAATAGATCTATATATCAATATGATAAGAACTCTAGTAATTTAGTCTTGAAAAGAGGAATAAATGTTACAAAAGATGTACCAAAAGTTGTAAGAAATGTTGTAAAAGCAAGTAGTATAAAAAGTTCAAATGTATATGCAAGATAATCACTTTGTTAAGTCAAAGTGAATTTTTTTATTTTAGTAATATTTTTATAACTTTATTAATAGTATTGAAAAGAAGGAAGGTGAGAATTTTGAAGAAAGCCTTGAATATTACATTTTTTAATCCTAATACTGAAGAACAAATAGTACAAGCATTTGCAGGGGTACTAGCATATAATTTAGCTGAAAACAATAAAAATATAAAATTTGACTATACTAATGTAAATACTTTTCAAAATTCTCATAACGCAAAAAATGAATTGGAAAGATAAAACTAATTATAGAGATTATAGCTATTCTTGGAACAAGAATAGCTTTTTTGTGTTTAAGTATTGCAAAAACAATATCAATATGCTACAATGTAACAGAACGAAATTGAAGATACTGAAAATACAATAACTAAAAAGAAAGTAGTGATGTTATGAAAATCGCAGCATATTGTAGAGTATCAACTGAAAAAGAAGCACAAATTGATTCTCTTGAAAAACAGATAGAGTTTTTTAATGAATTCACAAAGAAGAATGGTTATGAGTTGTACAAGCTATATGCAGATGAAGGAATTTCTGGAAAACAAATAAAACACCGAAAACAATTTCAAGCAATGATGCAAGATGCAAAAGCACATAAATTTGAAAGAGTTGTCGTAAAAGATGTAAGTCGTTTTGCAAGAAATACAGTAGATTTATTACAAAGTATAAGAGAATTAAAATCTTATGGAATACAAGTAGACTTCTTAAATAATGGCGAAGTTATGGAAGGTGGATCTGAATTTATACTAACTATTTTAGGTGCAATGGCACAACAAGAGAGTGCTAATATGTCTAAAAGAGTTAAATTTGGGAAGGATATTACTGCCAAAAAAGGACGAGTTCCTAATTTAGTATTTGGTTATGATAAGATACCAGATGAAAAATATATCTTAAAAATAAATGAAGAAGAAGCCAAAATAGTTAAAGAAATATTTGAAAGCTATGTGTATAAAGGAATGGGAACAACAAAAATCGCTTGGGAATTAAATGATAAAGGAATAAGAACTAAAAAAACAAAATCAAAATGGGTACAAACTTCTATTGTAAGAATGCTTAAAAATCCAATATACACAGGTAGAATCACAAATAAGAAATCCGAAATTACAGACTTTATAACAGGAACAAGAAAAGATTTACCAGAAGATGAATGGATTATAGTAGAAAAGCCAGAAATGAGAATTATATCGGATGAATTATTTAATAGAGCACAAGACATTTTAGCACAGAGGTCAAATGAATTTAAACTAAATAGTAAACGCGAAAAAACAGAATATGTATTTAGTACACTTATATATTGCAAACATTGTGGTTATTCGTTTAGAAGAATAAAAAGAAAATATACGACTGATGGACCAGAATATATAAGATGGGTATGTAGCGGAAGAAATTCGATGGGTGTAAACCATTGCCCTAACACAACAGTAATAGATGAAGAAGAACTATTAAATGCAATTAAAGAATATTTAAAAAGTATAATTTCTAATAAAAAGAATTTTATGAAAGCAGTTGAAAAAGAGTTTGAAAAAATAACAGCATTAAGAGAAAGTAACGAAAGAAGTGAAGAAAGTTTATTAAAAGAAATAGAAAAAGTAACAGTAAAAAAGCAAAAATATATGGAAATGTTCCAAAATGAAGTAATCAATATACAAGAATTAAAACAATATACAAATCCATTAAATGAAGATATTGCAAGACTAGAGCGAGAATTAAAACTAATTACATCAGAAATAAAAGAAAAAGATGTATTAGAAAAAGAACTAGCAAAAACAATAAGTACAGTTGATGATGTATTAAATAATGAAACAATTACAAATACAATGTTAAAAACAATAATAGATGTAATAGAAGTTGACAGTGATTCGAATGTAGAAGTAAGACTAAAATTATTAAATGAAATTGGAAGTCAACCTACAGTAATTACTAATTTTGAAGATATAAATTCTACCGTTACGAAAAGTAACATCGGTACATAAAGATGTTAGTGAACGATTGTTAAAAATAAGCCCTTATTTAGCAACTGAAGTGAGAGCTATTCTAGATGAAAATAAAGCAGAAAGACATATTAGAGGTGGTATGGCTACTAAGTTAAAATACATTCATGAACATGAAAACAAGTGAGAAATTGGGGACATACCCAAATTTCTCACTTGTCTCTATATTCCCATTATATTATACCCATTATCTGCATATATTACTTGACCTGTTATTACCGAAGACATTTTGCTAAATAAGAATGATACTACATCGCCTACTTCTTCTGTAGTTACATTTCTTTTTAGTGGCGCTTTTTCCTCTACTACGCCTAAAATACTTCCAAAATCTTTTATTCCTTTTGCTGATAAAGTTTTTATTGGTCCTGCTGAAACTGCATTTACTCTAATGTTTTTCTTTCCTAAATTATCTGCTAAATATCTTACACTAGTTTCTAACGCTGCTTTTGCAACCCCCATTACATTGTATCCTGGAAGTACTTTCGTAGAACCATAATATGTTAGTGATACTAAGCTTGCTCCTTCATTTAAAAGTTCTAATTCATCTGCTATTCTAGCAACAGCAACAAATGAATATGCACTTACATCGTTTGCATGAGAAAAACCTTCTCTACTTGTTGTTATAAAATCATTTCTTAAATCTTCTGTATTAGCATGAGCTATACTGTGTAATATACCATCTATCTTTCCATTTTCTTCTTTTATTTTTTCAAAAGATTCTCTTATTGATTCGTCGCTTGAAGCATCACAAGTATATGCTTTACTATTTGGAATTTCTGAAATTAACTCCTCTATTTTCTCTCTATTCTCTTCTCCCATAAAAGTAAATATTACTTTTGCACCATTATCTGCTGCTGACCTTGCTGCTCCCCATGCAATACTCCATTTATTTCTAATTCCCATAATTAAAATTGTTTTATTTTCTAATAACATTATAATTTCCTCCCAATTTTGAGCCAAAGGGGACGTACTTATTTGGCCTATTTTTATTTTAAACTTTTTGAGCCAAATAAGTACGTCCCCTTTGGCTCAAAATTACATATTTCTAAATTTTTGATATCTTCTTTCTGTTAGTTCGTCTATATCTAATTTTTTTAATTCTTTTGTATTTTCTATTATTTTTTTCTTTATTATGTTTGACATCTTTTCCACATCTTGTTTTGCATTTCCTTTTGGCTCTTTTAGAACTTCGTCTATTACACCTAATTCTAATAAGTCTTCTGCTGTAAGTTTCATTTTTTGGGCTGCTTCTTCTGCTCTTGAGCTATCTTTCCATAGTATACTTGCATATCCTTCTGGCGAAAGTATAGAATACACTGCATTTTCGAGCATTAAGATTTTATCTCCTACTCCTATTGCCAATGCTCCTCCACTTGATCCTTCTCCTATGACTATAGCTATTATAGGCACTTTTAAATCTGACATTTCCATTAAATTTCTTGCAATAGCCTCTCCTTGCCCTCTTTCTTCTGCTCCAAGGCCTGGATACGCACCTTTTGTGTCAATAAACGTTATTATTGGCCTTTTGAATTTTTCTGCCTGTTTCATAAATCTTAAGGCTTTTCTATATGCTTCTGGGTTAGGCATTCCAAAATTTCTCTCAATATTTTCTTTTGTATTTCTTCCTTTCTGTTCTGCTACTATTGTATAATTCTGTTTTCCTATATTTCCAAGTCCACATACTATAGATTTGTCATCTTTAAAATATCTATCTCCATGAAGTTCTATAAAATCATCAAATATATTTTCTATATAATCTAATGCTGTTGGCCTGTCTGGTTCTCTTGCAATTTTTACTTTTTCCCATGCTGTTACTTTTGACATTTTTATCAATCCCTTCTCATTATACTTTATTAAATTTTATTAATTTGTATAATGTATCTTTCATCTCTTTTCTTTCTACCACTTTATCTACAAAACCATGTTCTAATAGGAACTCTGCTGTTTGAAATCCCTCTGGCAAATCTTGACCTATTGTCTGCTTTATAACTCTTGGACCTGCAAATCCTATCATTGCATTTGGCTCTGCCAATATAATATCTCCGAGACTTGCAAAACTAGCTGTAACTCCTCCATAAGTAGGATCTGTAAGAATTGATATATACAAGTTTCCAGCCTTATTTAATTTTTGAATAGCTGCTGATGTTTTTGCCATTTGCATTAAAGAAACTATTCCCTCTTGCATTCTAGCCCCACCCGAAGCACAAAATATAATAACTGGCAAATTTAGTTCTATTGCTTTTTCTACAGAATATGTAATTTTTTCACCAACAACTTTTCCCATACTCCCCATCATAAAATTGCTATCCATCACACATATCACGACTTTTTCATCATTTATATTTCCTATACCACATTTTACAGCTTCATCTAATCCAGTTTTTTCTTTTAGAGCATCTAATTTTTTCACATAATCTTCCATCTCTAATGGATTACCAGTCTTTATTTCTAGATTAAATTCTTGGAAAGTACCTGCATCTATTATTTGATCTATTCTTCTTCTGCTGGAAAGTCTAAAATGATTACCACAATTATGACAAACACTATAATTTTTATGCAAATCTTCTTTATATAATATTTCTTTGCATTTACTACACTTAACCCACATTCCTACTGGAATATCACTTCTATGTTCATTCTCCTTGCTCTCGTCTTTATCATCATGTTCAATTCTTTTCTTTATTTTATCAATTACCATTTCTTTCTCCTTTTGTCAGAAAAGGGACAGGCCTTTCTCTGTAATTTTGTCAGATTCGGGGACACCCCTTTATTTTTAACATATTTTATTAAAGTCTGTCCCTATTTTGTAATTTTGTCAGAAATAGACCTGTCCCCGATTAGACATTTTTCTATAAAAGATGTATCATAATCATTATTAATAAAGTGTACATTTGATAATATTTTAAATAAAAAGTCTATATTAGTATCAATACCTTCTATAACACATTCTTCTAATGCTCTTTTCATTTTAGCTATTGCTGCATTTCTATCTTCTGCATGTACTATAATCTTTGCTATCATTGAATCATATACTGGTGGAATTGTATATCCTGTATATACTGCAGTATCTACTCTTACTCCATTTCCTCCTGGTAAATTTAGTTCTACAATCTTTCCTGGACATGGTCTAAAGTTTTTATCTGGATTTTCTGCATTAATTCTGCATTCTATTGCGTGACCTCTAAAAGTAATATCTTTTTGAGAGAAACTTAAACTTTCTCCTGATGTAATTTTTATTTGTTCCTTTACTATGTCTATTCCTGTTATCATTTCTGTTACAGGATGTTCAACTTGTATCCTTGTGTTCATTTCCATAAAATAGAAGTTTTTATCTTTGTCTACTAAAAATTCTATTGTTCCTGCATTAGTATATCCAGAGGCCTTTACCGCTCTTATTGCCGCTTTTCCCATCTTAGTTCTTAAATCTTCTGTAAGTACCATTGAAGGGCTTTCCTCTAATACTTTTTGATTTCTTCTTTGTACACTGCAGTCTCTCTCTCCTAAATGAACTACATTTCCATGTTCATCAGCTAAAACTTGCATTTCTACATGACGTGGATTAACTATGAATTTTTCTATGTAGATTGAATCATCATTAAATGACACTTTTGCTTCTTGCTTTACCAAGTTAAAAGCATTTTCCATTTCAGACTCAAATTCTACTTTTCTTATTCCTTTTCCACCACCACCAGCAGATGCTTTAAGAAGTACAGGATAGCCTATTTCTTTTGCACATTTAATAGCATCTTTAAGAGTTTCTACACATCCTTCAGAGCCTGGCACTACAGGTACTTTTGCATTTTTCATTAATTCCTTGCTATTTGATTTATTTCCCATTAAATTAATTACATTATATGATGGTCCTATAAATTTCAAATTGCTCTCTTCACACATCTTAGCAAAACTTGCATTCTCTGATAGAAATCCAAAACCAGGATGTATGCTATCACAATTTGTAGTGCAAGCAGCTTCTAATATATTTTGGATATTTAAATAACTTTTAGCAGATGGTGCAGGACCTACACAAACAGCTTCATCTGCAAGTTTAGCATGAAGTGCATCCTTATCTGCTTCTGAATATATTGCTACAGTTTTTATGTTTAATTCTTTACATGCTCTAATAATTCTTACAGCAATTTCTCCTCTGTTTGCAATTAATACTTTTTTTAACATAATTTTCTCCTTGTTTTTTCTAATTATTTATGGTATAATTTTATTATATTTTACTCGAAAGGAGTATATTATTTATGGAAAATGTTGTTTCTAGTTTCTTTCAAAAGGGCATTGATGATGAAGTAAAATATGGAAAGAAATTTACTTCCAGCTCCTTAGAACTTTACCCTATGTATCGTCTTGGGCGGTTAGAAGAAAGATATAAAAACTGCCCAACCAAAAAACAATTATTGGAAGAACTTTCAGAACAGCTGGAAAAATACGACTTCTCGCCAAATATCATTGGACTATATGTTCGTCATAAATATAGTCACAGACTTTTGCGAAGAGTTTTACTTGCAATGGGGTATCGCATCCCCGCTGCCCCTGTGGTTTTGATTCCTAATCGTTTTTTCCATGCATGGCGGATAAGATAGTAGCACTTTTTCCACATTTGAGCTTGGGGTATTATTATTCCCCAAGCTTTTTTATATTTCTACAAACTCAATAATATCAAGCAGGTCTATATTAGCCTAAGTATTTATTTTAAAAACGATATTCTTTAACTTATTTTTCATTCCTATTAAACATATTCTTTACACAATTGCAAAAGTTAATTCTCCTTTTGCTGCAACTTTTCCATCAACTGTTGCTACAGCTTCTCCTACTCCTACTGGACCTTTTTGTTTTATAATTTTAACCTCTAGCTTTAAAACATCTCCTGGTAATACTTGCTTCTTAAAACGAAGTTTATCTATTCCACCAAATAATGCATTTTTGCCTTTGTTTTCTTCTTTTGAAAGGATTGCTACAGCTCCTGTCTGTGCTAAAGCTTCTACTATTAGAACTCCTGGCATTATTGGATTTCCTGGAAAATGGCCTTCGAAATGTGGTTCGTTTATACATACATTTTTGTATGCTATACAACTCTCTCCTGGTACATATTCCTCTACCTTATCTATCATCAAAAATGGAGGTCTTTGAGGAATTATTTTCATTATTTCATCTATATCTAACATGATTGTCTCCTTTTGTCTATATAGTTTGACACCTTTAAGATGCCAGTTTTCATGAGTTTACTAGAATGAAAAAGAATTGATTTTTGGCTAGGCACATGAGTTTTAAATTTATGAGGCGTACTTTTTGTACGTTGATTAAATTTAAAACGAAATGTAACAACGCCAAAAACAATTATCTTTCATTCTATCTTATTTTAAATAAAGGCTTACCATAATCCACCATTTCTCCGTCATTTACACAAATCTCTACTATTTCTCCATCATATTCTGATTCTATTTCATTCATTAATTTCATAGCTTCAACTATGCAAAGTATATCTCCTTTTTTTACTTTTTGACCAACTTCTGCATAAGGTTTGGCATTTGGTGAAGATTTTGAATAAAATGTTCCGACCATTGGTGATTTAACTATCTTATATTCTTCTTGTACTATTTCTTTCTTCTCAGGAACACTTATATGTTGTACTGTTTCGGCTGGCACAATTGGTGCAACCGGTGTTTTATCTTTTTTCATACTTATTTTTATTCCATCTGGAAATTCTATTTTTAATTCATCTATTTTAGAATTTCCCATATCATCAATTAACTTTTTTATATCATCATAATTCATAAAATTATCTCCTATTTTTATCTAAATTTTAACAACGCAAGACGAAGTTTATTTTTTATTTACTCATATTTTTTTAATAAAATACTAGCATTATGTCCTCCAAATCCTAAAGAATTTGACATTGCATATTTTATATCAACTTTTCTTCCTTCATTTGGGACAATGTCTAAATCACATTCTTCATCTGGGACTTGATAGTTTATTGTAGCTGGAACAAATCCTTCTTCTACCGCTTTAGCACATACTACTGCTTCTACTCCTCCAGCCGCTCCTAGTAAATGTCCTGTATGACCTTTTGTAGAACTTACCATTACTTTATTGCTTGCTTCACCTAAAGCTGATTTTATAGCCATTGTTTCGCAAGAATCATTTAAATGTGTTGAAGTTCCATGTGCATTAATATATGTAATATCTTCAGGCTTTGCCCCTGCTTCTTGCATTGCAATTTTCATAGCTCTTGCTCCACCTTCTCCACCTGGTGCTGGTGAAGTTATATGATATGCATCTGATGTTGCTCCATAACCTACTACTTCTGCATAAATCTTAGCAACTCTTGCTTTTGCATGTTCTAATTCTTCTAATATTACTATTCCTGCTCCTTCTCCCATAACAAATCCGCTTCTCTCTTTGTCAAATGGAATGCTTGCTCTATTTTTATCTGTAGCTTGAGAAAGTGCTTTTATATTTGTAAAACCAGCTATTCCTATTGGAGTTATAGCTGCTTCTGTTCCTCCTGCTAAAACTATATCTTGATAACCATTTTTTATCATTCTAAAACTTTCTCCTATGCAATGAGTTCCTGAAGCACACGCTGTAACCATTGAAATAGATTCTCCCTTAGTACCTAATTCAATTGCAACATTTCCTGCTGCCATATTTGCTATATTCATTGGAATAAACATTGGAGATACTCTATCTGGACCTTTTTCATGAAGATTAGACATTTCTTTCTCCATAGTTTCTAATCCTCCTATACCAGAACCTAAGATTACTCCTACTCTCTCCATATCTTCTTTTTCTTTATCTAATTTACTATCATTCCAAGCTTCTTTTGCAGCGATAATAGCAAATTGTGAAAATGTATCTAATCTTTTTGCTCCCCTTCTGTCAAAATGTTCTTCTGGATTATATCCTTTTACTTCTGCTGCAAATTTCACTTTGTAATTTGTTGTATCAAAATGTGTTATTTCATCAATTCCACATTTTCCTTCTTTAATACCTTTCCAAAATTCTTCCACATTATTTCCTATTGGAGTTATTGCTCCAAGACCTGTAATAACTACTCTTCTTTCCATTTTTAATCCTTTCTACTTTTAATCTTCTACACCATACAATTTAACTCTTTTACTTTCTGCAATTAAAAAGAAACAAGTATTGCTAGGCAAAATTTAGTAAAAAACCGGAGGTGTGCTTTTTGCACATCGAGGATTTTTTATCTAAATTTTAACAACGCAAGACGCAGTTTATTTTCAATTGTTTACATTACCATACCGCCATCTATGTTTATAACCTGTCCTGTAATGTATGAACTATCTTCTGATGACAAGAATTTTACAACTTTTGCAACTTCTTTTGCTGTTCCCATTCTTTTTAATGGAATTTGTGCATTTATTCCTTCTTTTACAGAATCAGATAATACTTTTGTCATATCTGTATCAATAAATCCAGGAGCTATTGCATTTACTAATATGTTTCTACTTGCAACTTCTTTTGCCAAGCTTTTGGTAAATCCAATTATTCCTGCTTTTGATGCTGAATAATTTGTTTGTCCTGCATTTCCTGCAACCCCAACTACTGATGACAAGTTAATTATTCTTCCTGATTTTTGTTTTATCATATATGGGATAACATTTCTTGTAACATTAAATGTTCCTGTTAAATTTATATCAATTACTGATTCAAAATCTTCTTTTTTCATTCTCATTATTAATCCGTCTTTTGTAATTCCTGCATTATTTACAAGTACATCTATTTTGCCCAATTTTTCTATTGTTTCTTTTATCATATTTTCACATTGTTCAAAATTTGCAACATCTGCTTCCACAAATTCACATCTTACATTGTAGCTCTCAATTTCTTTTTTTAATTCTTCTGGTGCATTTTCTTTATTTCTACAATTTACTGCTATATCAAATCCATTTTGAGCAAGTTCTAATGCAATTTCCTTTCCTATTCCTCTTGTAGCACCTGTAACTAATGCGACTTTATTTTCACTCATTTTTTTCCTCCTTTGAACTTTAGGGACGTTCCTTAAAGTTCATTATTTATTTTTTGAACTTTAAGGAACGTCCCTAAAGTTCACCAAAGCATTCTCAAGTGTTTCTACATTTTCTATATTAAGTACATTTGCTTCTATATCTTTTTCTTTACATACTTTTTTTACAAATCCAGATAATGTTTTTCCTGGTCCTATTTCTACAAATGTATCTATTCCCAAACTTAACATTGTTTCTATTGATTTTCTAAATTTTACTGGGCTCATTACGTGCTTTGCTAAAATATCTACCATATTATCTTTATCAGCATATGGTTCTCCATTTATATTTTTTATAACTGGTATTTTAATTTTATTAAATTCTACAGTTTCTAATTCTTTTCTTAATGCATTTGATACTTCTTCTAGTTTCTCTGTATGAAATGGTCCGCTTGTTTTAAGTTCTATAGCTTTTCTTGCCCCCATTTCTTTTGCTATTTCCATAGTTTTTAATACAGCATCTTTTTCTCCTGATACCACTACTTGACCAGGGCAATTATAGTTTACAGCTCTTACAAATCCGTCTTCCACTTTAGAACAAACTTCTTCTACTTGTTCATCTTCTAATCCAATAATAGCTGCCATTGACCAATTTCCTTTTGGTGCTAATTCTTGCATAAATTTCCCACGTTTTCTTACAATCTTAGCTCCTTCTTCTAATGAAATTGCATTACCACATGTAAGTGCACTATATTCACCCAAGCTTAATCCTGCTAAAGCATCTGGCTTAATTCCCTTTTTATTTAAAATCTCTAATATTGCCATGCCCATTGTATATATAGCAATTTGTGTGTTTTGTGTTTCATTTAATTCTTCTTGACTAATATTATATGTTATATTTTCAACACTTTCTCCTAGTACCTCATCTACTCTTTTATATACATTCTTTACTTCATCATATTTTTCATATAAATCTTTTCCCATTCCAACAATTTGTGTTCCTTGACCTGGAAATATATATGCTATTTTCATGGTTTTTCTTCCTTTCGTTCTAATCAATATTTACATTTAATGTAAATTTCACTCTTGTTTGAAATTATACCATAAATATTATTTTTTTGCATTAGTTTTAACCAATTGGTCGAAAAAATAATATGTCTTTTTACACTATCTCATAATATTATTAAATTACATTTTATATTATATTTTGCTTATATTTCAATCAAAATACTTCCTAAATTAAGTCCCCCACCATATCCTACTAAGACTATTTTATCATTTTCCTTTAATAATTTATTTCTTATCATCTCATTTAAAGCAATCGGAATACTCGCATTAAATGTATTACCTATATTTGCCATATTTATATACATTTGTTCTTCTTTTGCACCTATTTTCTCAGCAATGCTTGTTAAAATTCTCAAGTTTGATTGATGTGGAACTATATATTTAACCTCGGCTATATCTAATTTTTCTTTTTTCAACAATTCATTTATATTTTGTGCTACTCTGGCTGTTGCAAATTTGTATATTTTCTTTCCATTCATATATATTTTTTCATTTTCCTTGCAAGTTAAAATATCTCCATCTTGTCCAATACTCTCTATATTTTTTGCATATGTTTTATTTTCTGATTTTCCTATTAATGTAGCTCCTGCTCCATCTCCTAGAAGAATAGCCGTATTTATATCATCCTTATTTATGTACTTAGATAATTTTTCCACGCCTATTATTAATGCATATTTAATTTCATCCATTTCAATATATTTTTTCGCTATATCTATCGCATTTATGTATCCGCTACATCCTGCTAATAAATCCATACACATGCAATCATTAATGTTGAATTCCTTTTGTATTCCAAAAGAAATTCCTGGCATACTATCCTCAAATCTAGTAGATGCGGTAATTATAAGCCCTATATCTTGAATATTTATATTTGTGCTTTCTAGCATATTTTCTACTGATTTAATTGCTAATTCCTGCATTGATTCACTCTCTGCCCAATATCTTTTTTGTATACCTGTTCTTTTATATATCCACTCATCACTTAAAGCAAATTTATTATTTAGGTAGCTATTTTCTATACAATTATTTGGTAAATACCTACCACTTGCTACTAATTTTATTGAATTCATTTGTTTTCCTTTCTAATTATTATTCTTTATGGAATTATACCATATCCTTCATTCTTTTTGTATATATTTATCCAATCAGTCGATTTTTTATTGATATTATTTATGATTATGTCGAATGGCTTTATGTTGACTTTTATGTAAATTCATGCTATTATATATTTGAATTTTATTCTTTTTATGTCAAATTCATATTTGATTTGATAATCTATTTTTAAGAAAGGATTTGATTACCTTGCTTATTTAAACAAAGAACAATTTATTCGAATGACAATAATCTATAAGTTCATTATTCACTACTAAAATTTAATTGTTGAGGTGTACTTTATGAATATTTGCTTCTATCCAGCAATTTTTACGAAACATTTAGATGATTCTTATTAAGTTAAATTTCTCGATTTCGAGTGTGAATTATCGGCTTCATCCTTAGAAGAAGCATTTCAGACTGCGCAAGTTCATTTATTTGAGTTTTTAACCAATTCCGATCATCGTCCGACACCAACAATACCTTATTCTCATATTTCTCTAGAGAAAAATCAGTTTATTTCTCTTATTGAAGTAGATTTGTTTAAGTGTCAGCAATTATCCATAAAAAAACTCTAACAATTCCCATGTGGTTAAATGCCGTTGCTGAAGATCGGGGTATTAACTTTTCTCAATTACTGCAAAGGGCTTTAAGGAAAGAGTTAAAAATAGAGAAATAATTTTTTTAAGCATATTCTTGTCATTCAAAAAGGGAGAAGATCTTTTATAGTCTTCTCCCTTTTATGAATTATGATTTTTTTACATTTACTCTTGTTTAAAGTTCTTTTATCTTCTACATATCAAATCATAATTACTTACATCAATTATCTTTCCTATAGTGAATTCACTTATTTGTAATTCTTTGTCTGTATTTATATATGTTATTCCATCAATTTCTGGTACATCCATATATGTTCTTCCTACATATGTTTTTCCATCAAAAGACTTTTCTTCTACTAAAATTTCTATATCTTTTCCTATTTGCTTTTGTAGGTTTTCTTTAGAAATTTCTTGTTGCAGACTCATTATTTTGTTGTATCTACTTTTCTTAGTCATTGGATGAATCTGTTCTTTTATTCTAGCTGCTGGTGTGCCATCTTCTTTAGAATATGCAAAACAACCTAATTTATCAAATCTTGCTTCCTTTAAAAAATTATATAATTCTTCAAAATCTTTTTTAGTCTCTCCTGGAAAACCTACCATAACTGTAGTTCTTATAACTACTTCAGGAATTTCTTTTCTTAATTTTTGTATTAAATTTCTTATAGTTTGGCCATTACTTTGTCTATTCATTCTTTTTAGAACTGTATCAGAAATATGTTGAATTGGAATATCAAAATATTTACATATTTTTTCATTTTCTTTTACAACTTTTATTAGTTCATCATCAATAGTTTCAGGATATGCATATAGAAATCTTATCCAATGCAACTTTTTTAATTTACATAGTTCTTGTAACAACTCTGCTAATCTTGGCTTTCCATATATATCTGTTCCATATTTTGTAGTATCTTGTGCTATTAGTATAAGCTCCTTATATCCTTCTTTTACTAATTTTTCAGCTTCTTTTATTATATCTTCCATTTTTCTACTAATTTGTGGTCCTCTTATGTATGGTATAGCACAATATGTACACCTATTACTGCATCCATCTGCAATTTTTAAATATGCAAAATTATCTCCAGTTGAAATTACTCTTTCTTCCACTTTGTCAAATTCTTTATACTTTTCTTTATTTTTATTATCTCCAAGTAAATTTTCTATTTGTTCCCATAGAGAATTATATTCACTGTATTTAATAAACAAATCAACCTCTGGAAGTGCTTTTTCTAGTTCATCTTTGTACCTTTCTACTAGGCAACCCATGGCAATTAGATACTTACATTTTTTCTTTTTGTATTCTGCCATTTCTAAAATAGTATTTATAGCTTCTTCTTTTGCAGATTCAATTAATCCACAAGTATTTATTACAATAATTTCCGCTTCCTTTGGATTATTTACAATTTCATATTCGTTTGACTTAAAAATTCCTATTGTTTTTTCAGTATCTACTAAATTTTTACTACATCCTAATGACACAAATCCTACTTTCATAAATCTATTCCTTTCCTGTAAAATTAAAAATTAAGCCAAAGGGGACGTACACATTTGGCTTATTTTTAAGCATATTTTTTTATAACAATTAATCTATTATTAAGCCAAATGTGTACGTCCCCTTTGGCTTAATTTTTAATTTCCTGCTTTTAATACAAATCTATTTTCTGCATTTTCTCCATTATCTACCATATTTAGCTCAGTATAATCAACTTTATTTAAGTATATTTCCCCACTTTTTCCACTTTTGGCAAGTTGTATGTTTAAAACTAATTCTGTTCTAGTTTCTTCGGCAGATAATGTAGAAATATATGTACCTATCGAATATGCTATAAAAACATTTTTTCCTTCTTCATTTTGTACTACTTCCATATCTTGCATTACCGATGGATGTGCCCCAAGTATCATATCTACTCCATTATCTACTAAAAATTGTGCTATTTGCTTTTGCTCATCATTTACATTGCTAGATATTGCATCTCCCCAATGTATTATTACGCAAATGTACTTTGCTCCTTCTTCTTTAGCATATTCTATATCTGACTTTGCTTGCTCCTGACTATACATATTCACACAATTTAGTTCTTCATTTGTCCTTTGTTCTTTATTATCCATAAAACAAGTATAAGTTAAAAAAGCTATTTTTGTATCTTTCACTTCTTTAATAATAACTGCATTTGAATTTTCTATTTTTTCACCTACAACATCAAATCCTATCTCTTGTAAGTTTTCTTTTGTTTCTTGAAGTCCATCCACCCCATTATCTAAACTATGGTTATGTGCTACTGTAACAAGATTTACTCCAGAATCTTTTACCGCTTTTGCAAATTCTATAGGTGCTCTTTTGTCATTGTATTTTGAAGATACTATTCCTGTCTCCATTGTTCCCATTATAATATCTGCATCATCTATATAATCTGATACATTTCCAAACATATGTGAAAAATCATATGTATTTTTTTCACTATTATACGCATCTTCAATCATTGCTTCACTACATAAAATATCACCTACTGCAGACATTTTTATTATACTATCAGATTCTGATATATTTTGATTCGTTTGAGCAATTTTATCATTTAAACTTGCAAACATAGCTTGAGTTTGTTTATTTAATTCTTCTCTTTCTTTTGCCATAACTTCTTTATCTTGGTATCTTCTATACTCATTAAGTCCAATACTTGCAAAAATAACTAATAATAAAATGCTAACTATTATTAAAAATGATTTTGTAGTTATTACATCTTTTATACTATTTATTCTTCTTACATTTCTTCTGTTTCTTGCCATACACATATTCCCTTTCTAACCTGTGCCAATGGGGACGTACACATTTGGCACCGTTATAGAATTTATTTTCTAAACTAAATTTTATACTATTTTAGGAACTATGCCAAATGTGTACGTCCCCATTGGCATATTATTTTCTAAGCTCTGCGCCTATTTTTTTCTCTAACATCTCAATTATTTTTGCTAAGCTTGCATTAATTTCTTCATCTGTTAAAGTTCTATCCATTTTTTCAAATGTTAATGAATATGCAATACTTTTCTTATCTTCATCTATTCCTTTTCCAGTATATATGTCAAATACTTCTATACTATTTAAGCTAGAGCCTCCTGCTTTTTTTATTAATGTAGCAATTTCAGCTGATGTAACTTCTTTATCAACCACAACTGCTAAGTCTTTTTTTACACTTGGGAATTTTGAATATTCTTTGTATTTCATTTTTCCAACTTTTTTATCTAGCAATTTATCTAAATCAATTTCAAATACATAAACCGCTTCTTTTACTACTGATGGATGCACTCTTCCAATTATACCAACCATATCATTGTTTATAGAAATTAATGCAGATTGACCTGGATGTACTTCATCTGGCATTTGATTTGCTTTTATTACAAAGCTATATCTTCCTGCATATCCTAAATAATCTAATAATTCTTCTACAATTCCTTTTATAATATAGAAATCAACTTGTTTTTTATTATCTACACCTAAATAGAAATCTCCTGTCATTAGACTTGCTAATTTATTGTGCTCTCCATATTCTTCTGCTTGTTTATAGAATGCCTTACCTATTTCAAATATAGATACATCTTTGTTACTTCTAGCTTTGTTATATTCATATATTTTTAGAAGTGATGGAAGTATGCTATGTCTTAATGTATTTCTATCTTCACTCATTGGAGCTAATAGTTTAACTAGTTCAGTTTCATCTTTAGTAAAGCATTTTGCTTCTTTTTCATTTACTAAAATATATGATAAAGTTTCGTTTAAGCCTAAATCTACCATTTTATTTCTTATTCCACGAGTCACTTTATCGTAATTTCCTGATTTTAAAGGCATTTCAGGAAGTTTTCCAACTATATTATCAACACCATATATACGTCCAACTTCTTCAATTAAATCTTCTTTTATAGAGATGTCCCCTCTTCTTCTTGGAACTGATACTGTTATTTCTTCTACGTTTTCTAAGTCTTGCTCTGTTTCTGAAAATTGAGATTCTTTGCCATTTATTATTACATCAAATCCAAGTCTTCTAAATACATCTAAAACATCTTTTTTGCTAATTTCCATTCCAAGAACATCATTTATTTTCTTAAAAGATATTTCTATATTTCTATTTTCTTTATCAGAATTATCAAATTTAGCTATTCCTCCAACAATTTCTCCAGAAGCATACTCTTCTAATAATTTGCATGCTCTTTCTATAGCCATATATGTTCTATTTGGATCTAATCCTTTTTCAAATCTTGAACTTGCTTCACTTCTTAAAATTTCTTTTGATGTTTTTCTTACTTTTACACCATCAAAAATTGCAGACTCTATAATAACATTTTTTGTGTTATCTGTAATTTCAGTTTCTAATCCACCCATTACACCAGCAAGACCAATAGCTTTTTCTCCATCAGATATAACTATATCTTCTTTAGATAAAGTTCTTTCTATATTATCTAATGTAGTAAGTTTTTCTCTTTCCTTTGCCATTCTTACTTCAAGTTTTCCTTTTAAAGTATCTGCATCATAGAAGTGTAGTGGTTGACCAGTTTCAAGCATTACATAGTTACTTATATCAACAACATTGTTAATTGGTCTAATACCTGAAGCAATTAATCTATTTTTTATAAAGACTGGGCTTTCTCCTATTGCTATATTTTTAACCTTTTTAGCTAGGAATATAGAACAATTATCTGTATTTACTTCCACTTTGAAAGTATCATTAATATCGTCGCTATTTTCCTTATGAGATAAATCAATTTCTTTTACTTTCTTATCATATATAGCGCCTAATTCATAAGCCATACCAAGTATGCTTAATAAATCTCCTCTATTTGCAGTTAAGTCAAAATCAATAACCTCGTCATCTAATCCCATATATTTTATAGGATCTTCTCCGACTGGTGCATCTTCTGGCAATTCATGTATACCTGTTTTGTCTATTTCATCCACATACTTATGTTCCATACCAAGTTCTAACATAGAACAAAGCATTCCATTTGATTCTTGCCCTCTAATGTTTCCTTTTTTTATAGTTATTTGTGGAAGCTCTGCACCAACTAAAGCAACTATAACTTTAAGTCCTTTTCTAACATTTGGTGCACCACAAACTATATTTAAAACTTCTGTTCCAATATCTACTTTGCACACATGTAAATGGTCAGAATCTGGGTGCATTTCACATTCCTTAACTTCACCAATTACAAGTTTTGTAGCATTTATTAATTTTCCTGCTTCATCATATTCATTTCCTACTTTTGTCATATTTTCTGCAAGAGTTTTAATATCTACATCTATATCAACATAGTCTTTTACGAAATTCTTACTTAGTTTCATTCTTTTACCTTCTTTCTATCTATCTAATCTATCAAATTGATTTAAAAACCTCACATCATTTTGGTATAATAACCTTATATCTGTAATTCCGTATTTAAACATTGCTAACCTATCTAGACCTGTACCAAACGCAAATCCACTATAGACTTCTGGGTCATATCCACCCATTTTTAATACATTTGGATGAACCATACCTGAACCTAAAACTTCTATCCAGCCTGTTTGTTTGCATAAATTGCAGCCTTTTCCTCCACATTTAAAGCAGCTTACATCAACTTCATAAGATGGTTCTGTGAATGGAAAATAACTTGGTCTAAAACGAAGCTCAAGATTTTCTCCAAGCATTTTCCTAACAAAAACTTCTAATGTTCCTTTTAAGTCTGCTAATGAAATATTTTTGTCTATAACTAAACCTTCAACTTGGCTAAATTGATGTGAATGTGTTGCATCATCATCTCTTCTATAAGTTTTACCTGGGCATATTACCCTTATTGGCCCTTTTTTCTCATTTGACATCATTGTTCTTGCTTGAACTGCAGAAGTTTGTGTTCTTAATAAATATTCTTCTGTAATATAGAAACTGTCTTGCATATCTCTTGCTGGATGTCCTTTGGGTAAATTTAATCTTTCGAAACAGTATTCATCTGTTTCAAGCTCTAGGCCTGTTACAACATCATAACCCATAGAAACAAATAAATCTTCTACTTCTTCAATTATTCTATTTAAAGGATGTTTACTTCCTCTTTTAACTTTAGTACTTGGCAATGTAATATCGATTGTTTCCTCTTTTAATTTTCTTTCAAGTTCATTCTTTTCAAACTCTGCTTCTTTTTCTTTTATTAAACTTTCAAGCTCGTCTCTTACAGCATTTACTTTTCCACCTATAATTGGTCTTTCTTCTGGTGCTAATGCTCCCATTCCTCTTAAAATAACTGTAAGTTCACCTTTTTTCCCCAAGTATTTTACTCTTGCTTCCTCTAATTCTTTTGTATTAGTAGCTTTATTTATTTCACTAGTAGCTACCTCTTTAATTTTACTAATTTGCTCTTCCATACTTTCCTCCTTTTGTCGCGTTAGTGACTGACCATTTCGCGCCATTTTGAAAAAAGCTAATCTTCCTAATACTTTATAGGACGATTAGCTTTCTATACCGTGGTACCACCTAAATTTATTAATTAAATAATTAACCTCTTTTTGCTATAACGGGCTACCCGTCTTTTTCTACTATTATATATAGTTAAAATCCATATTACTTTTCAAAAAAGAACCTCAAAAGTGAAATTTCAGTTTATTATATTAATAGGCTCTCAGCCTCTGTCCTATCTCTCTTTAAATATTTTTTATAAACTTACTTTGCTTTTTCAATGGTTTTATTTTTAAGTGTTATTATTATATCATAGATTTTCATAATTTCAAATAAAAAAATCACTTTTTTATATTTTTTTAATTGTTTTTTCTAAAAAATTTCATATAACAATAAAATAGGAATAAAAAACATATTTCTTATTCCTATTTATTGTCATATGAATTCATATATTTATATAAATTTCCAATTATTTTTTATTTACTAATTCTTTTAATGCTTTTCCTGCTTTGAATACAGGTGCTTTAGAAGCTGGTATTTTTATTTCTTCTTTAGTTTGTGGGTTTCTACCTTTTCTAGCAGCTCTTTTTCTTACTTCGAAAGATCCAAATCCAACTAATTGAACTTTATCTCCTCTAACTAATGCTTCTGTTACAACATCTATAAAAGCATTTAATGTTGCTTCTGCATCTTTTTTTGTTTCTCCTGTTTTAGCTGCGATAGCTGCGATTAATTCTGATTTGTTCATTTAAATTACCTCCTATAAGATTTTCATATGTAGACTGTAAAAGCTATCTACTACTATGAATATTCTCCAAACTTCAATAAAATCCTTCTTTTTTTTATTTTTTTTTGCATAATATTACATTATTTATAAATTTTTAATAATTTTAAAATTTTATAAATAGAATTTCCAAACGGTAAAACTTTTATTTCTTGTTCAGAAAATATATTTAAAATTAATATTACTATTACATATACTGTAATTGCAATTAGTATTGTTAGTATTATACACATTTTTTCTGATATTATACTTAATAAATTTTTATATATAAAAATCATTGTAATTGACATCATAATAGTTGCAACTATTGATTTTATTATTTTTTTCATTCCTATATTTATGAATATATTTCTTTTTAGTATATTAATTGAAATCAGTAATGTAATGACATTACATGCTACAGTTGCTATTGCTGCTCCAGCTGTTCCACCAAACCAATATATATTAGGGTTTATTTGTACTAATATAGTATTTAAAGTTAATTTTATAAATGAGCCTATAATTAATGATATTGCTGGAATAATTGTTTTCCCTAGTCCATGCAAAATGGCACTTACGTTTTGATTAAGCATTATAAAAGTTATAGATACTGAACTTATTTGTAATAAAAAAGCTCCAGAGGGCTGATTTGGAAATAATAGTTTTAATATAGGTTCTGCTAAAATTATCATTCCCATTGTACATGGCAGTCCAATTAAAATCGATATTAACATAGAAAATTCTATTTTTCTTTTAGCTATTTCAAAATTTCCACTAGCTTTTGCTGCTGATACTGCTGGTATTAATGTACTTGTAAATGCAGCGTTAAATGATAATGGAAATGCTACTAATGTATCTATCTTACCACTTAAAATTCCATATTGAAGTTTTGCATCTGTTTCAGACATAAATTTTTTTAAATTTCTTACTATTGTCATTGAATCTATGTTTTTATTTATTCCTCCAATAACTGGTGCAATAGACATAGGAATAGATACAAATAGTATTTCTTTTATTGTTTTTCTTCTTCCCATATATTTATAATTTACACTTAATTTTATTTCATTTGCTATTTCTTTTTGTACACTTTTATAATATCTATATAAATAAATAAAGCAGGATATTTCTGCTAAAGTGCTAGCAACTGCTGCTCCTGCAGCCATAATTTTCGTGTCCAAACCAGTAGTCTGGGCAATAAATTCTATTAAAATAATAGTAATAGCGGTTCTAAAAATTTGCTCTGTAGTTTGAGAATTTGCACCAACACTTAAATTTTCTCTACCATTAAAGTATCCTTTTATAACAGAAGTTATAGATACAAAAAAGATAGATGGTGATAAAGCTAATAAACAAAGCTCTGCTTCTGGTATTTGAATCCAATTATTTGCTATTGTACTTGCAAATAAAAATACAAAGACCGATACTATAAATCCTAAGCTTCCAAATGCTAAAATAGTAATTTTAAATATTTTATGAGCTCCTCTTGTATCTCCTATTGCTAGTTTTTCTGAAACTAGTTTTGATACTGCATTTGGTATTCCTATAGATGTTATTGTAAGAAATAAAGCATATATTTGAAAAGCACTTGAATATATAGCATTTCCTTCATCTCCAAATCCCTCTTTATTAGTTAAATATATTTTATTAATTACTCCTAAAATCTTAATAAACACATGGGATATAAATAATATAAATATATTCTTTTTAAAACTAGATTTTTTTAATCTTCCTTTATTATTATTTAAATTTATCATGTTTAATATTATTCAATAAGTTACTAATTATTCAAAACAAATATTTTTAAAACATTATTTTAGAAATGAATTTATTAAATAATTACAGATATTTTACACTTTTTGCTTATTTTTTCTCAAAATCTATTGTTTTTTTTCTTATTTTATAGGATAATATATGTGTATATTTTTATTTTGAAAGTGGTGAAATTATTGAAATATATAGATAACTTTTTAAAATTTTTAAAAACTGATAGAAATACATTTGCTACATATATTTTAACTTTAATTTCAGCTTATATCCTTATCGATAGATTAGTTGAATTAATGTTTATGATTTTTACTGGAGTAGCATATTCTTATTGGGGACCAATTGAATATACATTAGCATTTGCTACACTTATTTTTGCTTTTTACTTTTCTTTTAGTTCAAAATTTGCAAAAGCAGATATAGATAAACTTAGATTTTTTAATACTTATGTAATAAGCCTATATATCTTATTTGTTTCATTTGTAGTACAAGGGCTTAATTCTTTAGCTTGGACTTTTATTTTATCTAGTCCAAATTACGTTGAAATCGTAAGTGAATTTTCTAATTTATTTAGGCCAGCATTTACAGCTATATCACTTTATATTCCTATCGTAACATTTTATAAGGTTTTTAAATGGCTTACATTTACTATTAATGATACTAAGGATATAAAGGATTCAATTTTTGACTATGGTGGAATTAGTTTAGCAGGAAAATCTAAAGACACTGGTAAATATTCATGTGAAATTATGCTTTGTGTAGATACTGAATCTGGTGAAGATGTAGTCATTCCAGAAACAAAACGTTTGGAATCATTCTTAGTAGTAGGTGTATCTGGTTCAGGTAAAACAACTATGATTTACGAGCCAATGATAGCTAGAGATTTAGATAGAAAATATTTCTTTAGAGAAATTTCAAAAGAAATGGGATTTACAGCATTAAAAACAGGTATAGCAAATTTAACTTGTCCATATGCTAATGATTATTTAAATGAGAACTTTAATTTAAGTATGTTATCTCCTAATCCAGATAAAATTGATTTGTATAATGCATATATGAAAAAAATGATTTTAGGCTCTTCAAATGGAAAATATATTTATAGAGATTTTGGATTAACATACCTTTCTGCTGAATATGATTCAGTTGAAAAAATGATAAAAGTTGCTAAGAATTATAGACTTAAAGTTAATTTAATAGATCCAAATAATGTTGATTCACCTGGTATGAATCCATTCGTATACGAAGATCCTATAAAAACTGGGGTCGCAATTTCCTCTGTTTTAAAAGGTTTATATGCAACAAGTAGACCTGATTTACAACTAGCATTTAGAGAAAATGCCGCAATTCAAATTATTGAGAATTTATCTATATTATTAAAAGAAATGTATCCTAGATTAAATGGTGGGGATTTACCTAATTTAGAAGATATACTTAATATGATGAATGATTTCTCTTTAGTTGAAGAAATGTGTAATCAAATGAAAGAAATACCAGAATTAGCTAATAAATATAAAATACTTATTAAGTATTTTGAAAATAACTTTTATGCAGATGGAAAAGATTTAACAAATACTAAGCAGTCTGTATTCACAGCATCTGCTGAATTAGATAATTTATTGAGATATCCTGGTGTAAAAAATATTCTATGCAATAGAACTAATAATTTAGAATTTGATAAAGCTTTGCTAAATGGAGAAGTAACCTTTGTATGTACAAGGAGAGGAGATTTAGGAGCAAATGCTCATAAAGCTTTTGGTATATTTTTCTTGTTATTAATGCAACAATCCGTTCTTTCTAGACCTGGAAATGATAGTACAAGAATTCCTCATTTTCTATATATAGATGATTTTCCTGAATTTTTGTGTAAAGCTATTGAACCAATATTCACAGTTTATAGAAAATATAAAGTTGGAAATATATTGTCTGCTCAAACATTATCCCAATTAAACGGTGATGAAAAAGGTAATTTTAAAGATGAAATACTAGCTAACTGTGTAAATAAAGCAATATTTGGAAATGCTTTACCAGAAGATGTAAAATGGTGGGAAACAGAATTACAAGATAAAAGAGAATGGGATTGGACTAAGAATTATGAAACTGATTCTGATAAGTCTAACTTTGGCTATGATTCAAAATTAGCTAATATACAATATAAGTGGAAACCCAACTATACTGCTGGAAAAATTATGTCTCTTAAAGGTAAGCAAATTTTATTTAAAGTCAAGGATAGTAAAGGAAAAAGTTATGTTGCAAAAGGCAAATTAGATTTCTTGGAAGCGAAGTATAAAGAGCCTAAGAAATTAAAAGAGTATAATTTTGAAAAGTTCACTAATGGTATTACATCTGATAATATAAAAAAGAAACCTATTAGTACTAAATTTAGAGGAAATTTTGCAGCAGCCACATCTGATAATGATCCAATAGATATTAGTAAAGAAGTAGATCCTATAAAAACAGATAGTACAGATTCCAAATATTTCTTAACTAATGATGATGCAATTATTTTTGATTTAAATCACAAAAAAGATAACTAACATTTTTTCCTTAAAATATCCCTGGATAATCCAGGGATATTTTTATTATTCTGTAGAAAACATATTCTTTACCAAGACTTTCCTACTCCCCAAATATCGCTTGTTTCATATGCTTTATCTACTTTGCTTTCAATCTTTCCATTATTTATAGTATAAATTTTCTTTTCAAGTTTTGCTACGTCTTTGTTATACTCATAAGAAATTATTTCATTATCTAAAATTTTCATTTTTAATTGTGCTTCTTCATTTAGTATATATTCTCCATTTTCATCTGTCTGCATTTTATCTATTAGAAAATATGTTGAACAGTTTTTGTCATCTACTAATTTCGTTATTATTTTTCCTTCTTTGTAGTCTATAATATATACATTAATTGTAGGTCCTGCTGCTATTAAATCTTTATATACTTGTAAAACTAAATATTCATTATTTGTTACTTTATCTTTAACTTTAGTTGTTGTATATAAATCTCCATTAATTTGATTTTTAGTATTAATATATTTTGATCCATCCTCTATGCCATCTATTTTTTTACTATTTATAATTAAATCATATTTTTGTGAATATAAATTTGAACCTTCATTTTCTTCTATTATATCTCCATTTATGTAATTTAGCTCTATATTTACGCTTTCTCCATTTAAAGTAATCTGTTTATTTATACTTCCGTCATAATTATCTTGATTAATACTATTTTCTTGTTGATTATTTATGTAGTTATAAAAGTTTTTTTCTTCATTTTGAATTTTATTATTGTTATTATTCATTAAATTCTTATATAATATAATTCCTCCACATATTAATAATATAATAATTAAACTTATAACTACTATTATGTATATTAAAATATTACTTTTTACCTTTTCCTCCATATACAATCCCTCCATTTTTTGATAAATATATAATATCACAAACGCTATATGCAGTCAATTAAAAAATTCAAACCCTACCATATTGATGATAGGGTTTATTTTATAAATTAGCAGTATTTATCATAGTTGCAACAATTATTTTGTTCCTTATTTTTACAGCAAATCAATGTTATAATTCTTATTATTAATAGTATTAGTAATATTGCTGTAATTGCAATTATAGCTCCTAATCCTAGTATAGTTGCTAAACCTGTATATGCTCCAACTATTACTCCTGTAATGAATAGTAGTAAAGAAGTTAATACACATATTACTGCATCTACACAACATTTTGCTATTTCACAACATTTATTAAACATTATATTTCACCTCTCTTGGATAATACAAAATATATTATCTAATATATAATATGCAAAAAACATATAATTTGACAAAATTCTTTTATTTTAAAAAAAGAACTGCAAAAAGTGCAGTTCTTTAAATTCCAAATATTCCTTTTTTCTTTATAGGTGGTTGTTCATTCATTGTTTTAGCAAGTTCTAACATCAAATCTCTTTGTTCTTTTGTAAGTCTCTTTGGCACTTGAACTAAAACTGTAAATACAAAATTTCCTTGTGAACTATTATTAATGTTTTTAAAACCTTTTCCTCTAATTGTAAATTTAGTTCCAGGTTGAGTACCATCTGGTATTCTATAAATTTCTTTAGTACCATCTACCATTGGTATCTCTAAATCTGCTCCTAGAGTTGCTTGTGTAAATGTTATTGGCACTTCACATAGAACATCTTGACCTTTTCTTGTAAAAATACTATGTCTCTTTACATGAACAGTTATGTATAAATCTCCTTTTGCTCCACCCTTTTCACCTGGCTCTCCTTCACCTCTAAGTACAATTGTTTGATTTTCATCTATTCCTGCTGGAATTCTTACAGTAACTTTCACTTGTTTTCTAACAGTTCCTTTACCTTTACAATCCATACAAGGTTCTGGAATTATCTCTCCAGTTCCATTACAAGTAGTACATGGTCTTACAGTTTGCATTTGTCCAAATATTGTTGTTTGAGTTTGCTTTATTTGACCAGTTCCGTGACACATTGAACATGTTTGTTTTTTAGTTCCTGGCTTTGCTCCTTCTCCATGGCATGTATTACAAACTTCATTCCTTGAAATAGAAATTTGTTTTTCTGTTCCTAAAAAAGATTCTTCAAAAGTAATATCTAGATTATATCTTAAGTCAGCACCTTGTCTTGGTCCATTAGCATTTTTTGAAGAACTTCTTCCACCAAAGCCTCCTCCAAAAAATGAAGAAAATATATCTCCCAAGTCACCAAAATCGCCAAATCCATCAAATCCTCCAGAAGATGAATATGAATAATAACCATTACTTCCGCCAAAAGGACCTCCTGCTCCTCCAAATCCTTGTGGATCTGCAGTTCCGAATTGGTCATACATTCTTCTTTTCTCAGGATTAGATAAAGTTTCATATGCCTCGTTAACTTCTTTAAATTTAGCTTCTGCCTCTTTTTTATTATCAGGATTTGCATCAGGATGATATTTTTTAGCAAGTTTTCTATATGCTTTTTTTAGTTCATCATCACTTGCATTTTTTTGTACTCCTAAAATTTCATAATAATCTTTTCCTGCCATACTTATTCTCCTTAAAGTCTATCATAGTATTTGAGGTTGGCGAAATAGTCCAACCTCTTTAATACTAATTGTTTTTATTACTTATAAGGATTTCAATAGAATTGCGTTTTGGCTAGGCGCATAAATTTTAAATTCATGAGGCGTACTCTTTGTACGTTGATTGGATTTAAAATTTATGCAACAACGCCAAAACCAATTATCTTGGAATCCTATTTTTTGTCGTCTTCATCAACTTTGTAATCAGCATCATATACATTACCATTAGCGTCTGTATGTGGTTCTGCATTATTTGATTCCCCGTTATTTGCACCTGCTGCATTTGCTGCACCTTGTGCTTGTGAGTATACTTTTTCTGAAATTGAATAGAAGATTTGTGTTAATTTTTCTGTTGCAGATTTAATTGCTTCAACATCTGTTCCTTCTAATGCTTTCTTAACATTTTCTATTTCTGTTTCAGCTTTAGCTTTTTCTTCTCCGCTTATTTTATCACCTAAATCAGTGATTGTTTTTTGGCAGTTATATACTAAGCTTTCTGCATTATTTCTAACTTCAATTTCTTCTTTTCTCTTTTTATCTTCTGCAGCATGAGCTTCTGCATCTTTAACAGCTCTATCTATATCTTCATCAGTTAAGTTTGTGCTTGCTGTAATTGCTACTTGTTGGCTGTTTCCTGTTGCCATATCTTTTGCAGATACGTGAACTATACCATTTGCATCTATATCAAATGTAACTTCAATTTGAGGTACTCCTCTTGGTGCTGCTGGAATTCCTGTTAATTGGAATCTTCCTAATGTTTTATTGTAAGCAGCCATTTCTCTTTCTCCTTGAAGTACGTGTATTTCAACACTTGTTTGACCATCTGCTGCAGTAGAGAATACTTGTGATTTTTTAGTTGGTATCGTAGTATTTCTTTCAATTAATTTTGTAAATACTCCACCTAAAGTTTCAATACCTAATGATAATGGTGTTACATCTAGTAATACTAAGTCTTTAACATCTCCTGATAAAACACCACCTTGAATTGCTGCACCAATAGCAACACATTCATCAGGGTTTATTCCTCTATCTGGTTCCTTGCCTGTTATTTTCTTAACTGCTTCTTGAACAGCTGGAACTCTTGTAGAACCACCAACTAATAATACTTTGTGTAGATCATTTGCTGTAATTCCTGCATCTTTTAATGCATTTTCAACTGGTATTTTTGTAGCTTCAATTAAGTCACCAATTAACTCTTCAAATTTAGCTCTTGTTAATGTAACATCTAAGTGTTTTGGTCCGTTAGCATCTGCAGTAATAAATGGTAAGTTTATTTGTGTTTGTTGCATACCAGATAATTCTATTTTAGCTTTTTCTGCTGCTTCTTTTAAACGTTGCATTGCCATTTTGTCTTGTCTTAAATCTATACCATTTGATTTTTTGAATTCATCAACTAAGTAGTTTATTATTCTTTCATCAAAATCGTCTCCTCCTAAATGTGTATTACCATTTGTTGCTAAAACTTCAAATACACCATCACCAATATCTAGTATAGATACATCGAATGTACCTCCACCTAAGTCATATATCATTATTTTTTGGTCTTGATCTTCTTTATCCATACCAAAAGCTAAGGCTGCTGCTGTTGGTTCGTTTATAATTCTTAGAACTTCAAGTCCTGCTATTTTACCAGCATCTTTTGTAGCTTGTCTTTGGCTATCACTAAAATATGCTGGAACAGTTATAACAGCTTGTGTTACTTGTTGTCCTAAATAGTTTTCAGCATCTGCTTTTAATTTTTGTAATATCATTGCTGATATTTCTTGTGGAGAGAATTGATCTCCTTCTATATTAACCTTTTCATTTGTTCCCATTTTTCTTTTTATAGATATAACTGTATTATCTGGATTAGTAACTGCTTGACGTTTTGCTATTTGCCCTACTAATCTTTCTCCATTTTTTGAGAATGCAACTACAGATGGTGTTGTTCTATTTCCTTCTGCGTTAGGAATTACAACTGGTTCTCCACCTTCCATAACTGCAACACATGAATTTGTTGTACCTAAATCAATACCTATAATTTTTCCCATAATAAATCTTCCTTTCTTTTTGCTTTGAGATTACTCTCAATATATATTAAATTTAAAATTAAAAACTAATTTGCTACTACTACCATAGAATGACGAATAACTCTATCACCTATTTTATAGCCTTTTCTATATTCTTGAACTATTTCTTTTTCACCTTTTGTATCATCTTGCACACTACTTACTGCTTCATGTAATTCTGGATCAAAAGTTTTTCCAACAGTTTCTATTTCTGTTACACCTCTTGCTGATAATACATCTTTAAATTGTTTTAATACAAGTTCTACTCCTTTTTTATATTCTTCATCTTTAGTTTCTGCTTCTACTGCTTTTTCTAAGTTGTCTATTATTGGCAAGAAATTTGAAACTATATCTCCAACTAAAGAATTATATAATCCTTCTTTTTCCTTGCTACTTCTTTTTTTGTAGTTATCAAATTCAGCTGCAACTCTTTTTAATCTGTCCTCTGTTTCTTCAATTTGAACTTTTTGAGCTTCAATTTGCTTTTTTAATTCTATTATTTCATCTACCCTATTAATGTTTTCTTCTTGTTTCATCTCTTTATTTTCTTCCATTTTTTAGCCTCACTTTCTATTCTCCATTAAGTTTTTTGCTAATATACTTCATAACTGAAATAACTTTTGAATAATCCATTCTAGTTGGTCCAATTATTCCTATTGTTCCTAAATCCTTGTTCTTATATCTATGTTTAAAGGTAACTATACTAAAATCTTTTAGTTTTTCATTATCATTTTCGCTTCCTATATATACATTTATGTCATTTGCAAATCCTGTATTTAATAAGTCTGCAACGATTTCTTTTTGGTCTATTACATTTATAAACTTTTTAGCTACTTCTAAGCTTTTAAATTCAGGTAAATCAAATGCTTTGTTTGCCCCTTCTAAATATATTTTTTCTTCTTCATTTATTACTTTATTTAATTGATTCATAATTGGTTTTATAACTTCTAAGCTATAATTCATATGAGAAAAAATATATTCTTCTAGCGGTTTATCTATCCAGTCTAATGGTTTTCCTCTTAGTTTGTTGTTAAACATAAAATTTAAAGTTTCAACTTGTTCTTCTGTTACATCTTGATTAAATTTTATAATAGTTTCTTTAATAATACCCGTATCTGTTAATATTACTGCCATTAGCATTCTAGATCCTAGTAATACAAATTTAATCTCAGCTATATTTTGTATCTCTTTTTTAGGGCCTATGGCAACTGTTGTATAATGAGTAACTTCTGATATTGTACTTGTAGTTATTTTTGTTAAATCTTCAATTTCATTAACTTTTGCCATAAGTTTTGATTGAATATATTTTATTTCGCTTAAGCTTATTTTTCTGTCACTCATTAATTCATCAACATATAGTCTATACCCTTTAGCTGATGGAACTCTTCCACTTGAAGTATGTGGTTTTTCAATATATCCTATCTTTTCTAAATCTGCCATTTCATTTCTAATAGTTGCACTACTTAAATCTAGCCCATATTTTTTTACTATACTTCCTGAACTTACTGGTTCCGCAGTATCAATATATTCTTCAATGATGGCCTGCAATATTTTCTTTTTTCTATTATCCATTTTGCACCTTCTTTTAGCAGTTAGTATGAATGACTGCTAAACTTTATATATATTATATCCATTTTTAGCAATTGTCAATACTTATTGCTAATTTTATTTGTGAATTTTGTGTGAATTTTTTTACCTTACATCAATTTACTTTTACATTATTTTTTATTTTTTTTATCAAAAACTATTGACATATTAATTAAAATGTTTTATACTTGTAAATGTGCTTGAGATGCGCCCTTAGCTCAGTTGGTTAGAGCAACCGGCTCATAACCGGTAGGTCCAAGGTTCGAATCCTTGAGGGCGCACCATTTTTATTAAATAGTTTTTCTATTTAATAAATTTTTATATTTTTTGGGTAGGTGGCCGAGTGGCTAAAGGCGGCAGACTGTAAATCTGTTCTCATTTGAGTACGATGGTTCGAATCCATCCCTGCCCACCAAAAAGTTGAAATTTTAACCGATTTCGGCTTTTTTTATTTTTAATTTATTTTTTGAATAAAATTTTATTTATTGAGTATACTATTATTAAAAATGCTAGGAAAGGAATGATTTTCATGAAGATTATTGATAAAATAGCATTAGCATTAATAATAATAGGTGCTATTAATTGGGGATTAGTTGGATTATTCAGCTTCAATTTAGTAGATACTATATTTGGTGCAATGTCTATAATTAGTAGAATAATATATGTATTAGTTGGCCTATCTGGTTTATGGGCTATAAGATTATTATTTGTTGATCATGATTAAAACACAAGAAGTCTGATAACTATATGTAATTATCAGACTTCTTTCTATTCTCCTCTACCCTCTGGTAAAGCATTTGGCACTTCTATTACAACTTTAATTTTCATTATATATTTAATAGCTTTAACTACTTTGCTATTCTTTATACGCTGCCATAATGAAGGTTTAACTTCTATTCTTGTTTGTTCAAAATATTGTTTATTTTCTTCTTGTATTGTATTTGCTTCTTCTTGTACAGATTCTACAATATCTTCTTCTACAATAGGTTCTAATGTTTCTTCTGGAGCTGGAATTAATTTTAATGCATCTGCAATTTCAATTCCTATGTAACTTAATGCTTTTGATCTATCTTCTATTCTTTCCATATCAATTTCAATATGCAAGTTAGTTTCTAAATTTCCAATCCTTGCATTAATTAATTTTAATGCATCTTGATAATTTTGAGATGTATTAGACTTGCATCTTCCTATAACTCCTAAAGTTTCTATTATATCTTCTGAAAAATCATTAGCTATTTCCTTTATTGCTTCTTTCCAATCTTCTGATTTATTTTCTACTGCATATAAAGCGTCTTTTAAACTTGCTGCTAATGAAATATTCTTTTCCCTTTGTCTAATTAAACCTTCTATTTTTTTAGTATTCTCTTCGAATTGATTTGTTGCATATTCAACTAATCCATAAGCTGCTTTATATACACTTGCTGGAAAGTTTTTCTTTTTTGGGTATTCAATTAAATATGTTTTTATTGATTCTATTAAATCTTTAAAATAAGCATCATCTTCTAATTGAATTATTTGCTTTTTATTATTTGGATTTATCAATTTTTGTACTTTATCAATATTTGATAAAATCTTTTCTTCCGTGATTACCATTCTCACGTTTACTATGCCAGATCTAGACATTGTAAACCTTCCCTCCTTCATCCTATGTAGTTTTTATTTCCGTAAGTGTTTCTGTTTTATAGGATTTTTTGTTTTTTTAATTTCAATATAATTTTATTACAAGTTTTTAATTAAGTCAATACTTTTTTTGTAATTATTTGTCTTTTTTTCTTACGGATTGTTATGATTTACAGTCAAATTTAAAATTCTGTTATAAAAGCCAGAAATAATTTTTAATTAATATTTCTGACTTCTTAGCTCATTTTTGTTATGTTTTAAATTATAACTATAAATTATTGCTTTTTTATTTCTTCAAACCTCTTTATTTTCATAGTAGTTGTTTTTACGAAATCATCATGTTTAATTTCTAATTTTTTTATTGCTTTATATGAAGTTAGTCCTTTATTTACTTCTTTAATTTTATCCCAAATTATTTTATATACATCATCTTCACCTAAATTTTTTCCATATTTTTCTTCTATTTCTTCATAATTTGGAATTACTCTTGCTGTTATTGTTAGTTCCTTTTCTCCTTCTATTTCTTTTCCATAAACCATACATTCTTTTATCTCGTTATGTTTTGCAAGTAAAAGTTCTATTTCTTCTGGATATATATTTTTTCCATTTTGAGTTACTATAACATTCTTGCTTCTTCCTGTAATGTATAAGAATCCATCACCGTCCATATACCCTACATCTCCAGAATGAAACCATCTTTCTCCATTTTCTTCAAATATAGCTTCATTAGTTGCTTCTTCATCTTCATAATATCCAAGCATTAATGTTTTACTTTTTATTAACACTTCTCCTTCTCCATTTTCGTTTGGATTATTTATTTTAAGTTCTGCCCCAACTACAGCTTTTCCTGCAGAACCAACTTTAGTATCAAAATCTGGTGTTAGTGCTGCTATAGGTGCTGTTTCTGTAAGTCCATACCCTTGTAAAAATAATATTCCTATATCTTCTATCCATTTTCCTATTTTAGCATCTATAGGAGCTGCAGCTGAAACGATTATTCTTATTCTTCCTCCTAAATTTTCATATATCTCATTAAATACTTTTCTTTTTATATCTACTCCTACAGTTTTTAGTGCATTAGTTACATGTATCATAGAATTTACTAAACCATCTTTTTTGCTTTTTTTGATATTAGCATTTATCTTTTTATATAAATTTTCAACAAGCAAAGGTACTGTTAAAAGTGCTGTTGGTTTCGTTTCTTTTAAATCTGAAACTATATGTTTTAATCCTTGGCATACACTAATAGAGCATCCTACTGCATAAGGCAATAAAAAACCAATTGATGATTCATAAGTGTGATGAAGAGGAAGTATTGACATTAATCTATCCTCTGATGTTAGTTTAACATAAGCTGTAGCTGCATTAACATTTTGTGCTAAATTTCTATTGCATAGCATTACGCCTTTTGCATTTGAAGTAGTTCCAGATGTAAAAATTAAAACTTTAAATTCTTCTGGATCTATTTCTATATTCATAAAGCTATTGTCTCCACCTTTTACTAGTGCTTTTCCTTCTTCAATTAAGTAATCTAATCCTATAAATCTTCCATTTAATTCACTACTAGAATTCATTTGTATAAAATATTTAACATCTGGTAAATTTTCAGCCACCCTTTTTATTGCTTCTGCTTTCTTCGTTGAAAATATAACAGCACTTGCTTTTGATCTTTTTATAACATTTTCTATTTCATTTTCTGGAAGCTCTTTATCTACTGGAACTGCAATTCCTGCTCCACAAAGCATTGTCATATATGATACATACCAATGATGTGTATTTTCTCCTATTATAACTATTTTAGAATCTTTTAAATTTAATTTCCTTGTTAATGCTGTTCCAAACCCTATTACTTCATTTTTAAATTGGTTATATGTAATTTCTGTCCAGTCATCTTTTTGATTAAATTTTTCTAGTAGAAATGTTCTATCTGCATATTCTTTAGATGAATTTATAAATATTTCTTTAATTGTAGAAAAATTTGTTCCCTCATAATTCTTTTTATTTTTCTTATTTTGATTTTCCTCTGCTTTTTTTATTTTATCATAGTCAACATTTACCTCATCAATTTCTGATATTTCTTTCATGTTAAATTTTGGGAATTTAAATTCTGGCACTTTAAAATCTTTTAATATTCTCATTTTTTGTTCCTACCTTTATCCTTTTAATTTTTTTAAAAATAAATTATCAATTTCATTAAAAAGCTCTTGAATATTTACTTCTTCATGTTTCATTTTATATATAAAACTTGAGCATGTAAATCCAAATATTCCTGAAGCTATGACATTTGCATCTTTATTTACAATTTCTTTTTTAGCTATTCCTTCTTTTACTATATCTTCTATCATTTGTATATACTCGAATACATATTTTTTGCACAATTTACTTCTTTCATCATTTCCCCAGATTTTACTTAATATAATTGTCATAAAACTTTCATATTTAAAAAGTATTTTTATTTGTATTAGAACAATTGCTCTTACTTTATCTAGTGAATTACTCATTTTATCTGTTTTTATGCTAATACTATTTTTTAATAACTTAACTCCCTCATCTACTAAAAAATTAAATATCTCTTCTTTACTTGAGAAATGGTAATATAAAGTTCCTTTTGCTACTCCTACAGTTGCTGTTATTTCTTCTATGCTTGTAGCATCATATCCTTTATCCGCAAATAGTTGCATTGAAGTTTCAAAAATTTTTCTTTTTGTTTTATTCATATACTTCACCTTTTATTATTTAATTCAATGACAATTATATAATTTATTGTTGAATTATGCAAGTATGATTTTTATTTTCTTCTATCTAACGAATCTAAATTATCTAATGCTTTTCCAGTTCCTAGAGCAACACAAGATACAGCTTCTTGTGCTATCATAACATTTATTCCAGTTTTTGCTTGTAATAGTTTATCTAATCCGTCTATTAATGAGCCTCCACCTGTCATATATATTCCTCTATCACTTATATCTGCTGCAAGCTCGGGTGGTGTTTTTTCTAAAACAGAATGAACACTATCTATAATCATCATAGCTGGTTCTATTAATGCTTCTAGCATTTCACTTGAATGTATTGTAATATTTTTAGGAAGTCCTGTTATTAAATCTCTTCCTCTTATTTCCATTTCTGTATCTTGTATTTTAGGATATACACAACCAATATTTATCTTTAAGTCTTCTGCTGTTCTTTCTCCTATCATAATATTGTGTTTTCTTTTTATATATTTAACTATTGCTTCATCAAATTTATCACCAGCAACCTTTAAAGATTCACTAACCACTGAACCTCCTAGTGATATAACAGCTATATCTGTTGTTCCTCCTCCAATATCTACTACCATATTTCCACATGGCTTAGATATATCTATTCCTGCTCCAATTGCAGCAGCAATCGGTTCTTCTATTAAAAATACTTTTCTTGCTCCAGCTTGAGAAGCAGCATCAATAACAGCTTTTTTCTCAACCTCTGTTACTTGCGATGGGATACAAATCATTATACGTGGAGCAAAAATAAATTTACCACAAATTTTATTTATAAAGTATTTAAGCATTTTCTCTGTAACAGTGTAACTCGAAATAACTCCTTCTCTTAAAGGTCTAGTTGCCACTATATTTCCAGGAGTCCTTCCGGAGCATTCTTCTTGCCTCTTTTCCTACTGCTAATACCTCTCCTGTATTATTATCTACTGCAACTACTGAAGGCTCTCTTAAAACTATTCCTTTACCTTTAACATAAGCAATAACTGTTGCAGTTCCTAAATCTATTCCTATATCTTGTCCCCACTTAAACATTTGTAATCTTTCCTTTCAATTTTTAAATATTTCATTTATATTACAATTGTGTTACAATTATATTACATTTATAATAAAATATCAAATACTTTTGTAAATTTTATAAAATTTTATAAAACAACCTTATTGTATATTTATATTATACTATAAGGTTGTTTTATTTATACATTATTATTCAATAACAGTTATAATAAATCTATCTACATTATTTCTTTTAAATTCTAATTCATAAGTTTTAGATTCTCCTGCTTGTATGTTTCCTATATCTAAATATTCTATTCCAATATTTTCATTATTTTTATTAAATAATATAAAACATATTTTTTTATTACTTATTTCTGTCTCTGTTTCATTTTTTGCTTCTCCCTTTATATATCCATTTACATTTGTAGCTTTTGCTTCATTTACTATAATAGTTGGATTTGTATCTTGTATTTCATATATCTTAATATCATGATACATTGTCTTTATAGCCATTATACTTCCAACTGTTACAAATGCAAATAATACTATAAACCAAATGAGCCATCTCTTTAAATTAGTTGTTTGCACTCTAGTATCTATAAACCAGAAATCATCATAACTCATTTTACTCATTCCCTTCTTATTTTACATTTTTCTAAATACACCTATAACTTTACCTAAAATTATACAATCTGGTACTATTATTGGATCCATACTACTATTTTCAGGTTGTAGTCTTATATAATCTTTTTCTTTATAAAATGTTTTTACTGTTGCTTCATCATCTATCAAAGCTACTATTATTTGACCATTTTCAGCCACATTTTGCCTTCTTACTAGAATCATATCTCCATCTAATATTCCAGCTTCTATCATACTTTCCCCTCTAACTACAAGCATAAAGCTTTGACTATTTCCAACAAAGTCAAGTGGTATAGGAATAGTATCTGTAACATTCTCAACAGCAAGTATAGGTGCACCTGCTGTTATTTTTCCTACTACTGGAACATCTACCATTTCTTTTTTATAAAAATATGGCTTTGATGGTTCTTTTCCGATTTTTTTTGGATTATATAAATCATCTTCTTTTTTTAGAATCCTTAAAGTCCTACCTTTTTGATTTTCCTTTCTTATATACCCTAGTTCTTCTAGTCTTTTAATATAGCAATGTACTGTAGCAGTTGAACTAAGTCCTACTGCTTTTCCGATTTCTCTTACAGATGGAGCATATCCATTTTCTGATATTTGCTTTGTTATATATCTTAAAATTTGTTTTTGTCTAACTGTTAATGCTTCTGTATTCCTTTTTCTTCCCCTTCTCTTTTTTTCTTCTGGCATTTACACACCCCTCCACATTCATTTTAATTCTTTAATAATAGTAACATAAACAAACAAAAAAGTCAAACAAATTTTTGTGTTTTGTTTGACTTTTTTTCTAATCTTCCCATTCTAGTTCATAATCATTTATTTTAACTATATCGCCTTCCTTTATTCCCATATCTTTTAGTTTTTCATTTACTCCTAATTCATCTAAACTTTTTTGGAAATAATATAAAGATTCATTGTCTGCAATATTTACTCTTCTCATTATTCTTTCTACTGGCTCTCCTTTTATTACAAACATTCCATCTTCTTTTTCTATTGTATAGTCTTCTTGCTCTTCTAATGTATATACCTTTTCATCTACTATATCTATCAAATCTTCTTTAGGAAGTGTTTTTAAAATATTGGATACATGTTTTATTAAATCTGACACTCCTTCATTTGTTGCACCAGAAATTTTAAATATTTCCATTTGTTTTTCTTTTGCAACTTTTTCTAGTTCTAGATATAGTTTTTCATCTTGAATTATATCTATTTTATTTGCTACAATTATTTGCTTTCTTTTACTTAATTTTTCACTATATTTTTTAAGTTCTTCATTTATCTTGTAAAAATCGTCTACTGGATTTCTTCCTTCTGAACCTGATACATCTATTACATGAAGTAATAGTCTAGTTCTTTCTATATGGCGTAAGAACTGCAATCCAAGTCCTGTACCTTCACTTGCTCCTTCTATAATTCCTGGAATATCTGCAATTACAAAACTATCACCATAGTCAGTTTTTACTACTCCCAAATTAGGTTCTAACGTGGTAAAGTGATAATCTGCGATCTTTGGTGTAGCGGAAGTTGTCATAGATAAAAATGTTGATTTACCTACATTTGGAAAACCTATTAAACCTACATCTGCTAAAAGCTTTAATTCTAATATTAGCTCTTTTTCTTCTCCTTTTTCTCCATCTTGTGCAAATCTAGGAGCTTGTCTTGTAGAAGTAGCAAAATGTGAATTGCCCTTTCCTCCTCTACCGCCTGATAAAATCAACTCTTTTTGTCCTTCTTTTGATAAATCTGCTAAAACTTTATTTGTTTTTGCATCTCTAATAATAGTTCCAATAGGAACCTTTATATATAGATTTTCTCCACTTTTTCCATATTTGTGAGCACCTTCACCGTTTTTTCCATTTTCTGCTTTAAATTTTTTGTTATATCTAAAATCAATTAAAGTATTGCTATCTGGGTCAACTTCAAAATAAATATCCCCACCTTTTCCTCCATCTCCACCATCTGGTCCACCTGCGGCTACATATTTTTCTCTTCTAAATGAAATTGCTCCATTTCCACCATTTCCTGCTTTTGCAATTATTTTTACGTAATCTGTAAACATTTTTTTCTCCTTCTTGAACTTTAGGGACGTTCTTTAAAGTTCAAAATAATTAAAATTATTTTTATAATTTACAAAGTAACATGAATTATATTGTAAATTATAAGATAAAAAATATTTGAACTTTAAGGAACGTCCCTAAAGTTCACAAAATAATCTAATCTCATTGCCTTCTTTACTTTCTTCATTGTCTCTTTTGCAACTTTTCTTCCTTTTTCAGTTCCTTCAATTAATAATTTATTTACTAATTCTGGTCTTTCTTCATAGTACTTTCTTTTTTCTCTCATTGGTTCTAAAAATCCAATAATATTATTTGAAAGTTCTTTTTTACATGCAACACAACCTCTTACACCTTTTTTACATTCTTCGCATATTTTTTTACATTCATCTTTATCTGTAAATAAATTATGATAATATGAAACCATACATACATCTGGATTTCCTTTATCATCTTTTCTTATTCTATTAGGATCTGTTACTGCGCTCATAACTTTTTTAGTTATTTCTTCCGGTGTATCTGAAAGATATATAGCATTTCCTAGGGATTTACCCATCTTCTCATTTCCATCTAATCCTTTTATTCTTTTTGCAGAAGATAATACCGCTTCTGGCTCTGTTAAAACTTCACCATATATACTATTAAATTTTCTTACAATCTCTCTACATTGTTCTATTAAAGGAAGTTGATCCTCTCCTACTGGAACATATGCTCCTTCAAAAGCTGTTATATCGGCTGCTTGGCTTACTGGATAACCTAAAAATCCATAAGTAACACTTTCTCCAAATAATTCTTTCTTTTGTGCAATTTCTGTTTTTACTGTAGGATTTCTTTCCAAGCGAGCAATTGTAACCAAATTAGAATAAAAAACTGTTAATTCCGCTATTTCTGGCACCATTGATTGTATTATAATTGTAGTTTTATTTGGATCTATACCTATTGATAAATAATCGAGCATAACTTCTCTTATGTTCTTTCTAACCTTTTCTGGATTATTAAAATTATCTGTTAATGCTTGCACATCTGCAATTAAAATATGTGGGTCATATTCACCAGAATTCTGCATTTCTACTCTATTTGCAAGTGAGCCAAAATAATGCCCTATATGTAACCTTCCTGTTGGTCTATCCCCTGTTAAAAATTTTTTCTTTTCCATAATATTTCCTCCTATCTATATAAGCAAATTATTATTTATTCTATTTTTATTTCCCTTTTATTTTATCTTTTATAGCTAGAGTTATAAAGTAAATTCCACCAGATAATATTACTATCATTGGTCCTGTTGGTATATTAAAGTAATATGATAAAATAAGTCCTGCTATTCCTGAAAATACTGAAAATAGCACTGCATATAAATGATACAATCTCATATTTTTTGCAATATTCCTACTTGATGCTGCTGGCAAAATAAGTAGTGAATTTATTAGTAATATTCCTATCCATCTAATAGAAATCATAACTACAATTGCAATTAGTACAGCAAAAATATTATCTATTTTTTTAATTTTTACACCTTTACTTTTTGCAAGTGTTGAATTTATACTTATTAAGTGTAATTTATTAAATGTAAAGTACCAAAATACTAATACAACTATTGCAATTAGAAATACATATAATATCTCTGAATCTGTTATACTTAAAATATCCCCTACTAAATAACTTGAATACTGATTAAAACTACCTGTTTGTGCTAGTATTGCAAGTCCTAAAGCAATTGCAATTGATGAAAATACACTTATTATTGTATCTGAGCTGTAGGTTGTTTTATTTTTTACCCAATTTAATAAAAGCGCAAAACCTATTGCAAATATTATCATTCCTATATTTAGATTACTTATTCCTATTAAACTTCCGAATTGCTATTCCTGTTAGTGCCGAATGTCCTAATGCATCTGAGAAAAATGCCATTTTATTATTTACTATCATTGTTCCTAATATTGCAAAAATTGGTGATATTAAAATTATAGCAATTATAGCATTTTTCATAAATTCATAATTAATAAATTCAAAAGGTAATATTACTTCTAATATACTATCTATTATTTCCATTTTTCCCCCATATTTTTATGCTAATTCTCCAAACCTATTTCTAAATTCTAAACTCTTAAAAACATCTTCTGGTTTTCCTTCTTTTATTACTTCTTTATCTAGTAAAATAACCTTGTCTGCATATTTACTTGCTAAATCCAAGTCATGTGATACAAGTATAATAGACATATCATATTCTGTTTTTAATTTACTTATAATATTGTAAAAATCTTTTATTCCATTTCTGTCTATTCCTGAAACTGGTTCGTCTAAAATAAGTAAATTAGGTGTTGGCTTTGTTGCAATGGCTATGAGAACTCTTTGCAATTCTCCACCAGATAAATCTCCTATACTTTTATCTATAAGTGAATCTGCTCCAAATATTTTTAAATGTTCTTTAATTTCATTATATATCTTTTTATCTTTTTTTAAAAATACTGGTATATGTGTAATACTAGAAGCAAACAAATCATATACAGTTGTAGGCATGTGCTTTTCTACATTTATACTTTGTGGTACATATCCAATTTTTATTTTTTTAGTAATATTATCCTTTTGATCAACAAATGTAATATCTCCTGTATGTTCAATTTCTCCTAAAATAGCTTTAAGTAATGTACTTTTTCCTGCACCATTTCTTCCAATAATTACAGTTAATTCTCCACAATGAATATGTATATTTACATTTTTTAAAATCTCATCGTTTCCAATTTTAACTCCAATATTATTAATTTTTGTACAGTGCAAACCACAAGCTTTCTCCATACTTTGCCTCCTTTGTCGCGTTTGGGACAGGCCCTAATGCGACACTTTTTGTCGCATTAGGGCCTGTCCCAAACGCGACAAAGATTTTCCTCTATAGCTTTTATATATGCATCTTTATCTAAACTTCCTGTTAGTCCAGAATTTAATTCATATACTTCTGCTCCTGTTTCATTTGCTATTATTTCTGCATTTGATTTATTATCATTTTTGCCAATTATTATTATTTTAATATTTTCTTTTTTTGCTTTATCTATTATATTCTTTAATGTTTCTGCTGATAAAGTACTTTCTTCATGGTCTGTTTTTATTGTTGTCGCTTCTATTTTTAATTCTTGAGCAAGATATTCAAATGATTCATTTAATATTATTGCTTTTTGTCCTTCTAATTTTTTTAATTCTTCTAAATATTCTTCTTTTAAGTTTTCTAATTTTTCTATGTATTTTTCTTCATTTTCCTTATATATTTGTGCATTTGAAGTATCTTTATTTTGTAATTCCTTTGAAATATTTTTTACCTGTAAAATATAATTATCTATACTTGTCCAAATATGTGGATTTGTTTCATTTTCTTCTTTTATTAAATTTTGTATATTTGTACTTGAATCTATTATATACATATCTTCATTTGAACTTATAACTTTATCTAAAAAGTTTTCCATTCCAAGTCCGTTTACAATAAAAATATCTGCATTTTCTACTTTTTTCATATCTTCTGTAGTTAATGTATAATCATGCAAACAGCCTACATTTAAATCTGCCATATTAATAAGCTCGGTATTATTTGCACCGTCTAATAGATTCTCTGCTATAATATACATTGGATAAAATGATGTAACTATTTTTGTTTTTGCATCATTTTCTTTATCTTTATTTTTTTTATTTATATTTAAAATTACTAATGTTACAATAATAACTAAAAATATAACTGCTACTATTATATATTTTATGTATTTGTTCATTTACAAATTCCCCTTTAATAATTACATAACTTATACAATAATAACATTTTTTTTTCATTCTTGCAATGCTTTTTTTATTTCTTCTATATTCATTTTTACTGCTTCATAACCGTATTCAAAACATCTTTCCATATTTTTTATTTCTAAAAGTCCCATTTTTTCTGTATTTATATTTAACACATAATCACTTTTTTCTAAATTTTTCTCTGCAATTTTGCTTCCCATTATATCTATTGTTTTCATTACAATATCCATCATATTACTATTTTCGTCAATCTTATCTTCTTCAAATTTTACTGCAAGTACTTTATCTGCACCTTGTTTTCTTACTTCTTCTACAGGAATATTATCTAATGCTCCCCCATCTATAAAAGCATGCTTTTGTATTGTACATAAATTAAATACAGCTGGAAAACTACTGCTAGCTCTTACCGCTTCTCCAATACCTATATCTGTAATATATTTTTTATAACAATTATTTTCATTTTGTGGAATATTGTTTGTAAAAATATATTCCTTTGAATCTTTAATATCTACTGTTGGAATTACTAGTGGCATTTTTATATTGCTTATAACATCAATATTTTTATTTTTAGCTAGCAAATTAAATACTCCTTCTATATTTTCACCTTTTTTTTAAACCACATATATCTTTACTTATAAAATTTTTTATTCCATTAAATAGCGAAAAGTTTTTTCCTCCAATTATTTTGCTATAATTATTCACAAAACTATCAAATATTTCATCTGGATTATATCCCATTGCATATAAGCTTGCAACCATGCTTCCAGCACTTGTTCCACCTATAACATCAATTTTTATTCCATTTTCTTCTAAAGCTTTAAGTACTCCTGCATGTGCTAAACCTCTTGCTCCTCCTCCAGACAAAGCTACACCGATTTTCATATATACATTACTCTCCTTTATATGTATATATTATTTGCATTTTGGTGTATTTTTAAACTGTTATTTACACAAAAAAACTTGAACAAAATAATTCTTTGCTCAAGTTTTCTTATTATTCAGCTGTATATGGTAATACTGCTATTTGTCTTGCTCTTTTTACTGCTAATGTTATATCTCTTTGATGTTTTGCACAAGCTCCTGTTGCTCTTCTTGGAAGTATTTTTCCTTTATCATTAACAAATTTTCTTATTTGTTCTGCATTTTTATAATCTAATACCATGTCTTTATTTGCACATAAAGGACATACTTTTTTTCTTATTTTTCTAAATTTTGGATTGTAATCATTATCAGCATTGTTATTTCTATTATTTCTTTTATTTTTCTTATTGTCAGCCATTATTCTTACCCCCTATCTTCTGACTAAATATAAGGTTTAAGTAGTTTTCTAAAATTTTATTTAGAATGGTAAATCATCTCCTGAAGATATTTCAAAATCAGAACTTTCTCCCATATTTGGCATTGCACCAAATGTTGCATCAAAGCTTGAAACTCCGCTATCGCCATCTCTTTTACTATCTGCAAAATATGTTTCTTCTGCTATAACTTCTGTAACATAATGTTTTTGACCTTGGTCATCATCCCATGTTCTTGTTTGAATTCTTCCTATTATTCCTACTTGTTGACCTTTTTTAAAATATTTACTGCAAAACTCTCCTGTTTTGCCCCAAGCAACTATGTTTATAAAGTCTGCTTGTCTTTCTTCACCTTGTCTTACAAATCTTCTATTAACTGCTAAACTAAATGAAGCAACTAATGTATTACTTGTTTGAGTGTATCTTACTTCTGGATCTCTTGTTAATCTTCCCATCAAAATTACTTTGTTCATTTTTTACACCTTTTACCTTTCTTTTTTAAAGGCCCCCTATAGTAAATATTATTTTTTTACTACTATAAATTTAATTACTTCATCAGTAATTCTGTAGTTTCTTTCAAGTTCTGCAATTAAGCTTGGCTTAGCTTCAAAGTCATATACTACATAGTATCCTTCTTTGTTTTTCTTTATTTCATAAGCTAATCTCTTTTTGCCTAATTCATTAACTTGCTCTACTTTTCCATCAGTATTAATTAATGTTGAAAATCTTTCTATTAATGCTTTTAAAGCTGTTTCCTCAACATTTGGATTAATAATGACAACACTTTCGTATTTATTCATTACTCTTCACCTCCTTATGGATATATAACCTATGAACTTTTATGTCATAAGTAAGGAAAAATAGCAAATGCTATTTTTTAACAGTAATATTTTAGCATAAATTTATACTTTTTACAAGTATTTTAAAAAAATTTGACACAATTTATTTTTTATAGTAATATACTATTCATAAAAGAAAAGCTTTACAAATACAAACTATATTTTTTAAAGCGCCTGGACGTAATATATACGTTGACGAGGAAGAAACTTATCGAAAAATTCGGCGGATGGTTTCTTGGCATTAGATTACTGCCATAAATATTAGTTAAAGCCTAATAGTAATATTAGTAAACAAAGCTAATAGAGTAATCTTTGTTTGTAATGCTTTCTTAAATTTTAAGGAGGTTATTTTTATGTGCGGAATTGTAGGTTACATTGGTAATAAAAAAGCTACACCAATTTTAATTGATGGATTATTAAGCCTAGAATACAGAGGATATGATTCAGCAGGAATTGCAACTATTGAAAATGATGCAATAAAAGTAATGAAAGATAAAGGTAGAGTTAAAAATTTAGAAAATTTAGAAGGAATAAATGAGTTGGTAGGTACAGTTGGTATTGCTCATACAAGATGGGCTACTCATGGAAAACCTTCTAAGGAAAATTCTCATCCTCATATGGACAATAGTAATACTTTTGCTGTAGTTCATAATGGAATTATTGAAAATTATTTGGAACTTAAGGAATTTTTGAGTTCAAAAGGATATACTTTCTTATCTCAAACAGATACTGAAGTTATTCCAAATTTAATTCACTACTATTTTACAAATGGGCCAGTTTCTATTTTAAAAGATAATTTAGAAAAGTTTTTAGGTTCTGTAAAATCTGCAGTAAATGATTTAAAGGGAAGTTATGCAATTGAAGCTATTTCCCCTATATGCCCTAATGAAGTTATTGTAGTTAGAAAAGATAGTCCTTTAGTAATAGGAAAAGGAAATGGAGAAAATTATATTGCATCTGATATTCCAGCAGTTTTAAAATATACAAAAGATTTTTATCTTTTAGATGATAATGAATTTGCTGTAATTTCTAAAGATACAGTAAAATTCTATGATAGTTCTTTAATAGAACATAGCAAACCAATTAAAAATATTGAGTGGGATGCAAATGCTGCTGATAAGTGCGGATTTGAAGATTATATGTTAAAAGAAATTTTTGAACAACCAACTGCAATTAGAGAAACAATAGGTTCAAGATTTTGTTTAGGTGAAAAGTGTTCTTTTGATGATATAGATATTTCTAAAGAATATTTAAGCAGTATAAATAACATCTATATAGTAGCTTGTGGAACAGCAATGCATGCTGGATTAGTTGGAAAAACTTTAATAGAAAATCTTTGCAAAATACCTGCAACTGTAGATATAGCTTCTGAATTTAGATATAGAGACCCTATAGTAGATAATCATACTTTATGTATATATATTAGCCAATCTGGTGAAACAGCTGATACAATTGCCGCTCTAAAGCTTGCCAAGTCAAAAGGAGCTAAAACATTAGCTATATCTAATGTAATCGGAAGCTCTATTACAAGAGAAGCAGATTATACAATATATACTCATGCTGGTCCTGAAATTGCTGTTGCTTCTACTAAAGCATATACATCTCAAGTTGCACTTATTGCTATCCTTGCAATGTATTTTGCAGAAATTTTAGGAAGCTCAGACGAAAAAACAATTTTGAATCTAAAGACTGATATGATTGATTTGCCAACCAAAATAGAAAAAATATTAGATAATGTAGAACCAATAAAAGAGTTTGCTCAAAAAATATATACTGAAAAAGATATGTTTTTCTTAGGAAGGAACATGGATTATAATGTTGCCTTAGAGGGATCTTTAAAGTTAAAGGAAATTTCATATATTCACTCAGAAGCTTATGCAGCAGGTGAATTAAAACATGGACCTATTGCTTTAATAGAAAATGGTGTTACTGTAATAGGGATTATTACAAATCCAAATTTAGTAGAAAAATCGATTAGTAATCTACAAGAAGTTATTACAAGAGGTGCTAAAACTTTAGTTATAACAAACCAAATACTTACGAATAGCCATTTTGATTATGTAATAAATATACCTGAAACAAATCCGCTACTTTCACCAATTTTGTCTATTATACCAATGCAATTACTTTCATACTATATTTCTAAATTTAAAGGATTAGATGTAGATAAACCAAGAAATTTAGCAAAATCGGTAACAGTTGAATAATATAAAACTCCTCTTTATTTTAGAGGAGTTTTTATCTTTTAACCGCAATATAATCTTTAAAATAACAAGTAATATTGCCCCTGGTAAACCCAGTAACCCTACAATTATTGATGTTAACAAATTTAGTCCTATATGAAATCCAAAACTTGCTCCTATTATATTGATAATATATATACATAATCCACCAAAAATCGAATTAATAATTAATTTAAAAATGTTTTTAAGTGGCCAAATAAATATTTTTCCAAATATAAATATGAATATTATACATGCTAAAAAAGTTATAACTGAATTAAAGTCCAAATTAATCACCTCTATTTAAATATGCTTACTTATTTGTATGATTAAATTTGGACAAATATGAATGTTGTTATTCTATTTTTGGCACTTTATACCTGATAACTTATTGTGCTTTATTTTTTCTTATATAAATCTCATTTATCATATCTAGTGCAATTCCTTTGCTTTGGGCTTTTTTCATTAAATAATCTAACTTTGTTTGATTTGCTTTAATCTGATATGAATAATAATCTACTAAACCATCTTCTGCAAATTCAAAATTTTTATTTGCTGAATCTAACTCATTTTTTGTTTTAATTATACTAACAATTAATTCTAAATTTTTTTCGTCTTCTGACTTGTCCTCTATCTTATTCTCTCTAATATATGCTTCATACATAGCTTTCACTTCCCTCACATATAATCTTTCTTTTATTATATGCCTTTAATTTACATTTTATGCAAATATTAGAAATATTATTATACCTAGTGATTGTATTATAAATAAATTCATAAAATTAGAAAACAATAAATTACTGGTCGCTTCCACAATTCCTTCATGATTTTCTTTTTCTTTATGATGCTTTTGAGATTCAAAAAAGGTTATTAACTCTGGAATACTTGTTACTATTCCTAATAATATACCAATTACAGATTCAGGAACATTCAAACTTAAAGCTAAAACTTCAAGTGTATTACTTAATAAATTTCCAACATAGTATAAAGCAATTCCTGATAAAATAATTCCTAAAACATTTAAAATAGCTGACTTTTTGTTTTTCTCATTTTTTTCTTCTGCTTTTTCCTCATGCTTTAAATATAGTTTATGTGCATTTATACTTATTTTGTAAAATACTAAAAGAAGTATTATAAATATAGGAACTAAGAAAAAGCTACTTTCTATATTAAATATAATCATAAAAACTGGTATTATTATTGTTATAATTACTAAAAGTAAATCTGTTTTTATTGCACCATTTTTTAATTTACTTTGATTTTTATTCATAAATACTGCTACTAAATACTGCACTACATTTATTATATTAGAGCTTAAAACATTAAAAATACTTGTCTCTATAAAACCTGTAAATGCTGAAAAAGAAACTGTTAATAATTCAGGAATAGAAGTTGCAATTCCTGCTATATTTCCAATTGTTTTTGGCTTCAAATTCAATATTTGAGCTAAATTTCTTAAAACCCTAACTAATATATATTTTGAAATTATCACAATTAATAGTGAAAATATAAAAAATTTTACAAATTCTATAAACATTTTCCACCCCTATCTTATTAAACTTTATAATTACACTATATTATATCACAATTATTTATACTATTTTTACCCATTTTGTACTTAATATGTAAATTTTTATTGATATTTTTATTTTTTCGTGGTAAAATATTATTGTTTTAAAAAGCGTTTGATAAAAGAATAGTAATAAAATTAATTTTATTTAGAGAGGCTATGGTTGGTGTAAATAGCTTAAAATGTTTTATGAATCTACTTTTAAAAGCTTCTTATGAAAATAAGACCGATTGATGCTAGGTTATAAGCGTTATAAAGTTTTCAATTTATTTTTGAATAATTAAGGTGGTACCGCGAAATAAATCTCGCCCTTATGCTTTTTGCATATGGGTTTTGTTTTATTTGAAACCATCTTTGAAGAGGAGGTATATGGATGATAGATATTAAATTTTTAAGAGAAAATCCAGATTTAGTAAAAGAAAACATTAAGAAAAAATTTCAAAATCACAAACTTGTTTTAGTTGATGAAGTTTTAGAATTAGACAAAAAAAACAGAGATGTAAAATTAAAAGGTGATGAACTTAGAATGAAAAGAAATTCATTAAGCTCTGAAATTGGAAACTTAATGAAAAATGGAAAAAAGGATGAAGCTGAAACTATAAAGGCACAAGTTCAAGAAATAAATAAAGAACTTGAAGAAAATGAAAAATTAGAAACAGAATATGCATCTGCAATAACAGAAAGAATGATGAAAATTCCAAATATAATTCACGAATCTGTTCCAATTGGTGAAGATGATAGTAAAAATGTTGAAATAGAAAAATTTGGTGAGCCATTTGTTCCAGATTATGAAATACCTTACCATGCAGATATAATGGAAAGTTTAAATGGTTTAGATTTAGACTCTGCTCGTAGAGTTGCTGGAAACGGATTCTATTACTTAATGGGAGATGTTGCAAGACTTCATTCTGCAATACTTTCTTATGCTAGAGATTTCATGATAAATAAAGGTTTTACTTATTGCATCCCTCCATATATGATTCGTAGTGATGTCGTAACAGGAGTTATGAGTTTTGAAGAAATGGATGCTATGATGTATAAGATAGAAGGTGAAGATTTATATTTAATAGGAACTAGTGAACATTCTATGATAGGAAAATTTAAAGGACAAATTTTGCAAAAAGCAGATATGCCATATACAATGACATCATATTCTCCATGTTTTAGAAAAGAAAAGGGAGCTCATGGAATAGAAGAACGTGGTGTATATCGTATTCATCAATTCGAAAAGCAAGAAATGATAGTAGTATGCGAACCAGAAGATAGTTGGAAATGGTATGATAAATTATGGTCATATACAGTAGAATTATTTAGAAGTATGGATATTCCAGTTCGTACTTTAGAATGTTGTAGTGGAGATTTAGCTGATTTAAAAGCTAAAAGCTGTGATGTAGAAGCATGGAGCCCAAGACAGAAAAAATACTTTGAAGTTGGAAGTTGTTCTAACCTAACAGATGCACAAGCCAGACGTTTAGGAATCAGAATTAAAGGAGAAAAAGGAAATTACTATGCACATACTTTAAACAATACTGTTGTTGCTCCACCACGTATGCTTATTGCATTCTTAGAAAATAACTATAATGAAGATGGAAGTATTAATATTCCAGAAGTTCTTCGTCCTTATATGGGAGGAATTTCTAAATTGAACTTTAGGGACGTTCCTTAAAGTTCAATACTATAGTATAAAGAAAATAATATAACTATTATTTTAATAATAGTTATATTTTAAATTTTGAACTTTAAGGAACGTCCCTAAAGTTCAAAGAATGGAGAGATGATTATGATAATAAAAAATCCAGAATTCAAAATTTCTGCAGTAAGTCCAAGGCAGTATCCAGATGACGAGCTTCCACAAATTGTATTGGTTGGTAAATCAAATGTAGGCAAATCTTCCTTTATCAATACTATGGTTAATCGAAAAAAACTTGCAAGAACTAGTAGTGAACCAGGTAAAACTAGACAAATTAATTTTTATAATATGGATAACAAATTTTATTTTGTTGATTTACCAGGTTATGGCTATAGCAAAATGTCTAAACAAGAACAAGTTAAAGTTGGTAATTTTATAGAAGAATATTTATCTAAAAGTAAGAATATTGCATTAATTGTGTTCTTAATTGATATAAGGCATTTTCCTACTGAAAACGATAAGTTAATGTATCGTTATATTATAGATTGTAAGAGGCCTTGTATTATCATTGCAAATAAAGCAGATAAAATTGCTGTTACAAAAGTAGATTCTTATGTCGAGAATTTACAAAATGAACTAAAACCACTAAAAGACATTACTTTTCTTCCTTATTCTTCTGAAAGAAAGATTTATTCAGAAAATATTTGGAAAGAAATAGAAAAACTCTTTTAATTATGTTGACCTTTTTATGTTTTTTTGTTATAATAAATATATTCATCTACTCGATGAATAACATTTTTATATTGGAAGGAGGACATATATATGTCCGGAAAGAAAACGTACCTGTTCCAATTTCCTAATGCAGATTCCGCTGGACTCTTCCTGCGGGATGCACAGCAGTATGATGTGCTTTCACATCATCCCAGCCGTGACGGTCAGTCTGATGACACTCAGGTCTTGGTTCAGAGAACTGGGAGTTTGAACTTCGACCTTAACCTTCTGGCTTCTTTGTCGGCCAGTGCGAATAATCTCGGGGGTACTCTTCTGTAACGCTATACCTTCCGCAATAGAGGAGAGCTCTATGAGCTCTCCTCTGTCATTTTCTTTACTATCATTTTCAAAGCTTTTGGTCTTTCAATCATTATAGTATGACCACAACCCAAACACTTTAGCTTAAAGTCTACTCCAATTCTTGTTATTTCCCATAGCTTGCTTCCACAAGGATGCTGTTTTTTTGTTCTTACAATATCTCCTATATTGTATTCCATATAATTTTCACATCCCCTTTCTTACTATAAGCATATTATTGTTATTTTTCTTTTATTAACTATTTATTGCTTTTTCTAAGCGTTTTATTACACTATCTTTTCCAAGTACTTGCATTATTTCATACATATCTGGTGTATTTTGTCTGCCTGTTAATGCAACTCTTAGAACTGTACTAATATCTCCTACATGTCCTGGCCAATTATCTGGATTTGCCTTAAATTCTTTTACTTCTCTTGCATAACCACATTTTTCTGCTAAATCTTTTATTTTATTAAACCATGCATCTTTGTTATCACTAATATCGAAAAATTCATTAATATACATCTGCAATATTTTATTTATTTCCTCTTTATTGCTTATTTTTCCGTATTCATATGCTATATCAGCATTTAAGAATTTATTATCATACATGTATACTATAGAATTTTTAACATCAGACCATTTAGAAATATCTTTTCTAGGCTTTTTATTCCCTCTTTCAATTCCAAATACTTTTAAAGAATATTCTTTATCTTCTAAAATTTCTTCTAATTCTTTATCATATTCTTTGGCCCAATTCAAAGAATTTTCATACACTTCTTCAGCTGTCATTTTTGATATAACTGTTTTTCCTATATCTAGCAATTTTATCATATCAAATAACGCACCACTTACACTCATTTTGTTTAATTGGAAATCAAATTCTTCCATATTTTTATCTGGATTTGCTCTTCTCCAATTTTCAAAAGTAGAGTTTGCAATATTTAGTAAATATTCTTTTACTGCATTTACTGGTATACCTTCTTCTTTATAGTATGAAACTGCTGCTTCTGGGTCTTTTCTTTTACTTAATTTACGCTTATTCCCATTATCATTTTTCATGATTGGAGATATATGAGCATATTTTGGAGCTTTAAATCCTAATTCATGGAATAATTGTAAATGTAATGGTACTGAAGATAGCCATTCATCACTACGAATTACATGAGTAGTTCTCATTAAGTGATCATCTACTGCATGTGCAAAATGATATGTTGGTAGTCCATCTGCTTTAATAATTACTATATCTTGGTCATTTTCTGGAAAGTCTACATTTCCTTTTATAATATCATGATGTTTTATTTTTCTATCTTCTCTTCCTGGTGATTTAAAACGAATTATATATTTTTCTCCGTTTTTTATCTTTTCTACAGCCTCTTCTACTGTAAGATTTCTGCATTTAGCCCATACTCCGTAATATCCTGGTCTTATTTTAGCAGCCTCTTGTTTTTTTCTAATTTCATCAACTTCTTCTGGAGTGCAAAAACATGGATACGCCTTACCTTGCTCTAATAAATATTTAGCATAAGACTCATAAATATCTTTCCTTAAAGATTGTTTATATGGCCCATATTTTCCTATTTCTTCTGTTTCTGTTATCATGCCTTCATCTGGAGCCATATTAAAATCTTTTAATGAATTTACTATATCCGTTACTCCATTTTCTACTTCTCTTTTTTGATCTGTATCTTCAACTCTTAAGAAAAATACTCCTTTTGTTTTTTTAGTCATTTCAAGTGCAACTAATGATTGATATAATCCACCTATATGCACAAATCCTGTTGGACTTGGTGCAAATCTTGAAACTACTGCTCCTTCTGTTAACTCTCTTTCTGGATATTTTTCTTCATAATATGATATTTCCTTTGCATTTGGAAATATTAAATCTGCTAAATCTTTATAATTCATAACTTTACCTCTCTTTTTTCTATACTTCCATAATAATTGGTAGTATCAGTTCATAATTTTTTATAAAATTTTCTTTTCTTAGAGAACCGTGCCTTTTATTGATACTCTAAGGAAATACGTTCTACTTATGTCCTATTGAAAACTATAAAATTTTACACGGTTAATAACAAATTAATAACAATTAAATTATAACATATTTGTCAAGACCTTCTTTAAGAGCTAGATTAACTAGCTCTCACTTCCTTTTGTAATGTTATAAAGTCTTTTTTAGATATGTACTTTATACTCTCACTTGATAATAGATTTTCTTTCTTTGCTATGCTGTTCCATTCTCTTTCTGAAACTGTCTCTTTTAAACTTCTCATCCTTTGTATTGCTTGTTTGAAATATTTCTCCATAAGCAACACTCCTTTTTCTTTATTATAGCATATTATGTTAAATAGTTGTGTCGAAATGTGTCAGTATAAAAAGAAAAAACAAATTTATTTTACTTCAGTATTGATTAATTGGTTAAAAAATGATATATTATATAAAATTATCTAATCGCCTCTAAAATTGTGGGTGTATTAATCAGCAGTTGTTACTGCTGATTGTAAGGCAGTATATCTTTCACAACTGTTGATAGACTGCACCCACAAAGTTGCAGTTTAAGTTTTACTAATTGGAGGTGAATATTTTGGAAGAAGGCAAATTAGCTGTAAAGTTTCTTGGCATAGCTTTAGTTCTATTAATTGTTGGAATTATATTATGTTTTTTAGCTAGTTTAGGCTATAATACATATATTAAATATAGTGATGATAACAAAAAATTGAAGTCCATGCACAGAACTCCAATTTAGACAATTTAGATAATTGATTTTCGCAAGGATTTATTCCTTGCTTTAATTTATATTTCATTTGTATCTTTTATATAATAAAATCTATTTTTTTTCAATAGTTTTTCCAAAAATTTAATATAATCGTAATATTTTTGTAACATAATTGTAACATTTTTCTTTTACTTTGTCAAAACTTTC
>CAMMTN010000011.1 GCA_946499885.1 uncultured Clostridium sp. | reverse complement strand
AAATCTGGTTGATTTTTTTGTTGTCTATAAACAATATTAAAATCATCCAATCGAAAGGATGGTGCAAGTAAATGAAGATAATTAAGCAAGAACTACAATTTGAAGAAAGTCTAAAGCAAAGACTAGAATTTATATGTGAATTTTCTAAAGTTATTCCTACTTTTATTAATGGTAGTATTAGAAAAATTGAAAAAACTAATCTCACATATATTGAACCACATAGAGTAATAATTAAAAATATTACATTCTTAGTTTTTAATTATTCAAATGATGTATATATTTCAAATTTAACTAAAAAGATTAAATTATCAGAATTAGAAGAATATATAAAAAACATATAAATACCAGTATTTGACATTTCTACAAATTATGATATAATAATCGAAGTAAACCAATTATGTTTATGGAGATGATTATATGATTTTGAAAAAATTTCATTTTAAAATAGAAATTTTACAGAGATGTCATTAGTATTAGTTTGTACTTTTGATGTCTTTTTTGTTAGATTGGAGGTTTTAAATTGAACGAAGAAAAGAAAAAATGTGGTTTATATTTAAGAGTATCAACAGAAGACCAAGCTCGTGAAGGTTTTAGTTTACCAGAGCAAAAAGAAAGATTAGAAACTTTTTGTAAGTTTAAAGGTTATGAGATAGTAGATTATTACGAAGATGCAGGAATAAGTGCTAAAACTGGTAATTATAGACCAGAGTTTGAAAGATTAAAAAATGATATAAAAGCTAAAAAAGTAAATACAATAGTTGCTTTAAAACTAGATAGAATAACTAGAAGCATTTATGACTGGGAAAACCTTATGACTTTTTTAGATGAAAATAATGCGTACTTAGATTGTGTAAATGATGAAATAAATACAACAAGTGCAAATGGTAAAATGATTTCAAGACTTTTAATGAGTGTAAGCCAAAATGAAATTGAAAGAACAAGTGAAAGAACTAAAGTGGGTTTAGCTGGTGCAATTAAATGTGGGCATATTCCCCATGTTGCTCCATTAGGATATAAACATGAAGATAAAAAATTAGTAATAGATTATTCAACTAAAGATATTATAGTTAGAATATTTGATTTATATTACAATGGATATTCTTATCAGAAAATAAGCGATTTATTTAATGAAGAAAAAGTACTAGGCAAAGATAATTGGAGAGATTCTACAATACAGACTATTCTAGAAAATGAAATATATAAAGGCGATTTTGTTCACGGTAAAAGAACTAAACACCCTACCTATTATGAAGATGTAGTCGAGCCTATTGTTTCTAAAGAAATGTGGGAAGATTGCCAAGTGCAGAAAAAGAAAAATTCAAGAAGTTATCAAAGAACATTAACATACTTATATTTGCAAAAATTGAAATGTCCTAAATGTGGCAGAATATTAGGTGGAAAAGCTACTACAAAGAAAAATGGTAAAGTTTATTATTACTATTATTGCAATGATTGTAGGATCCAATTTAAAGAAAATATAATAACAGAATATTTCAACCAGTTCATTAGTGAATTAGTAGAATACGACTCTGTTGTAAATCAATTCTTCTTGCCTATGATAAAGCAAAAATTTGATGAACCTAGAGAACATTTAGAAAAAGAGATAAATAATCAGAAAAATAAACTAGAGAGAATTAAAAAAGCCTATGTTAATGGAGTATTTGAATTACAAGAATATAACGAAGAAAGAAAAATTGTAGAAAAAGCAATTAGTGAACTTGAAAATAAATTAGACTCTACAGACTGTGCTGAAGAATTAAGATTCACACCAAAAGATATTCTACTAAAAAGAGATATTGATTTTATAAACCAAATAAAGCTAGATAAAGAATATCAAGAAAGAACTAAAACTTGGAAAGATTATACTAGACAAGAACAAGCAGAATTAATAATGAAATATGTTGATGATATTGAGCTTACTTTAATTGGTAATGAAGTAGTTGTCAATCAAATTAACTTTAGAGAGTCAATTTGTAAGCCTTGTCAAGAATTATTTGATAAAGGTTATATTGATACAACTAAACCTGCTATATTTGGTAATGTACTTGGTAATATTAGATTTAGTAATTATCTACCTGAAGAAGAAGTTGGAGAAATAATTATGAGATTAAGGCAATACTATGATGTTGGCTATGCTGAAGCAACATACTATGTAGATAAACAAGTATTCTATTTCAATTTCAAGGAAGATAACTCTGCTATCGTCAGAGTGTTTCCTTTAAAAGATTACTACAAATTAGATCCAGAAAATAAAATGAAAATTTATGAATTTGGAATAATATATATTCGTGAAGAAGATAAATTCCAAATGCAAGAAATTGACTCTGCATTTGATTATATACCAGATGAAAGTAACAATAGTGTAATTTATACTAAAGATACTACACCTATTCCAATAGGTGTTAAGCCAGTAAAATTCTGCGAAGATGATACAGAATAATTGTTGCAACTATTACTTATATATTTTCTTTGTTGCAACAATCAAATTAACGTGGCACGTTTTGTTTTTGCAATTAGCAAAAATGAAAGTGGCGATAGTTAATTTGGATAAAATTTATCTTTGGAAGATAAATTTTATTGCCTCGCAGAGCCCCCGAGTTTTGATAGTATGTCAAAACTCATAGGGGGTTAGGACTTATGACAAGGTCAAAGTCCTCTGAAAAATACTTCGTATTTTTATGGAGCCTTCGGCTTAAAAAGAATCTTCAAGGAGGTGCTTTTGATGGAACAAGAATTAGCATATTCATTTCACTTAGGTAGTGATAAAAACAAAAGTAAATTAGCCAAAAGAGTATCAAAAGATAATGTATCTGGTACTACTTCTCTTTCCAATAATGCAATTCAAAATGCAAACGATTTATCTAGAGTTAATAAGCATAATTTAAGGGATTATGATAAAAATAAAGAGTTGATTAGAGTTATTTATGGTACAGATAATATTATAACTGATGTAAAAGATTTATATTTAAAAGAATTTGAAGAATCTAAGATAGATTATAATAATAAACAAAGTCGTGAAGATAGAAAAATAAAAGACTACTTCCAAAAAGTATGTGAATCTCAAAACGATATAGCCTGTGAAATTATAATAGAACTTGGAGATATGGACTTTTGGAATGATAAAGACCAAGAATATAGATTGAAAATGATTGATGTATATAATGAACAAATAAAGGATTTAACTAAAATTGTACCAACTTTTAAAATAGCAAATGCTACAATACATTTTGATGAAACTTCTCCACATATGCACATTGTAGGTGTACCAGTAGTTGAAAATTGTACTAGAGGTATGAAAAAGAAAGTTGGAAAATCGCAAATATTTACAAAAGAATCATTAACTAAAATACAAGATAAAATGAGAAATGCTTGTATTAAGTCCTATAACAAGTTTTATGAGGTTGATACTAGACTAAAAGAAAAACAAAAAGGCAGAAATCAGGATATAAATGTAAAAGATATGAGTAATTATAAAAAAATTAAGAAACAGTTGGACAAGAACGCACAAAAACTTGCTGAGGCAAATAATCAAACAGAAAAATTAGACAATAGCAGTAAAGATATAAATTCAATATTAGATAAGCTAAAACCATCTAAACTTAATAAAAATAATAATCTTATTTCAAACGAGGATGTTGAAAAAATCAAAAATTTTACAAAAGATATAAAAGATATTACTAAAACAGTTAGAAGTGTAAATGACTTAAATATGGCTATTAAAGATTTTGAACATAGTTCCTTTGAAATAGCGCAAGAAAATTCTTCACTAAAATATCAATTAGAGTTAAAAAATGATGAAATTGATAAATTGAAAAAAGATTTGTCTGCAAAGGAAAAGATTATTAGCAAATTACAAGCTGAAAAAGAAAAAATAAAACAAGAATTACAGAAATTTAAGGACTTCTGGTATAGAATTATGGGGCATTTTCATAAGCGAATTTGCTATGATAAAGATGAAAACTATAAAGCTGTAAGTGATGATTTATATAAAAATGGTATATTTACTGATGATGAAAATGAAATTGCTAATAATATTGCTAGAAAAGTAAAGCCAAAGGAAGAACTAGAAAATAAGAGTAAAAAGAAAAATAATTATGAATTAAAATAAGGAGTAAAAAAATTATGGAAGAAAATAAAGTTGAAAATGTAATAAATATAATCAAAGATATGGATATAAAAGATAAATTAAGACTTGGAATATGTCTATCTAATAGTAGTTGGACTAATATTCTATATGATAAAACAGAAATGTATGAGAAATTTGATACTATGTTAAAAGAAATTGATGAAGAATATAGAACTACTTTAGTAAATTTTGCAAAATATAAGATTGTAATGTTTACAATGGCTAAAATTATGGAGATGGAACAAGTTGAAAGAAATCAAGTTTCTTTGTATTTGTTTAATAATACTAACTTAAATAAAAAGATTAGTCGTAATTAGGCAATGAGTATTAGTGGCTAAAGTGTTGAAAAAGCATATATTTTGTGATATACTATTTACACGTTAAGGGGTAAAAATGGATAAAGAAGAAATATTAAATAAAATAAAAAGATATGTGAAAGAAGTATGTAAAAATGACTCATCCGGTCACGATTGGTGGCATATACAAAGAGTATATAATAATGCAATGTTAATAAACAAAAAAGAAGGAGCAAATGAGTTTGTATTAACTGCAATTGTTTTAATGCATGATTTATATGATCACAAATTTTATGATGGAAATATTGAGGAGAAATTAGAAGAATTACTAAAACAATTACAGGTTTATGAGTACATATCAGAAGAATATAGAAATAATATAATTAATAGTTGTGCAAATTTAGGATTTAGTAGTAATTTTTCTGTAAAAAAAGAATTATCACAAGAAGGAAAAATAGCACAAGATGCAGATAGATTGGATGCATTAGGAGCTATTGGTATTGCGCGAACTTTTGCATATGGCGGAAAAAAAGGAAAACTAATATACAATCCAAATAATAATGGACTTGTTGAAGAAAAAGAATATGTTCAAAAAGGTTCTAGAACTTCAATTAGTCATTTTTATGATAAATTATTAAAAATAAAAGATTCTATAAATACAGATACTGCAAAGGAAATATCAATAAAGAGACATAAATTTATGGAAGATTTCTTAAATGAGTTCTTTGATGAATGGAATGGAGAAAAATGATAGATACAGGATATTTATTTTCAAAAGATGACAAAAGAATATTTGTAAATACATGTTTAGGATGTACAGGTAAATGTTCATATTGCTATTTGGGAAAAATGGGATATGATAATAATGCTATAGTTTCAAGAGTAAAGAAAGCTGAAGAATTAATTAAAGAAATTGAACAACAACGGAATTTCAAATGAAGTATTAATAACATTAGGTTGCTTTTCGGAATGCTGGGATAATAATAATAAACCAGAAACAATAAAATTAATCCAGTATTTTTTACAAAAGGGAAATCAAATTCAATTATCTACAAAAAAAGAGATAAAAACGGAAGAATTTTGTCAACTTAAAAATCTGATTCAATATTTAGGACAGCTAGTGGTTTTTGTTAGTTCGGCAAGTATAAGACAGTGGAATACAATTGAGAGAGGAACAGATGCACCAAATAAAAGATTTAACACATTTGAATTATCAAGACAACTAGATATTCCAACAGTTTTATATATGAAACCAGTATTAAAAGGAATAACTATTAAAGATATTGATTTATATAAAGAAGTTATTAGTAAATATGACATAAAAGATGTTGTTGTAGGAAGTATTTTTGGTGAACAGCCATCTCAAGAAACAGTGCATTTTTCTGACAAGGGATTACTATTTTATAATCCTGTTTCAGATGAATCACAAATTAAAAGAGAATTAATGGCAACAGGAAATGTAAGAGTGTTTTCAAGAAGTACACAGGTTACACAATATTATAAAAACAAAAGTAAAAATATAGAAAGATAATAAGTTTAATTAGATAATATAAAATATGTTATAATTATAAGCAATGTAACATTTTATAACTCCACTAAATCAGTGACTATATACAAATTTATTATGGATAATTAATACAAAAGAACAAGTTTGTTCTTCTTCGCTTTTAAAGCCAGGCTTTTTTATTGGTTTTATATATTTTTTAAATTGGTCTTGTATTTTATAAAAAATATGATATACTTTAATAAATTGATTGATATTTGTATCAATCGTTATGAGAGCCAAAAAGTTGTAAATAACTACTTCGTTGGCACCAAACTTAGAAAGCTTACAAACAATAAATTGATTTGTAAGTTTTTTATTTTATCAAATTTGTATTCAAATTTTTATAAAATTATGATATCATTTTATAAAATTAGGAGGTGATAAGGTTGAGAGAAATAAAACCATATACACTATATAGACATTTTAAGGGTTCAAGAGCATTAGTTATTACTACTGCAAAACATAGTGAAACAGGTGAGGACTTAGTTATTTATTGTTGCATGGATAATAAAGGCAATACAAACCATAAAGATGGAATTTATGCAAGACCTTTAGAAATGTTTCTATCAGAAGTTGACCATGAAAAATATCCTAATGCAAAGCAAAAATATCGTTTTGAAGAAATTACTTCTGAAGATTTATAATTTATTGTAAAGAGGTAAATATGAGTAAAAGAAAAAGCAAAAATAGTTTAACAAAATTAACACTATCCTTAATTATACTTATTTTTATTGGTATTATTGCATATTTTAATCCTAATATTTTACCTACAAATAGTGAAAATTTAATAGCTCAAACTTCTTTTGATTTAAATACTATTCCAGATTATACTTCTGAGCCTTATGTTATTATTAATAATAACGTTACAGAATTTAACGAAGAAGACCTTACAACAAGATCTTTTGAGAAATACAGTGATCTGGATTTTCTAGGAAGATGCGGCACCGCTTTTGCGAATCTTTCCATAGATACAATGCCAACAGCTAATGAAGAAAGAGAAAATATTTCTTCTGTAACTCCATCTGGTTGGATAAATAAAAAATATGAAATTGTTGATGGTGGGTATTTATATAATAGATGCCATTTAATTGGATATCAATTATCTGCTGAAAATGTTAATGAAAAAAATCTTATTACTGGTACAAGGTATATGAATACAGAAGGTATGCTTCCTTTTGAAAATAAGGTTGCTGAATATATTAAAGAAACTGGAAATCATGTTTTATATAGAGTTACTCCAATTTATGAAGAAAATAATTTAGTTGCAAGTGGAGTTCAAATTGAAGCAAAATCTGTTGAAGATAATGGAAAAGAAATCTGTTTTAATATATATTGCTATAATGTTCAGCCTGGAATAGAAATAAACTATAAAACTGGAGAAAGTAAGGAATCTGCGTCTAATTAGCAGGTTTCTTTTAGTTATGAAATATATGTATATGTCCCATCTTTGTATAAGAAGCTATTTCCCTCTTTTGCCTTATCCTTTAATTCTTCTGGGAAATTAACATCTTCTATTTCGAATTTAGGTTTTTCTGTAGAATCCCATAAAAATATTCTACCATTTATATCTTCTGTTACTAAATATGTATGCCCTTCTTTTTTATATTCTTGTATTTTTTTGTTTTGCTCTTCAATTATTTTATTTGCTCTATTTCTAATTTCATTTGTTACTACTTTAGTTGCTTCTGAATCTAAAATAAACTTTCCATTTTTCATTCTCATTATACTATTTACACTTATATCATTAGGTAAATCATTTTTACTAACTTCGTTTTGTGTAACTCCATTACTATCTATTGTCCAAATCCTATACTCGTCCTCATTTTTGACTTTATTAAATACAAAATATAAATTTCCTTCATCTTTTGTGCTATTTGCATATTCTCGTAATACATTTTTTCTTTCTTGATAAATTTCATTTTCTGATGCAATACTTAATTTATTAGTATTTGCTATTTGTGTAACTATATCTACATCTTTTCCTATTATTCCTTCCTTTTGCAAAGCCTCAGCTAACTCCCCTATAAATTCTGCTATTCCATCTGTAATTTTTGATAAAGTATTATTTTTATCAAGATTTTCTTTTAAGTCATTAAAAAAGTCCATTTTTATCACTCTCCTCTCTTTTTATTTATACATTAAATGGAGTTAAGTTTGACAATTATTCTGAATATTGCCTTTCTTTATATGCATAAACTTGCTCTTTGGCAAGTCAAAACAAAGTTAAAATTTATGAAGCGTACTTTTTGTACGTTCACTTAAATTTCCTTTATTTTTTCTTCTATTTCATCTTCACAATCTCTCATTGCTAATATTGTTTTTTCAAAAAGCTCTTCTAATGTCCATCCTAGTCTTTCTGCACCTTCTTTTATAGTATCTCTCGAACATCCAGCTGCAAATTTTTTGTCTTTAAATTTCTTTTTCAAACTAGAAACTTCCATATCTTTTGTACTTTTTGAAGGTCTCATTTTGGCAGCTGCCCATATTAAACCTGTTAGTTCATCTGTTGCAAATAGTATTTTTTCCATTTCATGTACTGGTTCAATTTCAGAACATATACTATATCCATGACTACATATAGCATGTACCATTTCTTCTGATGCATCAATTTCTTTTAATAATTCTGGTGCTTTTTTGCAGTGTTCTTCTGGATATTTTTCAAAATCAATATCGTGAAGTAGTCCAACCAATCCCCAAAACTCTTCATCATATCCTAATTCTTTTGCAAAATATCTCATTACTCCTTCTACTGTTAGTGCATGTCTTAGATGAAACTCTTCTTTATTGTATTTTTTTAATAAATCAATAGCTTGTTTTCTTTCCATTATATGATTCTCCTATTTCTTCCTATATTTTGACTAATTATACCATCTACATTGCAAAAAGTAAATTATAATTTGCAAATATTTACATTTGTCGCGATAGGGACAGTCCCTTTCGCGACAATTAATCTAAATTCTTTACACTTGGGCCATATATTAGCTTTCCTTTATAATCATATCTTGAACCGTGACATGGGCAATCCCAAGTTTTATCTAAATTATTCCATGAAAGCTCACAACCTAGATGCTTACAAACTGGATTTACTTTATAAATTTTACCTTCTTTATCTTTATATATCCCTATTTTTTGTCCATTTACTTCTACTATCTTTCCTTCTCCGTTTTGTATTTGATTTGCTTCTTCTTTTGGTATTTCTAATTTTTTTATAACTAATGAATTAATTCCCTCTTTTACCATATTAGTCATTTCTTTTATATTCTTTACAGGTTCTAATCTTGTTGACTTAAAAATTTCTTCATATTCATTTTTTTGTCCTAATATTTTATCTGTTATTATACTTGCTGCTATATTTGATGTAGTCATTCCCCATTTATTAAATCCTGTTGCTACATATGCTTTATCCCACATTTTCGAAAAATCTCCTATATATGGTATTTTGTCCAATGTTATGCAATCTTCCGTATTCCAATGATATTTTATTTGTCCTTCTGAGTACATATTTCTTGCTACTTCTTCTAAATATTTATATGCGTTACTTACATCTATTCCTGCTCCTGTCCTATTGTCAAATCCTGCTACTATCAATAAATAATCATCTCCAAATTTTGTTGTTCTTAAAGATATTGTTGGATCTTCTGAATTTATATACATACCTTCAAATAATCTTTGTTTAGTTTGCATTGCTACTGCATAACTTGTAGATTGATACATTTTTACAAAATAAAATCCGGGAATATTTACTATTGGATATTTTGTGGTTATCACTAAATATTTAGCTTTAATTTTGCACCCATTTTCTAAAGTTATAACATAGTATTCATCCTCATCTTCTGTATCTACATCTATTGCTTTAGTATTTTCATATATTTTTACACCTGAAGCACTACAAATCTTGGCAAGTGCAGTTATATATTTATATGGATTAAACTGTGCCTGATTTTCGAACTCTATTCCTGCTATAGCTTTAATAGGTAGTATATTGCTCATTTTCTCTTTTACTACATCTCTTTCTAAATCTAAATTTTCTTTTTCAATATTATCCACATTTATTTTTAACTTTTCTTGACTATTATCCACACTTTCAACATATTTAAGTTTATTTATGTGAATATCATTTGCCTCTACTAACTTAGCCTTTCCTCCAAATGAGTTTACCGCTTCTACCTCATCTTTTATTTTTTGCATTTCATCTATTTTTTGTGTATAAACATAAGAAGGTTGATGCTCAAAATCACAATCAATATTTTCTGTTTTTATAATATTCTCTATGTTTCTAATTGCATTCTCATTTGCTTCATAATACTTTCTTGCAAAATCTCTTCCTTTAGAATCAATTAAATATTTATATATAAGACCATGCTGACTTGTTATTTTAGCAGTACTATTTGAACTGGTTTGACTTCCAATCCTTCCTTTATCAATTACTACTGTTCTTATTTTATATTTACTCAAATTATATGCAGTAGTAATTCCAGTAAGCCCTCCTCCAATAACACATATATCTGTTTTAATATTATCCTCTAAAGCTTTAAACTTTTTTTCATCTTTTACACTATCTATCCAATAAGATTTCATATTTCTCCTCCCCAACACATATTTATTTAATTTACTAATTATTATTGCCTTTTTTTATATTTCTAATCATACTAAAATATCCATACTTTAAAAATTTAGTATGGATACTTTAATTTATATAATTATAAATTTTTATCTATATTCTAATATATCTCCAGGTTGACATTCTAAAACTTTGCATATAGCATCCAGTGTTGAAAATCTTATTGCTTTTCCCTTCCCTGTTTTTAGTATTGATAAATTAGCATTTGTTATTCCTATTTTTTCTGCTAGCTCAGATGAAGATATTTTTCTTTTCGCCATCATTACATCTAAATTTACTATAATTGCCATTTCTTCATCCCTCCCTATATTGTTAATTCATTTTCTTCTTTATATTCAATTGCTTTTCTTAATAATTCTGATAATATATATGTACCAAGCCATGCTATTATAAATACTGCAATAAATATTATTTCAAATATAGATACAATAAAAAATATTCCTATAATATACTCTATTGATATAATTAATGAACATATTGAAACTACTTTTAAGTGTTTTACATTTTCCATCACAAATGGATTATCTTTTTTTAATGTTCCGAACATTTTTATAAACTCATGTACTATTATTAAAGCTGGAATTCCAGATACATATAATATTACCAAAGCAGCATTATATTTTAATACTGTATTAAATATTTCTACATATTTTTTTAATAAGAATGGTAGTAGTATGTATATTATTATTCCTAATATAAATATTATTTTTAAACATATTTCTATAAAATTTGATAAACTATTTTTTCCTGTTACTTTCATAAAATCACCTATCTCTCAATTTCTTCTTTAAAATCTTTTTTATCACATTCTTTATATGCTTCTTCTTGAATTATTTTCATATTTTCTATAGAATCTATTTTTCTTCCATTTATATTTATATCTCTAAAATCATTAACATATGCAAAAGCATAATATCCTTCAATATTTCTATCCTCCATTTTGTAAATTTGCAATAACTCTATTTATATTAAAATTCTTGAAGTTTGTGTTAGTTGTACTGTTTTTCAAATAATATAAACAGCTTTCTACCCTATACTTTAATTCCTTATCTTCTACATTTTCTAATCTTTTAATTTGTCTTGTTGCATCTACACTTAAAGTTTGTAAATAATATATATCTATTTCTGCTTCAGTTCCACTTGCAAAATATTTATCTATATTATTTTTTGCAATCATATTATCTATGTTAATATAATTTACAAGTATATACATACTAACTATTACAACAAAAAATGTTTTGCAAAGGTTTATTTTCATACCTATTATATACATAATTGTTGCAATTATCAATATTGCTTCTGTAATTAAAATAAAATATACCATTAATCTTAAAAATGTATAGCCAAATTCTTGTTCATATAAATACATTCTATAAAATGATGAGCATAAAATAATTAAAGTAAATATTGCTAAACATATATTCATTATTTTTGTATAATTTAATCTATTATCTTGTTCATTTCTTCTAAATGTAATTAATATTAAACTTAAATTTATTAATGAAACTGCCATCAGTTGAAAAAATCCTTGTCTTGCGTATGTAGCATATTCGTAGTCTAACATATTTCCTATTTTCATAAACAATACGGATATTTGTATATAACAAAATATTAAATATACGATGTTTAGTATTGTTAGCATTGTATTTCCTATTATTTTGTCTATTCCTTTTTTTGTTTTTGAATTAACATCATTTTCACAAAAATTATCTTCAATTATATTATATAAAAGTGCAATTAGATAAACTGATAAAAATAGTATTATAATAATTCTTAAAAATAAATTTATATATGTTTCGCTTTCAAATATTCCTAGACTAAATACTTTAATTAATAAATTTATAATTTTACTAAAAAATATACTATCGGCACTTGCAAGCAAAATTAAAACTATTATTAATAATGGAATTGTAATTATAATTCCTAAAATAATTTTTTTTATAGTTCTATGTTCCTTTTTTGATATTTCCCTTTTATTAAATAATTTTGCAATTGTTTCTATTATACTTCCAACTGCTTCTTCTAAAAATTCTACTGGTCCTAATAATAAATATACTACTTTTCTTATAATTGTGCCTATTGTTACTTTATCTATTACTAGCATTATTATCATTATTGAATATAACAATATTAAAGCAATAATATTAAAAGTATAGAAAAATTCGTTATTAAATATAAAATATGTAGCAGAAATTAAAAGTATTGGCAACATTAAAATTAATGCCTTTTTATTCTTTATTTTATTATTTTTATTTAAAATATAAATAATAAAAATTCCAAAAGCAATACAGAATAAAAATACAGATAAACCTAACCTTTCTCCATAAAATAAAATAGAATGTAGTATTGCTATTAAAAAACTTCCGAACTACAGCTATTTGCATAAGCTTTTCCATCTCCTTATTTTTAATATACAATTATTCTACACTCTGTTTTATTATTTGTCAACACTTTTTTATTGTTTTTCAATAAAAAAGTGGCTCAAGAGACGGACAAAAGTGCATATATTATTAAATATACGTCTTTTCCCCATCCTCAAACGTATTTTTATTTCTTTTTCAAAGTTGCCTCTATTTCAATTTCTCTATAATTTCTTTGAATTTTTAATTTAACCTTATCTCCTGGCTTTTTGGTATAAATATAGCATCTTAAATCACACATTCTCTCTAATTTATTTCCATCTATTGAAAGTATTATATCTCCACTTTTTATTCCTGCATCTTTTGCAGCTGAGTTTGCGTTTACTTTTGCTACATATATTCCCTGATTAAATCTTAAATTTTCATCAATATATCCTAATACATTTTTATCAAAAGCAAATACTCCTAAGCTTGCTTCTTCAAATTTTCCTGTTTGCTCAAAACTTGATATAACACTTTTTACTGTATTTATAGGTATTGCAAAACTTATTCCTTCTGCTGATGTTATTTTTACTCCATTTATACCAATTACTTCTCCATCTACATTAATAAGAGGACCTCCGCTATTTCCTGGATTTATTGTCGCATCTGTCTGTATTAAATCTTCCATATATGTTTCATTTTCATCTTCTTCAAATTTAATTGTTCTATTCAAGGCACTTATAATCCCTGATGTTACTGTCCTTTGAAACTCATACCCTATTGGATTTCCTATTGCATATACAGTTTCTCCTACCTTGATACTGTCTGAATCTCCTAAAACCGCCACCTCCAAATTATTTTGATTTATTTTTACAATAGACATATCTATATCTGTATTTGACCAAACTACACTTCCATCATAAGTTTTTCCATCTACTAAAGTAACATAGCATTTGCTATACTTTTCTCCACTAACATGAGCATTTGTTAAAATATATCCGTTTTTTGTAACAATTAATCCTGTACCTAAACCTAAGCTTGTTATATTATCATCTGAAAATATGCTAGTACCACTATTTTGTACTTTTGAAATCCCTACAACACTATTATTTATACCTGCAATCATCTCTGTTACAGTTTTATTCTTTTCTTTTACCTCTTCTATATTTTGCATAGTTCTTTCTATAGCAACATTTGTATTATCTAAATTACTTTGGCTTACTCCGAGTTTTATTGTATAATATGTAAGATAAAATTAAGCACAAAAAAACTAAAAGAAGTATGCCTACCCTTGATAACTCTCCTTTTAGCTTTTTCTTTTTATCTTGTTTTATATAATCATTCATTTTCTATTTTCTCCTTTAGTCAATATATATTATATGTACATTATTCACATAAAAAATGAATTTTATTCATTTATTTTGCTTCCATTTTCTTCATTTCCACATATCTTTTTACTTTTTGTGTTGTTGTTTTTTCTAGTTGTTCGTCTGTAACAATTATTTCCTTTATATGCTTATATGTAGGAAGATCTTTGTTAATTTCTTTAATATCTTGCCAAATTAATTTTTCATATTCTTCCCCAGATTTTTCTCCAAATTGGTCTACTATATTTTCTTTGTTATACACAATTTTTGCACATAAAAGTGTATCTGTTTTTGTCTTTTCCCTAGAATATACCATACATTCATCTACATATTGTAGTTTATTTATTAAAAACTCTATCTCTTGAGGATATATATTCTTTCCATTTCTTAAAACTATAATATCGCTCTTTCTTCCTGTTACAAATGTAAATCCATCTTCATCTATGTATCCATAATCTCCTGTGTGTAACCAACCATCTTCTAATGCTTTTTTTGTAGCTTCTTCATTTTCATAATATCCAAGCATTATATTAGGTCCTTTTGCCATTATCTCTCCAACTCCATCTTTATCTGGATTATCTATTTTTATTTCTACATTTTTTAGAGGAATTCCTATAGAACCTGCTCTTTTTCTTTCAGATGATTCTGCTGTTAAAACTGGAGAACTTTCAGTTAGTCCATATCCTTGAATTAGCTCTATGCCTAAGTTGTTATACCATTGTATTGTAGCTTTATCCATTGGTGCAGCACCATAGAGTACAACTCTTAAATATTCATCAAATTGTTTTAATACAGGTTTAAATATCTTTTTTCTTAAATCTATCTTGCATTTTAAAAGAACATTAGATATCTTTGTCATTACATCTATCATTCCTTGTTTACCACTATCTGCAATAGCTTTTTGAATCTTTTTAGCCATTGTTTCAAGTACAAGTGGAACTGCTACAAAAATAGATACCTTAAATTCTTTTAAATTATTTGCTATGTGTTTTAGTCCTTCGCAAAATGCTATTGTAGCTCCACAATATGTACCATATATAAATGTTATACTACATTCAAATGTGTGGTGTATTGGTAAAAATGAAAGTAGGGTATCTGAAGGATATATCATAAAATTGTATTGATATGCTGAAATGTTTTTGCATATATTTTCTTGGGATAGCATAACAGCTTTTGGTTCATTTGTTGTACCAGATGTAAATAACATAATATACATTTCATTTTCTTTTAATTTTACATCATCGTATTTTGATTTTCCTTCTTTTATTATATTTTCTCCATCTTTAAGTAGCTCTTTAAAATTTAATATTCCATCTTTTTTAATATCATCCATGCATATTTTATATTTAATATTGCAGCCTTGCTCTGTGGCTTCATCAACAGCATTTTGATATTTTTCATCATATACAATTGCATCTGCTTTGCTTCTTTTTAATAATTTTTCAATTTCCTTATCTGTTAATGCTTTATCAAGTGGTACAATAATTCTTCCTGCTGTAGTTACACCTAAATATGTAATACACCACTCATATCTATTGTTTCCTATTAATGCTACTCTTTTTACATCTGAAGCTAACACTTTTTCTGCAACTTTTTTAATATCTTTAGCAAACTGATTATATGTTATTTCTTGTATCTCCTTATTTTCTTTGTACTTAAAAGCAATATTTTCTCCAAAACTTTCATATCTTTTTACTAATTCCCTAAAATTTGATATTTCTTCATGATATCTTTTTTCCATTAAAATTCCTCCTTGTTTTCAAATGTAATATTATTTATTGTTAATATTTATAATTAGTCGCAATGTACTTTTCTTTTAACTTCATGAAGAAAGAAAATGTCCATTGCCATCTAAGATGCATTAGTTGTTTTTGTGTATATTTATTTTTATACTAAACAGTAACCATATTGTAATATAAAATGTAAAATTTTTCAAGATTTTGTTGATTTTTATTCTTTTTAAGTATATAATTTTTTTGTAATTGTAGAGAATATATATTTTGAAAGGATCATTTAAAATGGAAAAAAGTTTATATGAATTAACTACTCCTCAAAAATCTATTTGGCATACAGAGAATTACTACAGTGGTACAAATATTAATAATGTATGTGGCGTACTTACTATTAATGAGCCAGTAAATTTTGATATATTAAATAACGCAATTCAATTGTTTATTAAAAATAATGATGTATATCATACAAAATTTATTATTCAAAATGATAAACTTATGCAATATGTTGATGATTATGAACCTATAGAAATTGAGTTATTATCTCTTTCATCTGAAAAAGAAATGGACTTAATGGCTCAAAAAATGGCAAATACACCATTTAATTTTTTAGACTCTTTTTTATTTGAATTCAAAATGTTTAAACTTCCTAATAATCATGGTGGTTTTATTATTAACAACCATCACATTATTTCTGACTCTTGGAACTTAGGAATTATGGGCAATGAAATTGTCACATATTATTCTTATCTTCTAAATAATAATTCTCAAGAAATTGAAAATATAGAAAATCCTTCATACATAGATTATATTATTTCTGAAAAAGAATATAGAAACAGTAAAAAATTTGAAAAGGATAAAGAGTACTGGAATAGTTTATTTCAAACAGTTCCTGATATTGCTACAATACCTAGCCAATATGCAAATAATGCTAATTCTATTAATGCAAATAGGAAATTATATTCTATTCCAAAAGACTTAATGTGCAAAATATCTGAATATGCTTCTTTGAATAAAATTTCGTTGTTTAACTTTTTTATGGCAATTTATTCTATTTATTTAGGAAGAGTGTCTAATTTAAACGACTTTTGTATAGGTACTCCTGTTTTAAATCGTTCTAATTTTAAAGAAAAAAATACTTGTGGTATGTTTGTTAATGTTTTACCACTTCGTATACAAATAGATGATGCTTTAGACTTTAAAACTTTTGCTACAAATATTGCACAAGGCTCACTTTCTTTATTAAGACATCAAAAATACGGATATGAAACAATTTTAGAAGATTTAAGAGTAAAAAATACTTCACTTCCATCTTTATATAACATTGTAGTTTCTTATCAAATAACAAAAATTACTGAAAATCAAGACCAAATTCCTCATACGAGTAATTGGATTTTTGATAATTGTATAGCAGATGATATTGATATTCACCTATTTGACTTAAATGATAATAATTTAAATATTGCTTATGACTACAAAGTTTCTAAATATACAGAAAGCGAAATTGAAAAGATTCATAACCGTATTTTATATATGATTAGTCAAATTGTTGATAATAATGTAAATTGTTTAAAAGATTTAGAAATTGTCACTCCTGAAGAAAAAAATCAAATATTAACTCTTTTTAATAATACAAAAATAGCTTATCCTTACGAAAAAACAATTATAGAATTATTTGAAGAACAAGTGAAAAAACATTCTAATGAAATTGCCATAAACTTTGAAAATGAAGAACTAACTTATGGTGAATTAAATGAAAAAGTAAATCAATTAGCTCACTTTTTAAAGTTAAATTACCAAATAAAAAATGGTGATATTGTTGGATTATTTATTGATAAATCTTTGGAAATGATAATAGGAATGTTAGCAATTTTAAAAGCAGGAGCATGCTTTTTACCATTAGATTTTGAGCTTCCTGTAGAACGTTTATCATATATAATATCTAATTCTAATCCTAGTCTAATATTAACAAGTCATAAGCTTTGTGAAATGGTCAAGATTTTAAATGTAAGTTATTTAGAAATAGATTTAGATTCATCATTTATATATGGAAATAACGCTAATAAAGATAATTTAGAAATTTCAATTACACCTGAAGATTTAATATACATTATTTATACATCAGGTTCTACTGGAACTCCAAAAGGTGTTATGGTAAAGCAAAGAAATATTGTAAGACTTGTAAAAAATCCAAATTTCTTGAGCTTTAGGGAACATGAAATTATGGTTCAAACGGGAACTATTGTTTTTGATGCCTGCATTTTTGAAATTTTTGGTGCTTTATTAAATGGTTTTAAACTACATATTCTCCCTAAAGCAAGATTAATGGACTTTTCATATATGAAGAATTTTATTAAAGAAAAACAAATTTCTATTTTATTTTTAACAACAGGGCTTTTAAATCAATTGATAAATGAAGATCCAAGTATTTTTGCAAGTGTACGTTATTTATTAACTGGTGGTGATGTAATATCTCCAAAACACATTGCAAAAGTAATTTCTGCTTGTCCAAAAGTACAAATAATTAATTGCTATGGACCTACTGAAAATGGTTCTTATTCAACATGTTATCAAATTTCAGGAAATGAGAAGGATGGAATAATTCCAATAGGAAAGCCTATTTCAAATTCTACTTGTTATGTAGTGTCTAAAACTGGAACTTTACAACCAATTGGTGTTCCTGGAGAATTATGGGTTGGTGGAGATGGCATTGCTAGAGGATATATAAATAATTATGAACTTACTAAACAAAAATTTGTTAAAAATCCTTTTGGTGAAGGAATTATTTACAAAACTGGTGATCAAGTAAAATGGTTACCTGATGGAAATCTTGTATTTTTAACAAGACTAGATAAGCAAATTAAACTACGTGGATACCGTATAGAACTAGAAGACATTGATACAAATATATTAAAATATAATGGCATAAAGCAAAGTATATCTATATTAATAGAATTAAATAATCAAAAAGCAATTTGCTCATACATTATTGCTGATGAACAAATTAATGTAAATAATCTAAAAGCATTTGTTGCAGATTACTTGCCTAAGTATATGATTCCAAAATATATTTTGCAGGTTGAAAGTTTACCTCTTACTATTAGTGGGAAATTAGACCGCAAATCACTTCCTATGCCTGCTTTTGAGGAGAATAGGATAGTTCCTGCACGTAATTTAATAGATGAATGTATTATAAATAAAATATGTGATATGTTTAATTTAAAGCAAATAAGTATAGATAGTTCATTTTTTGATATTGGTGGAGATTCACTAAGTGCAATTTCTTTATCAACTTATTTAAGTACAAGATATAATCTATCTATATCTGTTAAGGATATATTTGAGCATTCTGTTATTAAAGATTTATCAGATTATATTTCATCTAACTTAACAAATAATAAAGAAACTATAACAATTTCAAAGGCTACAAAGAAGGAATATTACCCTGTTTCTTCTGCTCAAAAAAGAATTTACTATGCTTCTAGTATGGATACAAATTCTTTATTATATAATATTTCTGGCGGTCTTATATTTGATAAAATACCAGATGTTAATAAATTAGAAAATTGCATTAGAATCTTAATAAATAGACATGAGTCTTTTAGAACATCATTTACTTTATTAAATGATGAGATTGTTCAAAAAGTAAAAAACAACATAGATTTTAATTTAATAGTAGAAAACCAAAAAGATTCTTCTATTGAAGATTTATTTAAAGACTTTGTTAAACCTTTTGATTTAAGTAAAGCGCCTTTATTTAGGACAAAATTATTAAATTTAAAGGATAATCATTCTTTACTTTTACTAGATATGCATCATATTATTAGTGATGGAGCCTCTTTAACTATTTTTATTAAAGAATTATGTGATTTATATAATGAAAAAGAATTACCTGAAAAACATATAGATTATACAGATTTTGCAGTATGGGAAAAGCAACAATTTAATAGAAAAGAATTTGCACAAGCAAGAGATTTTTGGCTTAAACAATATAAAGATGAAATACCTTTATTAAATATGCCTACAACTTATGCTAGACCTTCTGTACAAAGCTTTGAGGGTAGTAACTATTATATTAATTTAAATAGAGATATTTTTGATAATATAAATAATGTGTCTAAAAAACTAAAAATTACTCCATATATGCTAATGTTATCTGTTTTTTATATATTACTTTCAAAATATACTTCTCAAGATGACATTGTTATTGGAACGCCTATTGTTGGAAGAGAATTGCCAGAGCTTTCAAATGTTTTAGGAATGTTTGTTAATACATTGGCTCTAAGAAATACAGTAAATCATAATGCAAGTTTTGAAGATTTTGCAAATAATATTAGAAATTACTGTTTATCAGCTTTCAAAAATCAAACATATCCTTTTGATGAATTGGTAAAACAATTAAATATTAAAAGAGATGCTAGCAGAAATCCATTATTTGATATTATGTTTATTTATCAGAATAATGGGTATCCAGAAATAGATTTTAAAGGTATAAAATCTAAATATTTTATACCAGATAACAATATTTCAAAATTCGACTTGTCTTTAGAAATTATACCTTTTGAGGATAAATTATCTTTACGTTTTGAATATTGTACAAAATTATTTGATAAAAATTTTATAGAAAGATTTGCATCACATTATATAAACATATTAAATAGTGTTTTGAAAGACGCTAATACAAAAATAGCTGATATTGATATGCTTTCAGAAGAAGAGAAAAAACAAATATTATATAATTTTAATAATACTACAGTAGACTACCCTCGTGATAAAACGATTGTAGATTTGTTTGAGAAACAAGTAGAAGAAACTCCAAATAATATTGCTGTTGTTTTCGAAGACCAAAAACTAACATATAGGGAATTAAATGAAAAAGCTAACCAATTAGCAAGATATTTAATTGAAAATGGTGTTACAAATAATTCTATTGTTGGAATTATGCTCCCTCGCTCATTAGAAATTATGGTTAGCATGCTTGCAATATTAAAAACAGGAGCAGCATATTTACCAATAGACCCAACTTATCCTAAAAATAGAATAAGTTATATAACAAAGGATAGTAATGTTAAATTGATTTTAACTAATGATTCTTCAATTTGCTTTGATATTGTTGATATAATTGATGTTTCATTACATACTAGCATTGCATATAAAAAATATGACACTAATAATTTAAATAAAGTAATATCTCCTAATGATTTAGCATATGTAATATATACTTCTGGCTCTACTGGAAATCCAAAAGGTGTTGCAATAACTCACAAAAATGTAAATAATTTTATACAAGGAACCACTTCTAAAATACAGTTTGAAAAAGTAATAGTTTCTATTACTACAATTTGTTTTGATATATTTGTGCTTGAATCCATCTTGCCATTGCAAAAAGGAATAACAATTGTTATTGCAAACGAATCTGAACAGACAATTCCAGAGTTACTTAATCAATTATGTATTAAGCATGGTGTTACAATGTTACAAACTACTCCTTCAAAGTTCTCATTATTAATTAGTGATAATTCTTCTTTGGAATATTTAAAAAAACTTAAGGTTATTATGCTAGGTGGAGAACCTTTTCCTTATAAACTATTACAAAAAATAAAAGGTTTAACTAAAGCTAAAATTTACAATATGTATGGTCCTACAGAAACTACTGTCTGGTCTTCTATAAAAGATTTAACTGACACAGATAATATTAATATCGGAACTCCTATATCTAATACTACTATGTATATTTTAGATAATAATTTAAAACTTCTTCCAACTAATGTTCCTGGTAAATTATATATTGGTGGAGATGGAGTATGTAAAGGTTATTTAAATAATCAAGATTTAACAAATAGAAGATTTTTAGATAATCCTTATAATAATTATCAAAAAATTTATGATACTGGCGACCTGGCTAAATGGTCAGATAATGGCGAATTAGTTTATTTAGGAAGATCTGATTTTCAAGTAAAAATTAGAGGTTTAAGAATTGAATTAGGTGAAATTGAAAAAATATTTTTAACTTTTAAAGGAATAGAAAATGTCAAAGTTACTGCAACCAAAGATTCTTTTGATAGACAGATTTTATGTGCATATTTTATTTCTAAAAACAGAATACCTGTAGCTGAATTAAAACAGTATTTAAGTATGTTTTTACCAAACTATATGCTTCCTACATACATTATGCAAATAGATGATTTTAAATACACACCTAATGGAAAAATTGATGTAAAATCATTACCAGAACCTAATTTTGTTAACACCAATAAACACATTATTTTACCTAAAACAGACACAGAATGTAAAATTTCTAAAATTTGGGAAAAATTGCTTTGCATATCACCAATAAGTGTTTTAGATAACTTTTTTGAGATTGGTGGCGATTCTTTACTCGCATTAAAAATGCAAATAGTATTATTAAAAGAAAATATTAATGTTACATATGCAGAAATTTTTAAATATAATACCATACGTAAATTATCAACTTTTATAGATAAAAAAATGAATATTATTGATACATCTCTTGATTCTTACGCAAACTATGATTACTCTAATATAAACAATGTGTTAAGTAAAAATAATATTGATAATTTAAGTAATCTTACATATAATCCAATAGGAAATGTTTTATTAACTGGTGTAACTGGATTTTTGGGTGCACATATATTAGATTATTTAATAAAAAATACTGATATTAAAATTTATTGTTTAGTAAGAAAAGACCCTAGTATTTCATTAACTGATAAAGTTTTAAACAAGTTACATTTTTATTTTGGAAATATATATGATAATTTAATAAATAAACGTATATTTATTATAAACTCAGATTTAACTCAAGATAAATTAGGCTTAACAGACGAAAAGCTTTTCTCTATTAGTAATAATATTTCTTGTGTAATAAATACTGCAGCAGTAGTAAAGCATTATGGAAACTATAGTGATTTTGAAGCAATTAATACAACGAGTGTAAGAAAATTAATTGAATTTTGTGAAAGATATAATAAAAGATTAATACAAATATCTACTATAAGTGTTTCTGGAAATACTTTGGCTGACTTTGCCGTTAATAATAACAGTTTTACATCTAATGTAAGTTTTAATGAAAATAACCTTTATATAGGACAATCAATGGAAAATGTATATGTACATAGTAAATTTGAAGCTGAGAAAAATATTTTAGAGGAAATAAGCAAAGGTAACTTAAATGCTTTAATATTAAGGATAGGAAATATCACAAATAGATTTTCAGATGGCAAATTTCAACTTAACTCAAGTGAAAATGCTTTTGCAAATAAAATAAAAGCCTTTTTGGAAATTTCTGCTCTACCAGATTATATTTTGGATAAATACATGGAATTTAGTCCTGTTGATTATGTTGCAGAAGCTATTGTGAAAAGCATAGAATATTTGGATAAAAATATATCCGTTTTACATATATTTAATCAAAATCATGTTTATATAGAAAATTTTATTAATTTACTACCTAAAAAATATAAAATTGATATTGTTTCAGATTTAGAGTTTAGAAATATTATAAATAATATGTTAAAAAATGACGAAAAAAAATATGTTCTTTCACATATATTAAATGATTTAAATAGTGACCATAAATTAATATATGATACACCTATTAAAATAGAAAATAATTTTTCTCAAGCTTTTTTCCATAAAATAGGTTTTTCATGGCCAATTATTACAAAAAAATATATTGAAAATTTAATAAAAAATATATAGGAGGTTAAAATTATGGATGCTTTTAACTTAATAATGTTAGTTATTTCAACAATTATAACTCTAGCATTATACTTTTATATTCAAGAAAATAAATTTAAGAATACATTAGCTAATGTTTTTACATTAAACTTATTATTAATTTTTATTTGGCTTGCTCCTTTAATTTGTCAAATACTATTTTCTGATTTATTTAATATTTCTCCAATATTTTTTGACTATTTTGCATATATTGGTATTTGCTTTTTGCCTATTTCTTTATTTTTTACAAGTTTCGTTTTTGCAAATACCAAAATCAAATTTAAGAAAAGGTACTTATTATTATTTATTGTACCAATAATTTCTTTAATTGTACTATGGACAAATAAGTATCATCATTTATTTTATAAAGTATATTCTACTAATTTAAATGATACAATCACAGGTCCTTATACTATCATACATTATATATATACTTATGGATTATTAGCAATTAGTATAATAAATCTTTTGAGATATTCTGTTAAAAATGCAGGTTTCTTTTCTAAACAGTCTATTTTAATTGTTATTGGCGTGCTAATTCCAATAGCTATAAATATTTTGGGAACTTTTAATATCATTCCTATGACTATTTACATAACACCTATTTGCTTCGCATTTACAATTTTGTTTTTCGCAATTGCCATATTCAAATTTGAATTTTTAACTGTTGCTCCTATCGCACTCCAAAAAATTGTAGACAGAATTTCGGATGGTTATGTTGTTATTAACGAAGATGATTTAATTATTGATTTTAATCAAACTTTTTTAAATATGTTTGGACTTGAAAAAATCTCTGTCAGAAATCAAAATTTTTATGATTTTATTGCAGGATTAAACTATTTTAATTTCAAAAAAGAAGATTTAAAAAATTATATTGAAGAGGTAAAAATGTCTGATGATACATACAATTTTGAAAAGAAATTAATGGACGAAGAAAAATATTTCCATATAGAAATTAATGCAATAAAATCAGATGGAAAATTTTTAGGAATTCTTATATTATTTAAAGATACAACTCAACATATGCTCGACTTAAAAACAATTCAAAATAACCAAAATATGCTTATGGAAAGAGAAAGATTAGCTTCACTTGGTCAATTAATTGGTGGAATTGCACATAACTTAAAAACACCTATAATGTCAATTTCAGGAGCTAGTGAAGGGCTATCAGATTTAATAAAAGAATATGATGAATCTATTGGTGACCCTGAAGTAACCAATGATGATCACCATGCTATTGCAAAAGATATGACTGAATGGGTGAATAAAATAAAATCATATTCAGAATATATGTCTGATGTAATTACTGCTGTTAAAGGACAAGCTGTTACTCTATCAGATAATGAATCAACATCTTTTGATTTGGATGAACTAATTAAAAGAGTAAATATTTTAATGAAGCATGAATTAAAAAATGCATTGATTGTATTAAATATAAAATTTAATACCGATAAAAACACGGTTCTTCATGGAGATATAACAAGTTTAGTACAAGTTATAAATAATATGATTTCAAATAGTATACAGGCATATAATGGTGAAACTAATAAAAGTATTGACTTAATACTAGATAAAAAAGATAATAATATTATAATATCTGTAAAAGATTATGGAAATGGATTACCTGATAAAGTTAAGCAAAAACTATTTAAAGAAATGATAACGACCAAAGGTAAAAATGGTACCGGCTTAGGACTATTTATGTCATATTCTACCATTAGAGCTCATTTTAATGGAAATATAACTTTTGAAAGTGAAAAAGGAAAAGGTACTACATTTAGTATAATACTTCCTATTACATAGTGTTAAATTTTTTAATAAAAGTATATATCCTCAAAAACCTTTATTTTTAATACTAAGAGTTTTGAGGATATATATTGTTTTAGAATATTTTTTACGAATTTTTCAGAAAACTATAGACAAAACAAAAAAAATGTTGTATGATTGGTAAAAATTAGGAAGGCGGTGTTTAAATTAAACCTAATTGATTTATTCTTTATATTTTTTATTATTCATCTTTTTATTACTCTTTATTCAATTTATTTATTTTTCAATAATAAATTATTTCATAATTTACAAGGTTCTAAACTAAAATTAAAATCTGATTTTTTTAATAATTAATTTCTTTACAATTTTCATTTTTTAAATTATTTAAATTTTATAATTGGAGGTACTTTTATTAAGCGATTTTTATTTATAATTATTTTTTCATTTATTTATTGTTTTATTGGATATAAATTATTTTCTAATATTTTTTATTCAAATTCTATAATAATTACTTATGGAATACATCCTTTTGATATTTGCATTAAAAATCCTGATTTATGGAAATATATTAAAATCACATTTTTTATTACATATATTTTTTCTTCATTTATTATTTCTAATTTTATTTATTTTATTTTTTCTGTATTTTTCAAAAAATTATTTAATTTAAATAAATTGTTTTTAAATAAATTAAAAAAGTTTTTAATTTTATTTAATTTTAAAAAAATATTTAAATTTATTTCCGTTGTTTTTTATAAATTAAAATTAAATAAAAATAAATATACTTTTTTTAACGAAAATAATTTAAAAAATATAAAAAAAGATTTAAATTTATTTGTTGGAAATAATTATTCTTCTAATATTCCCATATATTTATCAGAAAAAAGTTTATATCAAAATATATTAATTACAGGAACTATTGGTACTGGAAAAACAAGTAGTGCAATGTACCCTTTTACTAAACAATTAATTAAATATTCTGCTTTAGATAATTCAAATAAAATTGGTATGCTTATTTTAGATGTTAAAGGAAATTATTATATTAAAGTTTCTGAATTTGCTAAAAATGCTAAAAGAGAAAATGATTTAATTATAATTAGCTTAGCTGGAAAATATAAATATAATCCTTTACATAAACCTAATTTAAAAGCTTCAGTTTTAGCAAATAGATTAAAAACAATTTTGCTTTTATTTTCTCCTAATAATTCTGAAAGTTATTGGCTTGATAAAGTAGAACAAATTTTAGCAGAATGTATCAAGCTTTGTAGATTATATAATAATGGATATGTCACTTTTGAAGAAATACATAAATTAATTTCTGAAAATAATTATTATCTTGAAAAAATAGAAATACTGCGAAATAAATTTATAAATAATGAATTTTCAAAAGAAGATATTTATAATTTATTATCTAGTTTAACTTTTTTTCAAAAAGAATTTTTATCTTTAGATTTAAGAACTCTATCTATTTTAAAGTCTGAAATTACCCGTATTACAAATGTCTTTGTATCTGATTATGAGATATATTCTACTTTTAACCCCAAAAAAGAAGAACTTAATTTCTTTGGTTTTGAAGATTTAATTAATACTGGAAAAATAGTTGTTTTAAATATGAATATTTCTGAGTATAAAATTTTATCTAAAATAATTGCAACTTATTTAAAACTAGATTTTCAATCAGAAGTAATGGCAAGACTTGCGCACAATTTTAAAAATTCTTCTAGAACTGTTGCATTTATATCAGATGAATATCATGAATACGCAACTGTTTCAGATAGTGAATTTTATGCCCAAAGTAGAGAAGCAAAATGTATAAATATTGTAGCAACACAAAGTTATACTTCCCTTTTAAACACTTTAAATAATAAATATTCTGTAGAAGTAATTATTCAAAATTTAGTAAATAAATTTTGGTTTAGAACTGATGATATTTTTACTATTGAAAATGCGCAAAAACAAATTGGTAAAGAAGATAAAGAAAAAATATTTAAAAGTATTTCTGAAAATGCAAAAGAAACTAATTATAGCTATATTACTAATTCTTTAAATTCAACTGATTCTAATATATCAGAAAGTATTAGCACACAAATTAGCTATGAATATGTTTATGATACTAAGTTTTTTACCCAAGAACTTGGAAATTTTTGTAGTTTATCTTTTTTATCTGATGGTAATAAAATTATTAAGCCACAAAAGATAAAATTAAAACCTTATTTTAAAAAATAATTGAAAGGATGATACTTTATGAAAAAACAAAAAATTAAATTTATTATTTTTTATTCTATTTGCTTTTTATTTATATTATTTTTCTTATTTTCTAATATTAGTTTGGCTGGACTTTTTGATTCTGAACCAGAGCTTGTAAAAAAACTAAATGATGCTTTTGAAGATATAGAAGGATGGCTTCTAACTCTTGCTACTCCTGCAGCTGCTGTTGCAGTTGGTGTTGGTGTATTTATGAAAAAATTTAGTTTTGGTGACGAAGAAAGAATTAGAGTTGCAAAAAAATTAATCAGAGGATCCTTATTTTCTTATGGATTTATTTTAGCAATTAATTTAATATTATCTGCTATTAAATCTTTAATTGATTAATTTTTTAATTATTAAATAAATATTTTATTATTAAATTTATAAATTTTGTGGTTTTTATATCAAATTTTTATTTTGGAGGTATATTTTTGGAAGAAGCAATTACAAATACAACTAATATTTCACAGGTTATAATTGATACAATAAATACTTTATTAAATACATTATTTTCTTCTATTGATAACAGTGTTTATAATACTTTAGATGAATTATCTTTTATTAATACTAATATTATTAATGATTCTTTATTTGAAAAATTATTTAATAATAATTCAAATAATAGCTTAATCCTAATTGCAAATTCATTGTTACTTGCTGTGTGCATATATTATTGTTTTAAATTACTATATTCATATTTTGCTGGTATTCAAATAGAAAGACCTTATCAATTTGTTTTTAAATTATTAATTTTTGGAATTTTTATTAATTGCTCTTATTTTATTTGTGAAACTTTTATTTATTTTAATTCTCTTATTTCTGATGCTATTCGTGAAATTGGACAAAATATATTAGGTGAAAAAATTTGTTTTTCTAATTTAATAGAAAACTTAAATTCTACAATAACTATTGATTCTACAACCCTTAATGTTTTTTCTTTTGATGGATTATTAAGAAGTTTAATTTCTGCTAGTTTTATGAGTTTACTTTTTTCATATTCTCTTAGATATATAATGGTAAAAGTTCTTGTACTTCTTACCCCTTTTGCTTTACTTACACTAATTAATAATTCTAGTTCTTGGTTTTTCAAATCTTGGTTTAAAATATTTATATCTTTATTATTTGTTCAACCTTTTATTTCTATAGTTTTATTAATAATATTTGCTTTAGATTTTGCAAGCCCAGATGTTGCATCTAAAATATTGTGCATTGGATCTATATATGCTTTAATTAGAGCAAATTCTTATGTGCAACATTTTATAGGAGGTATTTCAACAGATGTTGCACAGAATTTTAAAGTTTTGAAAGGATATATAAAATAATTTTATTTATTTTTATAACTTGTGTACCAAAAGAAAGGAATGGTATTTTATATGAAATTTATTTTTCCACAAAATTATAATTTTAATAGTAAGTTATTAGGTTTTATTGATTATACTACTGTGATTTTAAATATAATATGGGGATTAATTATATTTGCTTTTGTATATTTTTTTATACCTAATATAACAGTAAAAATTAGTATTTTTATTATACTTTTCTTGCCTTTTGCTTTATTTAGTATAATAGGATTTAATCATGAAAAAATATTATATATATTGCAATATTTATATTTTTATATTTGCAGACCTAAAATTTATTTATACAAAAAGTATTAAATTTTAACAAACTGTTTTTTTCTATGTTTTTCTTTCTTTTTCTTCTCTTTTCTACTATTTTTTCCTTTTTTTTGGATTGTAAAAACACAAATATAATGATATAATCTTATTCATACTTTTAAAGGGGGAACTATAGATGAAATTAGAAAGTGCAGACTTATCATCATTATTTTCAAATACTTTATTACCAGATATATTTTTTTCTGAATATTTATCAGAAGCTTCTGGCGATTTCATAAAAGTATATTTATATATGGTATTTTTATCAAAATATGATAAAGATATTAAAGTAAATGATTTATCTAAAAAATTAGTTCTTCCATTAAAAACAATTCAAGATGCAGTTAAATATTGGGAAGATAAATGTTTAATAACAAAGAAGAATACTGGATATATTATTAATAGCATTCAAGAAATTGAATTACACAAATTGTATAAACCTAAAACTGCTTTATCTGCTGACCAATTAAAAAAATCTGCTGAAAATCAAAAACGTGCAAAAGCAATTGATTTTATAAACAACAAATATTTTTCAGGGCTTATGCCTACTACTTGGTATCCTGAAATAGAACTATGGTTTAAAAAATATAATTTTGATGAAGAAGTAATGATTGCTCTGTTTGGATATTGTTTTGATAAATCTGCTCTTCACAAAAATTATGTACAAACAGTAGCAGAGGCTTGGAACAAAAACAATATAAGAAGTTTTAATGATTTAGATACATATTACGAAAAACAAGAAAAAATAAATGTAATTGCTAAAACCATTTCAAAAAAATTAGGAATTTCTAGAAATCTTACACAATATGAGTATGGGTATATAGAAAAATGGATTATTGATTTTGGATTTAGTATGGATATTATTGAAATTGCATTAAAACGTACAACTTCAAAGGCTAACCCTACTTTTGATTATTTGGATAAATTACTTACTGATTGGCATGATAGAGGTTTTAAAACTTCAAATGAAGTTCAGGAATTTTTATCTGAGATGAAAGAAAAAAATAAAAATGTAAAACAATTAGAAAAACAAACAGGATATAATAAATATGAACAAAGAACTTATGATAATTTAGAGAGTTTATATGCGAATCTTAAATAATTGGGTTTATGGGTACATCCTTTATAAAAAACCTAAATATATTGCAAAAGGAGATTATGATTATTTATTTTTAAATATATCATATAAATTTTAATGTCAGATATTTTATTAAAAAATATATTATCACAATACAATAAGAAAAAAATAAATGCTGAATATGAAGCAAATTTAAGAAAGCAAGAATTATATAAAAAATACCCTAAACTTCAAGAAATAGATGATAAATTAACTTTTCTTGCTATTTCTACTACTAAATCTATAATAAATAATAATGATAAGAAATTATTAGAAGAATTAAATAATAATATTACTAAATTAAAAAATGAAAAAAGTAAAATTTTAAAATCTATTAATATTTCTGAAGATTTTTTCGAGCCACATTATGAATGTAGTCTGTGCAAAGATTCAGGATATATAACAAATATTGATTATACTTCCTCTATGTGTAGTTGTTTAAAACAAAAACTTTATAATGAGCAATATAATAAAGCAAATATTTCAAATTTAAATACACAAAATTTTGAAAATTTTTCTGATTTATATTATTCTGATAAAGTAGATGAAAATAAGTATCATACTAGTATCTCTCCAAGAGAAAATATTAATTTAATAAAAAATATTTGTTTTAAATTTATAGAAAATTTTGAGGATATAAACCAAAAAAATTTATTATTTACTGGAAATACAGGTTTAGGAAAAACATTTTTATCAAGTGCAATTGCAAATGAATTATTGAAAAAAGGTAAAAATGTCTTATATCAAACAGCTCCAGTTATGCTTGATTCCATAATAGATTACAGATTTGGAAAAACAAGGGATTCAAATATTCTAGATAGTATTTTAAATGTCGATTTATTAATAATAGATGATTTAGGAACAGAATGTATGAATGGTATGAAATTTACGGAGTTATTTAATATTATTAATACTAGATTATTAAATCAAAATAAAGTTACAAAAACTATTATTTCTACTAATTTAAGTTTGAAAAATTTATATTCAAATTATGATGAACGTATCGTTTCAAGAATTGTTGGAAATTATGATATTTGTTATTTTTTCGGAGATGATATTAGATTTAAAAAAAGGACTGATTAAACTCAGTCCTTTATCTTTCTTCTTGATTTTTGTTTTTATCATGTATTTCTAATGATTCAATTGTTGCAATTATACTTATTCACCTGAATCTTCATTTTTTTCTTCCATTGGTATCGTTTCTATGCTAACTACTTTACCTTCATTTGTTCTCATTAAAGTTACTCCTTGTGTAGATCTTCCAAGAACACTAATTTCTGCAACTCTTAGTCTAATTATTGTACCTGTATCAGTTATAAGCATTACATCTTCATCATCTGTTGCAATTCTTATTCCAACTAAATTTCCTGTTTTATGAGTTACCTTATATGTTATTACTCCTTTTCCCCCTCTTGTTTGAACTCTGTATTCATCAAGTTCTGTTCTCTTTCCAAATCCGTTTTCAGTAATTGCAAGAAGTGTAGCTTTACTTCCTTGAATTATAGATTCCATTCCTATTACAAAATCATCTTCTGAAACTCTAATTCCAATTACACCTTGAGAGGTTCTTCCCATTGGTCTTACATCTTTTTCATCAAATGTAATACACATACCTTTACTTGTAACAAGAACTACATTATCTTCTCCATCAGTTAATCTTACATCTATTAATTCATCATTTTCTTTTAGTGTTATTCCTATTAATCCGTTTTTTCTTACAGAAATATATTCATTTAAAGGTGTCTTTTTAATAGTTCCATTTCTTGTTGCCATTAAAAGATATTTTCCATCTGCAAAATTAGAAATTGGAATAACTGCAGATATTTTTTCTCCGCCGTCTAAAGCTAAAAGATTTACTATTGCTGTACCTTTTGCTGTTCTTCCTGCTTCTGGTATTTCATATCCTCTTAATCTATATACCTTTCCTTTATTACTAAAGAATAATATAGTATCATGCGTAGATGCAGTAAATATTTGTTTTACAAAATCTTCTTCTCTAGTTGCAATTCCTGTTATTCCTTTTCCTCCTCTTTTTTGGCTTTTATATGTATCAATTGGCATTCTCTTTACATATCCAAAATGAGTTAAGGCAACAACGCATTGTTCTTCTTTAATTAAATCTTCAACATCAAATTCTCCTTCAGCTGCTACTATTTTTGTTTTTCTTTCATCACCGTATTTATCTTTTATTTCTAATAATTCTTCTTTTATAATGTCATATACTAGTCTATCGCTTGCAAGTATTGCTCTTAAATGTTCAATTAACTTCATTAATTCATTATATTCTTCTTCTATTTTTTCACGTTGTAAACCTGATAATGTTTTTAATCTCATATCAAGAATTGCTTGAGCTTGTATATCTGAAAGACCAAATCTTTCCATTAATCTTTCTTTTGCATCATCATAAGAATTTCTAATAATTTCAATTACTTCATCAATATTGTCTAATGCAATTTTTAATCCTTCTAATATATGAGCTCTTGCTAATGCCTTATCTAAGTCAAATTGAGTTCTACGAAGAATAACAGTTTTTCTATGATCTATGTAATATTCTAAGCATTGTCTTAAAGTTAATATTTTAGGCTGACCATCAACTAATGCAAGCATAATAACACCAAATGTTTCTTGCATTTGAGTAAATTTATATAGTTGATTTAGTATAACTTGTGCATTAACATCTCTTTTTAGTTCAACTACAACTCTTACTTTTTCTTCTCTATCAGATTCATCTCTTACTTCTGATATTCCTTCAATTCTTTTTTCTTTAACTAAATTTGCAATATTTTCAATTAATTTAGCCTTATTTACTTGGTATGGTAAAGAGCTTACAATAATTCTTTGTTTATTTCCACTCATTTCTTCTATTTCTGCCTCTGCTCTCATTGTAATTTTACCTTTACCTGTTGTATAAGCTTCTTTTATACCTTCTCTTCCTAAAATTAATCCTTCTGTAGGAAAATCTGGTCCTTTTATTATTGCCATTAGTTCTTCATCTGTAACATTATCTGAATCAATAATTTTTACAATACCATTTATTACCTCTGTTAAATTGTGTGGTGGTATATTTGTTGCCATTCCAACTGCAATCCCTGATGACCCATTAATTAGAAGAGTTGGTATTTTTGATGGTAATACTGTTGGCTCTTGTAATCTGTCATCATAGTTTGGCATAAAATCTACTGTATTTTTTTCTATATCAGTAAGCATTGTTTCAGATATTTTTGACATTCTAGCTTCTGTGTACCTCATAGCAGCTGCTGAGTCTCCATCAATTGAACCAAAGTTTCCATGACCATCTATTAATGGATATCTAAGAGAAAAGTCTTGTGCCATTCTTACCATAGCATCATATACAGAAGCATCTCCATGAGGATGATATCTTCCTAAAACAGAACCAACTGTATTTGCACTTTTCCTATAAGCTTTATCAGAAGTTATACCATCTTCATACATAGCATATAATATTCTTCTATGTACTGGTTTTAAACCATCTCTTACATCAGGAAGTGCACGAGAAACAATAACACTCATTGCATAATCAATATATGATGTTTTCATTTCTTGTTCAATATTTCTTTCAATGATTTTTCCTTCATTTTCTTCCATTTTTGTTTTCCGTCCTTTCACACATATGTTTTAAATACAAGTGTATTATACTATAAAATAGCTTATTTTTGCAAGTGAAAACTAGCTAAATTCTAAAGAATTTGCTAGTTTTTTACTTAGCTTAACATATTTGCTAATTCTAATTGTTCTTTTGTCAAATTAAAATCTTGTCCATTATTTTTTATTAATGTATGTAAATTTTCTATTACTCTTGCTTCTTTTAAAGTATTTTCTATTGGCAATAATTCTTTTATTTTGTCTTTTATTTTATCGTATTCCCTTTGCATTCCTTTAAAATCTTTATTTTTAAAATATTCTTTCCAATTTGTTTCATATTTTGCAAGCTTTTCTGCTGAATCAATTTGTTTTGTAAATTCATCTTCTATCTTGTTTGTTACACTATCCAATATTGCATCTTTACCGTTGCTTATAAGATTTGCTATATTTTTGTCAATTATTCCCGATGAGCTAGTTTTGTTTATTACTTTATCTAAAACATCTGATATTCCATCTATTATTCCTCCACTTTTTATAGCATTTCTTGCTTGAGAAATATCATCAAATTTTCCTGTAAATATTCCTAACACACTTTTTCCTAAACTAATTGCTCCATTTATTGCTGTATCTATTCCTTCTTTTAGCCCGCCTTGCAAAAGAGCATTTTTTACTGCTATTGTTCCATCTTCTATAAAATCTGGTAGAACCATTCTTAAACCTACATCTATTGCAGAATCTACAACTTTTCCTAATGTTGAATTAAGAAAACTATTTTGTTCTTTTTCACTAACAATTTCATTTAAATTATTATTTATTTCCATATTATTTTCTAATTGCATAATTATCCTCTCCCTTTATTACATTTATTTTAATTTTTTATTTATATATAAATATTCGTTTCTTATTTTTTTCTCACCTCCAAAATTCTTTTTATTTTTATTTATTAATTTATTATAATTATTATTAAATTTTAAATATCCTATTATTTTAAACTCTGAGAATATTTTTTCTAATAATTTATAATTAATTGATTTTAAATTATATTTATTAAATAAAATACTAAATTTATTTTTATTTATTTTATATTTATTTATAAATATATTTAATAAATTAATTGTTTTACTTATTTCTAAAAAATTAGTATCTGATAAAAATAAATTAAAATCACTAAAATTAAATAAATCTATTAGATTTTTAACACAATTATATGGGCTTAAATCTATAATTATTAAATCATAATTATTTTTTAATTTTTCTATTTTTTCTTTAGCAATTTTATTTTCTGAATTTAATAAAAATTCTCCTAAAATCAAGTATATTCTTTTATTTATTTTTATAATATTTTCTAATATATTTTTACTATTTTTTATTGGATATTTTTTTGCACCTAGAATAGTACTAATAGAATAATTATTAAGATTAAAATCAATTATTAAAATTTTATTTTTAGAATAAATATTTATTTTTGCTAAATTTGCAGATATAATGCTTTTCCCTACTCCATTTGGACCAGTTACAGTAATTATTCTTGAAACATTATTATCTATTTTTTTATTATTAATATTAAATAATTTTATTTTTAATTTATTTAATATTAATTTATTAATTTTTATAAAATTTATTTTATTTGAATTTAATTTATTTTTTATTTTTTTATCTTTTTTTGAAATAATATTTTTTAAATTGTTATTTTCATTTTTTATTTCAATATCATATTTATTTCCATTTATAATTTCAATTATTTGTCTTATTAAATTTTCATTATTATATAAAATTTTATATATACCATTATTATTTATTTCTTCATTCTTTTTTTCTATAATTAAAATTATTTTTATATTATTATTAATTTTTATTATTTTTTTAATTAAATCTTCTAATGATATTTCTCCTTGTAGCAAATTATTTATTATAATAAAATCAATGTCAAAATATTTTTCTAATACTTCTATTATTCCTTCTTTATATTGAATATCATTTACTATAATTTCAATATCATTTTCTTGTTTCAATATATTATATATTTTTTCATTACCAAGTGCTGTAATTATTTTTTTCATATTTTTTCCTTTTTAATTTTTTTATTAATTTTTATTTTCTATTATTTCTCTTTCGAAATCAGCTGACTCTATTTTATTTAATATGTGTTCATCTCCAACAAACATTAAACATTCTCCTCTTTTTAAAGATTTTATTTCTATTTTTTCTTTTTCGGATAAATTAGTATATTGTTCTAATATTTTTATATTTTCTTCTTCTAAAGAAAAAAATGTTTTTATACTTGAATTATTTAAAATGCTTTTTCCATAAGTTCCATTTTCTAAACTAAATATATCTGATATATCTTGAGTTATAGCTACTCCACTTCCTCCATATTTTCTAATTGTTTTAAATATTTTATAAATAAAACTTGCCACATCCTTATTAGATGTTACACCTATTAATCTCCATATTTCATCTAAATAAATAGCTTTTTTTATTTTTCTATCTTTTTTTATTTTGTCCCAAAATAAATCTGTAAATAAATACATTCCATATTTTAAATTTTCTTCACCTAATTCATACACATCTGCAACTATTAATTTATTATCTAATTCTACATTTGTATAATTATTAAAAAATTTTAATGAGCCTTTAATAAAAGGTATTAATTTTATTTTAAATATTTTTGTTTTTTCATCTTTATCAAGTAAATTATAAAAATCTTCTAAAATTGGCATATCTATACTTTCTTTAAATATAAAATTATTATCTGTTTTATTTTCTAATTCTTTATATAAAGTTTTATCATCAAAAGTTATATTTTTTAATTTATATAATTCGATTAATTTTTCTTCTAAAATTGCTTTTTCTTCTTCATTTATTTTTCCAAAAATCAAATTAAAAAATCCTATTAATTTTCCTATTTTATTTGCTAAATATCCCTTTTCATTATCTTCAATACTTTCTTTTCTAATATCAAAAATATTAATATATGTGTTAGATCCAGGTCCTATTTTTAATAGTGTTCCATTTAAATTATTGCATAAGTTATTATATTCTCTTTCTGGATCTATTATATATTGGTGGATTCCCATAAGCCTATATCTTAAAATTAACAATTTTGTATAAAATGACTTTCCTGCGCCTGATGTTCCAAATATACACATATTTGCATTTTTATATTTATTTGTATTATATCTATCAATAAATACTAATGATTTATTATAAATATTAGTTCCTACAAAAATTCCGTTTTCATCGAAAATAGCTGATGAAATAAAAGGATATGTTGCTACTAATCCACTTGTTAATATATTTCTTTTTGTAACTTCTTTTAATAATTTATGATTTTCCATAAATGGTAAACAGGCTCTATATGCTTCTTCTTGTCTAAAGTATGCTCTTCTTACTTGAATACCTTTTGATTCTATTATTCCTTCTATTTTATTTAATATATTTTCTAATTCTTTAGTATTTTGTGAAAATGTATTAATATAAATATATAAATAATATAATTCTTCATTATTTATTTGCAATTCTTTTCTAATATATTTTGCGTCATTATATGTAAATGCTGCAATTTCAATATCTTGTCTATTTTGATTATTTCCTTTTAAGTCTGCCCCAACATTTCCAATATGATATGTAAGCTCTCTAATTGTTTTATATGTATCTTGTTTTTCATAAAAAATTGAAATATTTACATCTATATTTGTATCTATTAAAGATTTTAATATTAATTCATTTTGTTCTCTAAAATAATTTATTAATAATAATGATGAATAATAATTATTATCTATTTCTATATATTTCGGATTAGATAAATTAATATATGATGGTGCTAATAAATCTTTTTCTGAAAAACAACCTTCTAAAAATTCAAGTTTATTTGTTTTTTTATTATTTTTTTCTTTATTTTTATTTTTTATTAATTTCATTTTTTCCTCCTGAATAAATTAATTTTTTTAATTATTTTTTTGTTATTTATTTTATAATTTTATTAAATTAAATTTTATTTTTGTTTAATTTAATAATTAATCTTTATTATTTTTAATATTTTATATTTTACAATTATTTAATTATATTTATATTTTATTTTTTATTAATTTATTTGTTTTTTATAATAATTAATTACCTTTTGTTTTTGTAATTTTCTTCCTTCTTTATGTAATAGCTACTGTCTTTTGTCATTCCCTTTTGCAACTATAATTTTATAGTTTTTTATGTTATGTTAATTGTTTTTTTGTATCGTTTCACATATCTAATATTATTTTCTTTGGTCTTATTTCTAAATTATTCAGATTCTATCCTCTACTTTAATAAAATTATAACTTTTAAAATTTGCAACTAGTTATTTGTCTTTTTGTTATTTTTTATATAGCTAGTTAAATTCATACTTTACCTCAATATATCTTTTTAATTTTTTGTAATTTTAAATCTCATTTATTTTTATATTATGTTTACTATTGTTTTTTCTATTTCAATTTAATTACTTTTCTATTTTTCTACCAGCCCGATACACTTTTTTATAATATTTTCTTGATATTTTTATATTGTTTTTGCTATATTCTTTCTCATCTTTGTTTACTATAAATTATTTTACTTTTTTTAGTTTTGATTAAATTTGTTCGAACTTTAATTTGCAATTATTTTTTAATATCTTTTTGACAATATTTTATACATTTTACCTCTTCTCAATTTTATCCTTATATTTTCTTTGTATAACTTTTATCTTTTTATTAACTTATCTTATTTCATACAAATTATTTCTGTTTCTTGAAATTATTCTTATGTTATTATAGTTTACGTCATATTATTTTTTCTTATCTATATTTTTTATATTTTTTCTTTTTTTAATTTATTATTTTTTTATTATCTATTTTTTATATTTTTATCTTTAATTTTTTATTAATATTATTTGATTTTATATTTTTTTATTATTTTCTAATTTTTTTATCCTTTTATTTTTTGTTTTAAGCCTTTTTATTTTTTCATTAATATAATTTTATATTTATTTTTTTATTTAATTTTAATTTATTTTTATTTTATATTTTTTTAATTATTATTAAAATATATTCTTGTATTAATAAAAGAAAAAATTATTTTTATTATTTGTTTTTTATCTAATATGTCTATTGCAGTATTTCCACACCTTGATAAACAGTCTTTTATTTTAAAATATTTATTATTTAAATCTTCTGTTGCATAAGAATCAATATCAATATTTTCATTATTTTTATTTTCATAATTAATTATTATATAATAATTTTTTGAAGATGATTTTTTATTATTATTTAATTCTTTTATATAATTTATATATTTATTTGATATTTCTTGGATATTTTTTTCTTCTTGATTTAAATTATTAATTATTTGAGAAAAATGATTAGATAAATCTTCTTTATTACTTTGAATTAAAATTTGGAAATTAAAATTACATGTTTTTAAAAATATTTTATATGAATTTAATATTGCTTCTTTTTCTAGTTCTGATTTTAAATTAAAATTAATTGGCTTTATTTTAATTATTTTTAAATATTTATTATTTTTCATTTTTATAATTCCATTGTCTAATATATCTTCTATTTTTAGCCAATTTTGTGTAGATAAATTTTTATTGTTTTTAATTTTATTTTTTATATTATCATCTCCTACCTATATAATAGTTAAATTTTATTTTGGATTAATTTAGAATAAAAAAATAACTGAAAAAAATTATTTTGAATTAATTATGCTTTATTTTATATCACAAAAAAATTATATATGCAATAAAAATCGTTCGACAAATTTCGACATAAAACAGGACCTGTTTTCTTACTTCTCAAAAAACAGGTCTCGTTTTCTTATATGTCCAGGTTCTTAACATATTTTGCATTTTCTTCTATAAATTTTCTTCTAGGATTAATATCATCACCCATTAATATTGTAAAAATTTCATCTGCTTTAATTGCATCTTCTAATTTTACTTTTATTAATATTCTGTGTTCTGGGTTCATGGTTGTTTCCCATAATTGCTCTGGGTTCATTTCTCCTAAACCTTTGTATCTTTGTATATTTACTCCATCTCTTCCCATTTCATTTAGATGCTTTGTCATTTCTTCGTCTGTATAGCAATAAACATCTGGTTTTCCTTTTTTAGATAATTTATAAAGTGGTGGTTGAGCTAAATATACATTTCCATTTTCTATTAAAGGTCTCATATATCTAAAGAAGAATGTTAAAAGTAATGTTCTAATGTGAGCACCATCAACATCGGCATCAGCCATAATAATTACTTTTCCATATCTTATTTTTGAAATATCAAAATCAGAACCAATACCAGCCCCTACTGCTAAAATTACTGGTTGTAATTTATCATTATTATATATTTTATCTGCTCTTGATTTTTCCACATTTAGCATTTTTCCCCATAAAGGAAGTATTGCTTGGAACCTTCTATCTCTACCTTGTTTTGCACTACCACCTGCTGAATCTCCCTCAACTATGTATACTTCGCATTCAGATGCTACTTTACTACTACAATCTGCTAATTTTCCTGGAAGTGTTGATGTTTCTAATGCACTTTTTCTTCTTACTAATTCTCTAGCTTTTCTTGCTGCTTCTCTAGCACGTGATGCACTAATACATTTTTCAAGAATTGCTTTTGCTACACTTGGATTTTCCTCTAAGAAATTCGATAAAGCTTCATTTACTGCACTACTTACTATTCCTGTTACATTACTATTTCCTAGTTTTGTTTTAGTTTGTCCTTCAAATTGAGGTTCTTTTACCTTTACAGAGACAACTGCTGTTATTCCCTCTCTTATATCTTCTCCTTGTAAATTTCCATCTTTTTCTTTTAGTAAATTGTGAGATTTTGCATAATCATTAAATGATTTTGTTAATGCTCTTTTAAATCCTTCAAGATGTGTTCCACCTTCTATTGTATTAATATTATTTACAAATGTTAATATATTTTCTGAATAAGCTGTTGTATATTGAATTGCAATTTCTATTGGAACTTCTCCATCTTTTTCAATATATATTGGGTCTTTATGCAATTTTTCTTTATTTTTATTTAAAAATTCAACAAAAGATTTTAGTCCACCTTCAAATAAGAACTCTGCTTTTTTGCTTGGTTCTACCCTTAAATCTTCAATATTAATTTTTAAACCTTTTGTTAAAAATGCTATTTCTCTAAATCTTTCTTCTAGTGTTGCATAATCATATTCTAATGTTTCAAATATAGATCCATCAGCAAAAAATCTAACTTTAGTACCTGTTTTATCTGAATCTCCAATTCTTGTTAGAGGCTCTACTGTTTTTCCTCTTTCAAATTTCATTTGGTATATTCCGCCATCTCTTTGAATAGTAACTTCTGTCCATTCAGATAAAGCATTTACAACAGATGCACCAACTCCATGAAGTCCTCCAGATACTTTATATCCACTATCTCCACCAAATTTTCCACCAGCATGTAATTTAGTATATACTGTTTCTGCTGCAGATATTTTAGTTTTTGGATGAATATCAACTGGTATTCCTCTACCATTATCCTGAACTGATATAATATTTCCTGGTTCTATTTTTATATCAATTTCATTACAATATCCTGCTAATGCTTCATCAACACAGTTATCAACTATTTCATAAACTAAATGATGTAATCCCCTTATAGAAACACTACCAATATACATCCCTGGTCTTTTTCTAACTGCTTCTAGTCCTTCTAAAACTTGAATTTGCTCTGCTCCATATTCATGTTCATATTTTTCCATTATATTTTCCTCCTATTTTGCCTTTTATTTTTCAGCTCTTCTTCCCAATGTTGTTGTAGAAATATTTGTAATATATCCTAAATTTTTGTTTTCTTTATGTATAATTACTAAAGATTTCTTTTTCCCTTCTGATACATCTATTATATTATCACTAATTTTCAAATTTTGTAATACTTCTTCTAAATTTTTCTTTTTTTGTAATGATTCTATATCTAAAATAGCTATAATCTCCTCTGATTTAATTATAGTTTCTTTTCCAATATGTACGTACATAATTCCTCCATTTTTGAAAATTACTATTCTGTAATATTTCCATTTTTTACATTAAACAATTTATATTCTAAATTTGCAAAATCTATTTTTTCTGTGCCTGTTAATATTACTTGAGTATTTTCAATATTATTTAAAAAGTTTTTTCTTCGTTTTTCATCTAACTCTGACATAAAATCATCTAATAAAAATATTGGATATTCCCCTATTTCGTCATATATTACATTAAGTTCGGCAAGTTTCAAAGATAATATAACAGTTCTATTTTGTCCTTGAGAACCATATACACTTACCTCTTTATCGTTAATATATATCACAAAATTATCTCTATGTATACCCTTTGTTGTAAATCCTTTTATAATATCTAATTTTCTTCTTTCTTTTAACAATTTTAAATATTCATCTTTTTTAGAACAATTTGATAAATATTCAATTTTTATTATTTCTTTTTCATCTGTTATTTTACTATGAATTTCATTTATTTTTTTTATTATTTTTTCTATAAATTCTTTTCTGTAAATATATATTTTTTCTCCGTATTCTGCTAATTTTTCATCCCAAATTTCTAGCATTTCTTCTGGTTTATTTTCTTCTTTTATTTGCCTTAAATAATTATTCCTTTGCTCAATGGTTTTTAAATACATATTTAAATTATACACATAATTTGGTCTTAATTGGCCAATCATCATATCTAAGAAGCGTCTTCTTTTTTCTGGTCCATCTTTTAAAATGTTTATATCATCTGGGGTAAAAATAACAATATTTATATTTCCCAATAATTCACTTAATTTTTTTATTTTTATCCCATTTATACTAATTTGCTTTTTATTCCCTATTTCAATTTTTATTTTTCCATCTCTATCTTTTTTTTGATAAAATATTTCAACCAACAATTTATCATTATTAAATTTTATCATTTCTTTTTCTTTTTTTGTTCTAAAAGATTTTCCTAAACTACTTAGAAAAATTGCCTCTAAAATATTTGTTTTTCCTTGTGCATTATCTCCATAAATAATATTTATATTTTTATTTAAATCAATTTCTAAATTTTCATAATTTCTAAAATTATTTAATTTAATTTTTTCTATGTACATTTTTTTGTCCTTTTTATTTATATTTTTGCACATATTTGCTATTTTACCACAGTTTATTCACATTTTTGTGGATAACTTGTTGGCATTTTTATCATTTTGTTAATAACTTATTTTATGCTTTTTACAACTATTAAAATAATTGATGGTTTGACTAGGCAAACGAGCAAGAAAACCGGAGGCGTACTTGGTGTACGCTGAGGATTTTCGCAAGCGAAGTTTAACAACGTCAAAGCGCAATTATTTTAATAGTTTTTTTATTCTTTCATTCTAATTGGCAATACCATATAAATATAATCTCCACCCTCTTCTACTGGTCTAATTATACATGGTGAAATGCTTGTTCCAAAATCAATAAATACTTCTTGATCATCAATAGCTCTTAAAGCATCTAAGAAATATTTTGGATTAAATCCTGCTTCTAGATTTTTTCCTTCTGTTGTAACATACATTTCTTCTTTAGCATCACCTGTTTGGTTTGTACAAGAAATTGTTACTTTTCCTATATCTATATTTACTTTAACAGGATATTTCTTCTCTTTTTCAATACTTGATGATGAAATCAAACTGATTCTTTCAAAACAATTTTGAATTGAACTTTTATCCACACGTATTCTTGTCTCCCAATTTTCTGGAATAACACTTGAATAATTTAAAAATTCACCATCTAATAATCTTGTAACAACTTTACAATTTTCCATTTCGAAAAGTGCTTGATTTTTTGCAACACCTATTTTTATTAAATCATAAGAATCTAATATAATTTTATTAATTTCATTTAAAGTTCTTCCAGGAATTACTGCTGTAAAATCATTTATTTTATTTTGTAAGAACTTGCTTTTCCATGCTAATCTAAATCCATCAACTGCAACAACATTTAATTTATTATTCTTTATTTCAAATAAGCATCCTGTAAAAATAGGTCTATTTTCTTCAGTACTTACTGCAAAAATTGTTTTTCTTATCATTTCTTTTAAAGAATTTTGTTCTATTTCTATTGAATTTTCTATACTAATTTGTGGAAGTTCTGGAAATTCATCTGGGTTCATTGTTGCTAATTTATATAAAGAACCTTCACATTCTATAACTAATAAATTTTTTTCATCTAAAGTTATTTTTATTTCAGAATCTGGTAATCTTCTTATAATTTCACTAAACATTATAGCATTAACTACAGTTGCTCCTTGTTCTTGTACTTCACAATTAATAATATATTCAATACCAATTTCTAAATCGTATGTTGTAAATTTTACTTCATTATCATTTGTTTGAATTAATATACCTTCTAATATAGGCATTGTTGTTTTAGTAGCTACCGCTTTTGTTACGGAATTAAGTGCTTTAAGGATATTATCCTTCTCACAAACAAGTTTCATTTTCGCGTCTCTCCTTTATAATATAATATAAATATTTTTAGTAGTAGTAGTAGTAGGTTATGTGGATAATGTGGATAACTATGTGGAAACCTTGCCTCCCTAAAGTTTTAGATGTGAATAACTTCGTGGAAAATTATAAAAGTTATCTACAAAAATTTTTTTCCTTTGTGTATAACTTTGTTATTCACAGTTTATTAACACACTATTCACATATATATGTGGATATTCTTTCTGGCTATTCCGTAAGTAAAGATTGAATGTGTTCTAACCAAACATTTTTTTAACAAACGAATTTTTTATAAAAAATATCCAAAAACTTTAACTACAATTATTTGTCATTAAGTAATATGTTTTTCACACTTTCCACAATTCTTTTTGTGCTTAAGTTATTTTGAATTTCTTTTTCTATTTTTGTGCATGCATGTATTACAGTTGTGTGATCTCTTTTTCCAAAACCTTCTCCTATCTTGGTTAGAGGAAGTTGTGCAACGTTTCTACATAAATACATTGCAATTTGTCTTGGAAAAGTTACATCATTTGATCTTTTCACACCTTTTAATTCTTCTACTGTAATATTAAAATATTTTGAAATTGTTTCTTGTATTAATTCTAGAGATAATACTTTATCTTTTTTTGTTACTACATCATTTATTGCTTTTTCAGCCATTTCTATTGTAATTTGTCCATTTGTTAATGATGCATTAGCAATTAGTTTATTAAGAACTCCTTCTAGTTCTCTTATGTTTGAATCTATTTTTGTTGCTATATCACTTAGAATTTCATCATCAATTATAATATTTTCTAATTGAGCTTTTTTTCTAAGTATTGCTAAACGTGTTTCATAATCTGGATTTGAAATATCTGCAATTAATCCCCATTCAAATCTAGATTTTAATCTATCTTGCAAAAGTTTAATATCTTTTGGTGGTCTATCACTTGAAATGATAACTTGTTTCCCATTCTCATGTAAAGTATTAAAAGTGTGAAAAAATTCTTCTTGAATCATTTCTTTTCCAGCAATAAACTGTATATCATCTATTAAAAGAACATCTATATTTCTATATTTATTTCTAAACATTTCATTTTTTCCATCTTTAATAGCATTTATTAATTGATTAGTAAATTTCTCAGATGTTACATATAAAATTTTTGCATTTCTGTTATTAACTAATATTTCATTTGCTATAGCTTGCATTAAATGAGTTTTTCCTAGACCAACTCCACCATATATAAATAGTGGATTATAGGCAGTTGCTGGAGCTTCTGCTACTGCCAAAGCTGCAGCATGTGCAAATCTATTACTATTTCCAACAACAAAACTATCAAAAGTATACTTAGGATTTAATGTCGTATTTGGATAACTATTTTGATTACTATTTAGTTGCTTTGATGCTTGTAATTCTTCTTCAGGAATATCATCTTTTAAAATAACTGTTATCTCGCAATTTCTGTTAGTAATATAATTAAAAGTATTTTTAAATAAATCATGATATCTAGATAAAATAGATTCTTTTTGAAAAGCATTGCTTGCAACTAATACAATATTACTATTATCAGCACTTTCAATGTCTAAATCTCTTATCCAAGTTTCATAAGCGATTTTTGTAACTTCATTTTTTAGAAGTTCTTTTGCTTTTGTTAAAAGTTCGTTTAATTCTTCTTTTTGCATTATTTTCAATCCTTCCAAAGTATAGTAATAGAACTAAAAATGCTTAAAAATAAGCATTTGTTCTAAATATTTTAAAAAAATATATAAAATGTATAAAGTTATACACATAGTTATCCACATTCTTGTTCTCTATTTCCTTGTGATTTAGCCTTTCTGCTTAAAACTTTAAATTGGCTCAAGCAAAGGAAGAAAAAGGTCACTTTATTCTTTATAATATCAAATTATCCACAATATAGTCAATATAAAAAGATATTTATTTAAAAAATCTTTTTTTTATATTGACTTATCCACAATTATAATGTATAATAATAAGGCTTATTAATAGAAAAATTAAAATCCGGAAACGGTGATATAGATTTATGGGAGGTGCAAAACAAATTGAAAAGGACATATCAACCTAAAAAAAGACAAAGACAAAAAGAACATGGTTTTATGAAAAGAATGAAAACTAGATCTGGAAGAAATGTATTAAAAGCAAGACGTGCAAAAGGAAGAAAAAAACTAAGTGCGTAAAATTTTAGGGTCACTTAATAAAGTGGCCTTTTTGAAATATGAGTGATTTTAATGAGAAAATTAAAGACTTTGAAAAAGAATTATGAATTTAAAAATGTTTTAACAAGAGGAAAATTTTATATAGGAAAACAAATATCAATATATGTTTTAAAAAACAACAAAAAAATAAATGTAATTGGCATAGCCGTAAATACAAAACAATGCGGAGCTGTGTATAGAAATAGAATAAAGAGATTAATAAGAGAAAATTACAGGCTAATAAAAAATAATCTAAATCAAGGATATGATATTGTTTTTTTATGGAATAAAAAGAATGAGGCAAAAGAAGCTAATTATTTTGATATTAATACAGATATGTTAAAACTCCTAAAAAAAGCCAATTTGTTTGGTGATATATGAAAAAAATCTTACTTTATATTTTAAAAATATATAAAAAATTCATTTCGCCAATGTTTAAGGCAATAGGCGTAGAATGTAAGTATTATCCTACTTGTTCAGAATATATGAAGCAAGCAATTGAAAAATATGGTGCTTTAAAAGGAACATATTTAGGTTTAAAGAGATTTTTAAAATGTAATCCTTTTTCAAAAGGTGGGTACGATCCATTAAAATAATATGGAGGATTTATGGGAGCAATTTCAAGTTTATTTGGATATTTATTAAATGCATTATATTCTGTATTTAATAATTATGGTATTGCTATAATTGTATTTTCTATAATATTAAGAATTATATTAATACCAATTACAATAAAACAACAAAAATCATTAAAAAAGTCTGCGCAGCTTCAGGAAGAAATGAAAGAAATTCAAAGAAAATATAAGAACAATCCAGAAAAACTAAATCAAGAAACAATAGAACTATATAAAAGAGAAAAAATGAGTCCTTTTGCAGGTTGTTTTAGCTCAATTATACAACTTGTAATAATTCTTTCAGTATTTTGGCTTGTAAGTCAACCCCTAACATACATGAAAAGAATAGATGCAAATGTAATTAATGATTATAAAACACAATTACAACAGGAAGGTAGTTTATCTGGATATGCAGAAATAGAAATAATAAATAGATATGGAACTCAAGATGAAAGAGTTCATTTAAATATGGATTTCTTAGGTTTAGATTTAAGTAAAGTTCCAAGTAATAATCTAAATGATTGGAGAGTTTATATAATTCCATTGCTATATGTAGTTTCTTCAGTAATTTCTATTAGAATTACAAACAATTTTAACAAGAAAAAGAAAGAAGAACCAAAAGTTATTACAGATGGAACAAATCCTAAAGAAGAACCAAGTGAATTAGAAGCAATGGAAGCCATGAATAAAAATATGATGTATATGATGCCTTTAATGTCTGTATTTATTGCCTTTATTGCACCTTTAGGTTTAGCTTTATATTGGTTTATAAGTAATATATTAATTATTATAGAAAAATTAATTATAGATACAGTTATTAAGCATAAGGAGGAAAAGGAAAATGCCTAAGAGTGTGATTTCAGAAGGTAAAACAACATCAGAAGCTATTTCTAATGGACTTAAGGAATTAAATGTTTCAAAGGATATGGTTGATGTTAAAATATTAGAAGAACATGAAAAAAGAAGCTTTTTTAGTATTTTAGCGCCAAGAGTGGTAAAAGTAGAATTGACATTAAAAGAAAGTTTACAAAAAAATGTTGCACGTGAAACGAGACATATAGAAAAATCAAAACCTATAAAAACAAGTAAAGAAGAGCTAGAAAAAGGAAAAGAAAGAGTAAAGAAATTTCTAGATAATTTTGTTAGTGAGAATGAAGGTTTAGAGTACAAAATAGAAGAAGATTATGATGAAAGTTTTATTAGAGTAGATATAAATGGCAAAGATGCAAAAACTTTAATAGGGTATAGGGGAGATGTTTTAAACGCATTTCAAGTTATTTTAAATTCTATTGCTAATAAGAATTCAAATGAAAAAATAAGAGTAATATTAAATGTTAGCAATTATAGAGAAAAAAGAGAAAAAGCTCTAGAAGAACTTGCTGACAAAGTTTCAAAAACTGTACTTAGAACAGGAAAAAGCATTACTTTAGAGCCAATGATGGCTTATGAAAGAAAAATAATACATAGCAGATTGCAAAACAATAAGAAAGTTAATACTTTTAGTGTTGGCGAAGAACCAAATAGAAAAATAGTAATATCAAAAATTTAAAAAATCGGAAGTCAAAGTGAAGATTTTAGTTAAATTTTATTCAAATTTAAACTATAATTTTGCTTTGACTTTTTTAGATATTATAGAAAAGACAAAAATTAATTTATAATGTAGGAAGTGATAAAATGAGTACAATTGCAGCAATATCTACTGCGACAGGAGCAGGAGGAATAGGAATTATACGTATGAGTGGTGATAAATGTTTTGAAGTATTAAAGAAAATATTTGTGCCAGCTGATAAAAATACTAATTTAGATGAAGTAAAAGGTTATACAATTAAATATGGATATATTATTGATTCAGAAACAAATAAAAAAATAGACGAGGTATTGGTATCTTTTTTTAGAGCTCCAAAAAGCTATACAACTGAGAACATGTGCGAAATTAATTCACATGGAGGAATTATAATAGAAAGAAAAATACTGGAACAATGCTTAAAGAATGGTGCAGAATTGGCAGAACCAGGTGAATTTACTAAAAGAGCATTTTTAAATGGAAGAATAGATTTATCACAAGCTGAATCTGTAATAGATATAATAAATGCTAAGAGCGAAAAAGAGGAAGTAGCGTCATTTAACCAATTACAAGGAAATTTATCAATGGAAATTAATAATATAAGAGATAGTTTATTAGATTTAATGTCTGATATAGAAGCATCTATAGACTATCCGGAATATGACATAGAAGAAACTACAAATGAAAAAGCTTTAAAAGTATTAGGAGATGTAAAAGAAAGACTTATAAAACTTGAAAATAGTTTTGAAAATGGCAAAATACTAAAAGAAGGAATAAAAACTGTAATTGTAGGAAAGCCAAATGCAGGTAAATCTTCTTTGCTAAATAATATGCTAAATGAAGATAGAGCTATTGTAAGTAGTTATGCAGGAACTACAAGGGATACCATCGAGGAGTTCATTAATATAGATGGAATACCTCTAAAAATTATAGACACAGCAGGAATTAGAGATACTAAAGATTATGTTGAAAAAATAGGTGTTAAAAAAGCAATATCTTTAATCAAAGATGCAGATCTTGTAATTGCTATATTTGACAACTCAAAAAAGCTAGATGAAGAAGATTATAAAATACTAGAAATGATAAAAAATAAGAAATGTATCATATTGTTAAATAAATGCGATTTAAAGGAAAATAATAAAGAAACAATGTTGTATATATCTAAACTTAATAAAAAGGCTATAAAAGCATCTATGACGAACAAAAAAGGAATAGACGAATTATATAATGAGATTTCTAAAATGTTTAAACAGAATGAGATAGATTATAATGATGAAATTATTGTAACAAATATTAGGCATAGAAATTTAATTCATAAGGCTATAGAAAATATAAACCGGAACTACTAGCCGTATAGAACAAAATATACCTATAGATATGATAGCAATATATATAAAAGAAGTACTAGAAAATCTAGCAGAGATTACAGGCAACTCCGTTTCAGAAGATATAATAAATAAAATATTTTCTAAATTTTGTTTAGGAAAATAAGCAAAAAACTACAACAAAAAGACAACAGTGAAATAAAAAACGACAAAATACGAGATAAGTACATGTTAACTATACAGTTATACCAATACTTACAGGGACTCGACAAAATTCGACAAATAATAGTTAATAGTCAAAAAGACAATAAACGAACATAAAAATATATAATTATATAAATATAAATAAAAATTATAAAAATTATAAAAAAGAAGAAAAAATTATATGTTTGACAAAAAATGGACTCGTTTCATAAATAATAATTTAATAAAATTTTATATTTACTACATATTAAATGAGATTAATAACAATATAATAGTAATTATTTTTAGTGCATAGAAGGGAATGATAGAAAAAATGGAATATAATGCCGGAAAATTTGATGTAGCAGTTATTGGAGCAGGACATGCAGGATGTGAAGCAGGGCTCGCTACAGCAAAATTAGGACTAAAAACATTAGTATTTTCAATATCTTTAGAGGCAGTAGCAAATATGCCATGTAACCCACATATAGGGGGAAGTTCTAAAGGACATTTAGTAAAAGAATTAGATGCATTAGGTGGAGAAATGGGTAAAAATATAGATAAGACATTTACTCAACTAAGAATGCTTAATACTTCAAAAGGACCTGCTGTATACTCATTAAGGGCACAAGCAGACAGAAAAAGATACCAAGAAGAAATGAAACATACTTTAGAAAAACAAGAAAATTTATACCTAAAGCAAGCTGAAATAGTAGAAATAGGAGTAGAAGAAAATAAAGTAAAATTTGTTAAAACAAATATAGGTGCAATTTACTATGTGGACAATGTTATACTAGCAACAGGTACATATTTAAAAGGAAAGATATTTATAGGAGAAACATCTTTTGAAAGTGGCCCAGATGGCGTATTTCCAGCAAACAAATTATCAGAGATTCTAAAAAAATTAGGTATTAATCTAATTAGATTTAAAACAGGCACACCAGCAAGAGTCAATAAAAATAGTATAGATTTTTCAAAAATGGAGATACAAGAAGGGGATAGTAATCCAGAAGCATTTTCATTTGAAAATAAGATTTCAGCTGATGTAGAGCAAATGCCATGTTATTTAACATATACTAATCAAAAAACACATGATATAATAAGAGCAAATTTACATAGATCACCACTATATGCAGGAAAAATAGAAGGAACAGGACCAAGATATTGCCCATCAATAGAAGATAAAGTGGTAAGATTTGCAGATAAGGAAAGACATCAAATATTTGTAGAGCCTGTAGGCAGAAATACGGACGAAATGTATATTCAAGGAATAAGTTCATCACTTCCAGAGGATGTGCAGATAGCAATGTATAGGACTATTCCAGGCCTAGAAAATGCTGAATTTACAAGACCAGCTTATGCAATTGAATATGATTGTATAGATCCATCAGAACTAAAATTATCTTTAGAATATAAAAAAATAGATGGAATGTTTTTTGCAGGGCAGATAAATGGAACATCTGGATATGAGGAAGCTGCTGTGCAAGGATTAATTGCTGGAATAAATGTAGCAAGGAAAGTTCAGAAAAAAGCACCAATAATATTAGATAGATCCCAAGCATATATTGGTGTATTAATTGATGATATTGTTACTAAAGGAACAAATGAGCCTTATAGAATGATGACTTCAAGAGCTGAATATAGGCTACTTCTAAGACAGGACAATGCAGATTTAAGGCTAACAAAGATAGGATATGACATTGGTTTAATATCAGACGAAAGATATAATAAATTTTTAGAAAAAAAGGAAAGTATACAAAAAGAAATAGAAAGAATGAAAAGCACAACTATAAAGCCAACTGATGAAGTAAATGTATTTTTAGCCAAATACAACACTTCTACAATATCAAATGGTGTAAAATTAGCTGATTTGTTAAAAAGAAGTGAGCTTACTTATGAAAATTTAAAAGAAATTGATAAAAATAGAATGGATTTACCAAAAGAAGTACAAGAAGAAGTAGAAATACAGATAAAATATGAAGGTTATATCAAAATGCAAGAAGAACAAGTAAAAAAATTTAAAAAATTAGAGCAAAAAGTATTACCAGAGGAGATAGATTATAGTAAAATTAAAGGATTAAGACTTGAAGCAAGGCAAAAATTAAATAAAATAAAGCCTAATTCAGTTGGTCAAGCATCAAGAATATCAGGGGTTTCACCAGCTGATATATCTGTGCTACTAATTTATTTAGAGCAAACAAAAAAGAGGTGAGTTAATGATAGAAGAAGAATTTAAAAAAAATTTATCAGTAGAATTAGATAAAATAAATATTGAAATAAAAGAAGAAAAACTACAATTATTTTATGAATATATGAAATTATTATTAGATTGGAATGAAAAGATAAATTTAACTGCAATAACTGATGAAAAAGAAATAATATTAAAGCATTTTGTTGATAGTTTAACTATAAACAGATATATAAAAAAAGAAGATATAGTAATGGATATGGGCACAGGAGCAGGTTTTCCCGGTATTCCATTAAAAATTATAAATTCGGATAACCACTTTATTTTAGTAGATTCGTTAAATAAAAGAATAAATTTTTTAGCAGAAGTAAAAGAAAAGCTAAAACTAGAAAAACTTGATTTATTACATTCAAGAGCAGAAGATTTAGGAAATAATGTAGAATATAGAGAAAAAATGGACGTTGTAGCTTCAAGAGCTGTAGCTAATTTAAGGACGTTAACAGAATACACATTGCCTTTTGTAAAAAAAGGTGGAATATTTATAAGCATGAAAGGACCTAATGCACAAGAAGAAATAGAATTAGCTAAAAATGCAATAGAAATATTAGGCGGAAAGATAGAAAAAGTAGAAAACTTTAAATTAACAGATAATTACATAGAAAGAAATATAATAGTTATAAGAAAAGAAAAAGAAACACCTAGAAAATATCCAAGAAAAGCAGGAATACCTATTAAGCAGCCTTTATAAAAAAATAAACAATAAAAAATATTGTTTAACTTATTAAATCTTATTTATTGCTAAAATTTAGCGTTCTAATCCATTAAATATAGGTATATTTTTCGAATTTTTTATGAAAATATTTCTATAATTTATTGACATATTAATGATAATTTTATATTATTAATATGTTAATTTTTTTAATAAAAAAATATAACTTCAAAGAAGGAAAGTGAAGAAAATGGGAAAAATTATTTCAATAGCAAATCAAAAGGGCGGAGTTGGAAAGACTACAACCGCAATTAATTTAAGCACTATACTTGCAAAAAAAGGTAAAAAAGTTTTAATGATAGATGCAGACCCACAAGGTAATGCTTCAAGTGGGGTTGGTGTTGATAGAGATGAAATAGAATTATCTATTTATGATATTTTAATTAATGATGCTAAAATACAAGATGTTGTCAAAAAGACAAAAATTAAAAATTTAGATTTGTGCTCATCAAATATAAATCTTGCGGGAGCTGAAGTTGAACTTGTATCTGTAATGTCAAGAGAACACAGACTTAAAGAAAAATTAGATGAAGTAAAAGAAGATTATGATTTTATTATTATAGATTGTCCACCATCTTTAGGGCTAATTACATTAAATGCTTTTACTGCATCAGATAGTGTATTAATTCCTGTACAATGTGAATACTATGCATTAGAAGGACTAGGACAACTACTAAATACTATAAGTTTAGTAAAAAAACATCTAAATAAAGATATAGAAGTAGAAGGGGCTTTACTTACTATGTATGATATTAGAACAAATTTATCTAATCAGGTAGTAAAAGAAGTAAAAAAATATTTTAATGAAAAAGTATATAAAAATGTTATACCAAGAAATGTAAAGCTAAGTGAAGCACCAAGTTATGGAATGCCAATAAGTTTGTATGATCCAAGGTCAAAAGGTGCTAAAAGCTATGAAAAATTTGTTAAAGAATTTTTAAAAAATAATGAAAATGAAGCTAAAGGAAAACATGCTTTATAAAATATGTTTAGGAGATGATTTATATGAAGAAAACAGGATTGGGAAAAGGATTAGATGCGTTATTTGCAGACAATTTATTAACAAAGCAAGAAGAAAATGTGGCTGATGGTTCATTTGAAAAAATACATAAAATAAAAGTAATAGAAATTGAACCAAACAAAGATCAACCAAGACGTACATTTGATGAAGAAGCCTTAGATGAACTTGCAAGTTCTATTAAAATTTATGGTGTATTACAACCTATTATCGTTAATAAAAAAGATGATTATTATGAGATAGTTGCAGGTGAAAGACGTTGGAGAGCTGCAAAAAAAGCAGGGCTAACAGAAATGCCTTGTATCATAAAAGATGAAATAACAGATAGAGCAAACAAGGAAATTGCTTTAATTGAAAATTTGCAAAGAGTTGATTTAAATCCTATTGATAAAGCAAAAGGACTAAAAGAATTGATAGATGATTATGGAATGACACAAAAAGAGTTAGCAGATTCTATTGGAATAAGTAGAAGTAATATTGCAAATTCTATTAGAATACTAAATTTAGATCCAAGAGTTATAAAACTTGCTGAAGAAGGTAAACTAACAGAAGGACATTGCAGAAACTTAGTAGTAATAGAAGATCCAGAAAGACAATATAAAGCGGCTATAGATATAATTCAAAAGGGAGAATCTGTAAGAGATATTGAAAGAAGAATAAAAAATGTAAAGGTTTCAGACCAAAAAGATCCTCGTTTAGATGCAATTTATAGGGATATAGAAAATTCTTTCCAAGGATTTTTTGGAACTAAAGTTAAGTTAGACGCAAGTAAAAAGTCAGGAAGAATAATTATACAATATTCATCTTATGATGACTTAGAGAGGATTCTAGGGCTAATTAAATAGATTGGAGGCAAGACAAATTGGAATCATTGTTTGAATTTGTTAAATCAGAATTATTTTTATTTATCTTATTTATTGCAGTAGTAATTTTACTTGTTTTATATATAATAAGTGTTGCTAATTTAAAAAAACTAAGAAATAGTTATCTAAAGTTCATGAATAAGCTTGGAAATGGGAATAATTTTGAAGAAATGATGAGGGCATATATAAATAATGTGCAACAAGTAGAAAAAAAGAATGAAGAAATTATGGAATATTGCAATAATTTAAATGATATTTTGAAAAATTGTTCACAAAAAATAGGGATAGTGAGATATAATGCTTTTAAAGATACTGGTAGTGATTTAAGCTTTTCACTTGCAATATTAGATGCACACAATAACGGAGTTGTATTAAATGGAATATATGCAAGAGATAGTTCTAATATATATGCAAAACCAGTAGAAAATGGACAGTCAAAATATATTTTATCAAATGAAGAAAAAGAAGCAATTTATAAGGCTATGAATAAAATACAATAGTTGAAAATTTCCTAAAATTTACTATTGACAAATAAAGGTCAAATATGTTAATATATATACTGTTATCGCAATTGGTAACAGTAATACGGAGAGGTGGTCGAGTTGGTTTATGGCACCAGTCTTGAAAATTGGCGTAGGTTTGTAGCCTACCGTGGGTTCGAATCCCACCCTCTCCGCCAATTAATTAAATAGAAGTTAGAAGAAAATAAAATCTAACTTCTATAATTATATGGAGGCTTACCCAAGTGGTTGAAGGGGACAGTTTGCTAAACTGTTAGGGTTCGCAAGGGCCGCGAGGGTTCAAATCCCTCAGCTTCCGCCATAAAATAAAACGTTAGATTATATATATCTAGCGTTTTTTTTGCATTATATAAACATTATATGAATAGTATTTATGGGGTGATATAAATGGAATTAGGAGTTTGTTTAGCAGGAGGAGGAGTGAAAGGAGCAGCACATATAGGAGCTCTAAAAGCGTTAAAAGAGAAAAATATACAAATAGACTGTATATCTGGAACATCTTCAGGAAGTATTGTAGCAACTCTATACGCTTTAGGTTATTCATGTGAAGAAATCTTAGATATTTTTAAAAGGTATTCTAAAAAAATAAAATATATAGATTTAAAGAATATTTATAATATAATAAAGAATTTTATATTCAAACACAAATTAATAATAGAAGGATTTAATACAGGAGAAATTATAGAAAAAACGATAGATAAATTATGTAATAATAAAAATGTATATAATATAAGTGATGTAAAAAAAAGATTATTAATTACGAGTGTCTCATTAAATAATGGTAAAATATATTTTTTTGAAAATTTAAATAATAGAAATACATATTCAGATGAAATAATATCAGTAAATAATATTAATATAGGAAAAGCTGTTAGAGCAAGTTGTAGTTTCCCCGGAGTTTTTTGCCCAGTAAAATATAATGAAGATTTATTAATAGATGGAGGAGTTAGAGAAAATGTGCCATGGAAAGAAGTAAAAAAAAGAGGAATAGACACAGTACTATGTATAGCATTTGAAGAAGAAATAAAAAATAAGAAAGATAAGAATATAATAGATTCTATAAGTGGTGCTATGAATTTAATAAGTAGAGAATTATCAAATTATGAATTGAATGGAGCAGATTACGTATTAAAAATAAAAACAAAAGAAATTTCATTATTAGATTTTAAAGAAATAGAGTACTTATATAATTTAGGATATAATAAAACAAAAGAATATTTAGAAAAATATTTATTAAATAATATAAAAATAAATAAAGCAATAAATAAAATAAAAACAAATTAATAGTAAAATAATAAAAAATAAAAAACAAATAAATTAATAAGAAAAAAATAAAAATAATTAAATAAAAAATAATTAAGAAAAATATAAACAAAAAGATTTTAATAAAAAAATAAATAATAAAAAATAAATATAAAATAATATTAATAAAAAAATAAAAAGGCTTAAAATCGAAAATAAAAAGATAAAAAAATTAAAAAGTAAAAAATAAAGAAAAAAATAATATAATA
>CAMMTN010000010.1 GCA_946499885.1 uncultured Clostridium sp. | reverse complement strand
TAAATGAAGAAAGGAGTGTATGGTTATTTAAGTTATTAAATATATCATACAAGTAGAAATGTTAGAATTAATAAATAGACCAAAAAATGAAGCAGAAGTAAATACTATGTCTCCGCTTACATGGGCATATATAGGAGATAGTGTATATGAATTATTTATTAGAATGAATTTAGTAAATACAACAAAATATAAGCCTCATAAACTACATATAGAGGCAATTAAATATGTAAAAGCAAGAGCTCAAGCAGAAATATTAAAAAAAATAGAAAATGAGTTAACTGATAGAGAAAAAGAAATTGTAAAAAGGGGAAGAAATGCAGAAAATCATCACTTACCTAAGAATGCGACAGTTCAAGATTATATGTACTCAACTGGTTTTGAAGCTTTAATAGGATATTTGTATTTAACAAGGCAAAATGAAAGACTTAAATATATATTAAATAAATGCGTTGAAGAAAAATAGTCAGAGAACAAAGCTCTTATTAAATAAAAAGGATGTAACTAAATACATCCTTTTTACATTTGGTGACCCCTACGGGAATCGAACCCATGATTCAGCCTTGAGAGGGCTGCGTCTTAACCGCTTGACCAAGGGGCCATTATTAATATATATATTTATACCATAAACATAGGTAATTAGTCAAGTAAAAAAATAATTAAAGTGGTGGAGATGAGGAATTACTTTTCACTTATATCAAATGGTATACATATTTTTGTGACACTAAAGTGACAATTATATAATAAATACATACAAAGGTGTACAAATTTATTATAATTTTATAAGTCACAATAAAATTTACAAAAATATTATACAATATATTAATGAGAAGTACAAGTAGTTTTAAATTATAAATAGTAAAAAATATAATTAAAATAAATTACTAGAAATTAACAACAGTACATAAACACATAAGCTAAAAAATTTCTTTAGAAATTTTTTAGGAAAGAAATGGATTTTGGAGCAAAGCTACAAAATCTATTTCGTAAAAAAGCACTATCTAAAAAATGTAGCAAACATAAGAAAGGCACAAGCAAAATATGTTTATTGAGCTTGCTCAATAAATATATTTTGTGAACCTAATAAAAGGGGTGTTGGGGAAAAGAATTTTCCCTGACCATACGAAACTCAGGAACTGAGTTTCTAGTATGTTAGAAACTCAAAAAAGTTTATATAAAGAAAATTCAAAGGGGGTATTTTAATTTGCGTTAAGCCCGCGAAGGCTATCTTATATAAAAAAGGAAAATGCCAATATGAGTTATGCAATAATTAGAAATGCAAATTATAAAAAAGATAATTTAGCAGGACTATACAAACATAACGAAAGAAAAAATACAAACTATTCAAATAAAGATATTAATAAAAATAGATCAAGTAAAAATTATTCAATAAAACAATGTAATACTACATATTCAAATGCAATAAAAAAACTTCAAGAAGAAAATAATTTACAAGGTAGAATAATAAAGACAACAAATGTTGCTTGTGAATTAATAATAACATCAGATAAAGATTTTTTTAATTCAATAGGAGAAGAAGAAACAAAAAGATATTTTAGAGTTGCATATCACTTTGTATCAAATTACAAAAACTTAGGAGAAAAGTATATTCTTTCTGCAAAAGTACATATGGACGAAAGTGTGCCACATTTGCACTTAGTGTTTGTTCCAGTAGTTCATAAAAAAGATAAAACAACAAATAAACAAATAGACAAAATTGCTTGCAGCGAATATTGGAAAGGAAAAGACAGTTATAGAGAGTTACAAGATAACTTTTATAAATATATTACAGACAACGGATTCAACTTAGAAAGAGGAAAAACAAGTAATAGTAAACATTTAGACATAGAAACACTAAAACAAGTAACAAATTATGAAAATATAAAATATGAATTAGAACAAGAACAGATAAAGGCTGTAGACACAAAAGATACGTCTTTGATATTAGCACAAAATAAAGAGTTAGTAGAATATACAAATAAATTAAAATTACAACTAGCAAAATCGTATACAGCAATACAAAGAGTAGAAAAATTACAAAAAGAAAACAATAATTTAAAACTTGCAAATGAAGAATTAAAAAAGGAAAATAAACATCTGAAAAATTATATAGAAAAAACTTTTCAAGTAGTAAAAAATCTATTTAGTTTTCCAATTGATAGATTTAAACGTATAGTGGATAATTTTGTAAAAAACTTTGAAAGGTAACAATAAAAGCAAAATATTTTACAGGTATAGATTTTGTAATAAATTCAAAATTACCTTAAAAATAAAAAAACTAAAGTCTATACATTATACAATTATAATAGATAGACTTTAGTTTTCTAGTCATTGTTTAATTATTCTGTGACAATTTATACAATCAAAGAAATTTTAATTTGCAATCATCTTTTTATCCAATATCTTTGTACGATCTCTCCATCATCCTTAACTTCATTTTCTAATATACCACCATTTTTTATAATCGTTCTTGCGGATGCAATATTCTCTTTGTTACAACACATAAGAACTTCTTTAATACCTAATTTATCACATTCTTCAAGTGCCAAAGAAATCATTTGTGTTCCATAACCTTTTCCTCGTTCACTAGGTCTAATTCCGTCTCCTATATGACCACCATTAATTAATAATTTATCATTTAAATAAAGTCGTATATTGACTGCACCAACAAATATGTTTCTATCTGTATCCAAACAAAAAAATGTTAAGTCTGGCACACAATTATTATATGCTTCCTTAATTTCTAAATTTTTAATATATTGATCTATATTATGATAATCACATCTTATAATAGCCCAAGGAATTATTTTTTCATTTGCATTAGTCCATTCATCCATCATTTCATTTAAATGTGGTATATATTTTTTCTCTAATTTTACCAATTTTAACATCTAATCATCTCACTTCCAAATTACTATTTTGTATTACAATTTATATTTTTACTTATAATAGTATAAAATTTCTATTTTATTTTCATTTAAATCTTCAATTGCAAAACAAAGTATAATTATCTAAAGTATTAAGTATTTTTCAAGTTTATATGAAATTTTTGCACTAATTTCTTTATATTTATTAAAAGCTTTATCTATAATTTCATTATTACTTATAGCTCATTTATCTCCTGTTGTTTCAATAGAAATTATCTCAAGATATACATTATTATTATTCCATTCTACCCATTTATCTTCAGTAATATTGGTAGGTTTCTTTTTTATAATTTATTATAAAAGTTAACTGATTTGTTATATATTTTAATAAAAAATAAAAATTATATTCCACCTCAATTAATTGTATTTTGTAAATAATCATTTTTTAATTCAGACTTTTTTTGAACTTATATTGTCTTTTTTCAAATCCATTATTTTCATAAAATCTATGAGCATTTATATTTTGAATCATACTTGTTAATTCTAGTGCTCCACAGTCTTTACTTATTGCATAAGTAGTAGCAGTCTGAATTAGTAATTTTCCTATACCTGTATTTCTACAATTTTCATTTACAATTAAATCATCAATAAAAAGTATATTTTTTTTCTTTGCTAACCTATTGATTATTCGTGATATAAGAACACCAACTACTTTATTTTCTTCTATTGCAACAATTCCATAGAAACTACTTTCTTCTAAACTCTCTTTGAATTTTTGAGTAAATTTAGAATATTCTATTTTATTTTCGTATAATTCATTTAATAACTCAAATACACTATCTAAATCCTCTAATTTTGTCTTTCTTATTTCCATGTTTACCTCCTCTATAACTTAGTATTTTTTTACACAATTATAACATTTATTTGTACCATATACAACTAAAATATTATTTATATTTTATAACTCTTGCAATTTCTTCTATAATAATCTTATTTGTAAAATAATAACTATCATATTTATATCCAAAAATCTTTTCAAAATTAGCAATTGATTTTTGCTCATTTCTATTATCTATTGCATACTTAATTGCATTTTTAATTTGTGCACCATTAAAGTTAGTATATTTTGCAGCAATTTGTGTATAGACATCTTCAAAAACAATAAATTCATTATCACTATTTATAACAATTTGAATAGCTTTATTTAAAAACTTAGTTCCTTTAAGTGTAGGAATTAACCCTAAATCTCTTAATATGTTATAAATTAAAATACTATTTTTAGAACTTATTAAATTATTTGTTTTAGTACAATTTTTTATCAATTACTTTTCCCCCGCATTTTATGGAATAATAGATATGTATTTAAAGTTTCTGTAATATTAATATACCAACATTATGAAAAATTTACAAAAAAATAAAACTTACGTGAGATGCAATGAAATTTGCGTCTGACGTAAGTTTTATAGTTATTTTATAGCATATTTTTCATAACTATATATAAATTTACATAAAATTTTAAAAAATCACAAAATATTACATTTAACGTAAATAAAAACACAGGAGAATAACAATATGGAAAAACCCCCTGTGTTTTTGCTTTAAATATTTCTATTTAAAGCTATATAATTAATCTAAACTATTGCAACTAGCTTAGAGTAATTAACTTGATTATATAGAAAAATTAGATGTATTGCAATATATTAGTAGCTAGGAGGGAAAAATTTTAACCCTCCTTTTCATGATAGATGACTTTAAGCACCTGGGCTTCCGTCCATCTAAGCAAAATTCTCTTTCTTCCATATTGTTATTCTCCTTTACTATGTATTCTATAAGTAAAAAATCAATTATGATATAAAGAAGATAACAAATGTTACTTCAAGAAGTCCAAGCAGTTGCAATGCTTGAACATTAATCATAATTGATTCAAGTATCGCAACTTGAGAAACAGCTTTAAGCCATTCTTTAAACTTTATAGTATCTTTATTGTACCAAATTTTAAACAAAATGTCAAATTATGTAAACAGTACTTCCATATATTTGATTAAAATGTAAAATCATGGTATAATTATATTATGTAAATAAAGTTGAAAGTAGGTGATTATATGCCTAATTTTGATATGAAAGAATTTGGAGAAAATATTAGAAAATTTAGAAAAGCAAAAGGTCTAAGTCAAGAAAATTTAGCAATGGTACTAGGAAAAACATCTGCAACAATTGCGAGATATGAAAATGGAGAAATAACACCTAATGCAGAACAAATAAATTTAATTTGTAATGAACTAGGTATTTATGAATATGAACTCTTTAATACTACAAGAAAAATAATCAATACTGAAAATAGTACTAATCCTTTTAATACAGATATACTCTATTTATATTATATCGCCTACTATCCAAAATCAAAAAAATATGATAAAGCAAAATTTAGATTAAAACTCATATCAAAACCTGATATATGCAAAGTAGATTTTCTAGATTATAAAAAGGATTTCATTTACTTATCAGGATATTTACAGGCGGATCATCATATTGCAGTATTTGTTTTTGAAAACTATAAAGAAAATAACCTACGATTTGAACTTTCACATATTATAGTAAATATTGCTAGAGGAACAAATAAATTAATGCTAGGCACATTTCATTGTACGAATGGAGAATATGTACCTAGTATTAGAAAATGTATTGTTTCTAAAAAAGATGTAGAATTTACTGATAAGTTATTAGAAAAATTAAAAATTACAGATTCTGAAAAAGAAAGTTTAAATAACTATAATATCTTATATCTTGATATAACAGATACTTATGATTTTGAAAATGAATAGATAATAAAAACTAATTTTATAAAAGCAATGAAAAATGCTTAAGACCTAGATGTACTTAGGTTTTAGGTATTTTTTTATTTTGTACGTAAAATTGAAATTAAAATTACTGTAATATGCTATTTTATGCATAATACAAGGAAAACGTTTTTTGCAATTTTCTTACAAAACCTTACAAATTCTTATTTTTTCTTACATTTTAATGTTTTTTCTTACAAAAATACATTTCTTATCAATTTCCTTGTATCATATAGACAGTTCGAACAACAAAAGATTTCTAGAAATCTAAAAATTTTTTTAAAGGAGTTTTAGAAATATGCAAAATCAAAAAAACAAGAAATTAAAATTTACTAAGGATAAAAAGGAATTATCTTCACTTATACAATCAACAATTGATGCTGAAACAATGATTAAAATAATTGAAGATAACTATTATCAAAAATCTTTCCAAGATGTAGACAATTCAGATGTAACAATAAACCATTTAGAAAACATCTTTACAAATGAAACTTACTATTTAGCAATGAAAATAGTTCCATTGCTTGAAAGAAAAGTGTTATATCTATCATTTGTTGAAAATATTAGATTAAACGACATTTGTAAAAGACTAAAATTACCAAAGAATAAAGTTATACATTTAAGAAATCAAGGAATAACCCACTTTAAAAATAACCTAAGAACTATATATAAAGCTGAAAATATGAAAAAAGGTGGGAATAAGTAATGAAGGAGAAAATGAAAAAGAAAAAAGCAAAAGATAAAAATATATATGCACAATATCTAAAGCAAAAAGCAAATAACACAAAACCAATTAGAGTGCTATATAAAAAAGTAGGACTAAGTCCTGAAGTAAGAATTATACCTAATGTATATAAACTAAAAAAAGCAATTATAAAGCAAAAACTAGAAATAATACCATTTCAAAATGTATATATAATTTGTCATAATAAAGCCAAAAGAAAAAATATGCCAATAAATATATTATTAGATTTTAGTAATATATCAGGAGATTTTATTGTAGTACAAATAGATCGTAATTTGCGAGAATTTAAAAGTATATCTGGGGAAAATATTATATGGTATACACAAGCTTTAAATAGAAAAAGCTTTGATACAAAAATACATAATCAAAGTTATATAGGCTCTAAATATAACGAATCCAATTCAAAACAAACAACAATAGAACCAAAAGTAAAAAATACTTTTGAAAATAAATTAGTAGATGTACTTTCCAATATTAACTTAACTTTATCCTACTTAGTAGGAAATAATAAGAAATGAGGTAATACAATGAACTTTATAAATAATGAACACGAATTATTTTTTATAAATACTCTAAGAAAATTACAAGAACAAAAACAGGTAGATGTATACTCTGCATCTTTAACATACACCTTAGGTATGTGCGAAGAAACTAGAAAAAACTTTAAAAATATATTTGATATAGAAAAAGGCGAAATAAATATGGATAGTATTATGGCACCATGGCAAACAGATACATCTGCAAAAGTAACAAGGATGGCATTTAGTTTATGGAATAATTGTATGTATGATAGTGAGCAAGATGCTGAAATAAAAAAATCATCTAAAAATTATAATGTAGGAGAAATATTTTCTTGCTCCTATGCTCCATACTTTTATGAAGGGATAAAAATTCGTTATCCTGAATATACAAAAGAAATACCAAATGATAAAAAGAATAAAGAAATCGAAAAATAATTAAAAATAATGGAGATATTGAATATGAATAAATTAAATAATATTGAGAGTAAAATAATTGATACAAAAGAAAAAGAATATAATTTAAAAGAACTAATGATGATAGAAGCAATAAAAAAAGTTTCAGATCCTTTTGTTAATTTAACTGTGCAAGATGTTGCTAAGGACTTAATGATTGGAGAGAATATGGCTTATGCTATTTTTAAGCGTAATGACTTTCCATCAATAAATATAGGTAGATGTTGGAAAATATCTCTTATCTCATATCTTGTATGGAAAACTCAAAAAAGAGTTTAAAGGAGTGAGATATAATGAAATCAAATAATAAAACTGGTATTTATTATGATACTAAAAGGAAAAAATATGTTGTTTCATATAACAAAATAGACAGTAAAACTGGAATTTCTAAAAGAACAAGAAAGAGTTTTGATACTGAAGCTGAAGCTATGCAATATCAAAAAGAATTAGAATATAAAAGTGGTAATAGTATATTTATAAAAAACAATGGAATACCTTTATGTGAATTGATGAAATTTATAGAAGAAAAAAAGTTTAAAAATAATCGTATTGCTGAACAACAATATGGAAAAAATTTATATACAATATCAAGAATTGAAAAACTAGATATTGGAAAAAAAGATATTTCTGAAATCACATCAGAAGATTTGCAAAACTACTTTGAAACATTGAAAAAATATAGAAGTAGTTATATACAAAAATTTGTATCACAATTTTCACAAGCATTCAAATATGCGCATTCTAAAGGATATATAAGTATTAATCCTATGGCTGATACGTATATTCCTCAAAGTATAAAGCAAACTAAGACAGTTAGAGCTTTAGAAATTGAAGAACAACAAATGCTTACAGATTACTTGAAAAATAAAACAGTAAATGAAGAAATGTATAAAAATGTTTTCTTAATACAATTGTATAGTGGCTTAAGAATTGGTGAAGTTTTGGCATTGCAAAATAAAGATATAGATTTAAGAAATAATTTAATGCATATAAATAAAACTTTAACAAGAGATTCAAATGGACAAGTTATAATGGGTAGCACAACAAAAACTTTTTCTGGAATACGAGATATACCAATTCAAGAAATTATTTTAAAAGAAGTAAAAGAGCAAATGGAAATTTCAAAAAATAATTTTGACGGACAATTATTTGTATCAAGTATTGGAAAATATGCTGATCCTAAAGCTGTAAATAAAATTTTAAAAAGAATTATGATAAATATTTGTCATGTTAATGATATTACTACACATAGTTTAAGGCATACATTTGGAACTAGATGTATTGAAGCTGGAATTGCACCTGTTGTTGTTCAAAGACTTTTAGGACATAAAGATATAAGGGTTACACTTAATACATATACTTCTGTATTAAATAGTTTTAAATCAGAAGAACTAAAAAAATTAAATAATTATTATCAAACTCAAAGTATAACTAAGACTAAAGATTTTGAAGAAGGAAGATGATATAAAAATGTGTCACAATAAAAAAAGTTGTGACACATTTTGTGACAAGTGACATAATAAGACACAAAAATTTTATAAAATTTATACAGTGACACAAAATAAAATAAGACTTAAAACACGCTATAAATCAATACTTTTTTTAGTGACACATAAATTTACAAAAAAATAAAAAAAGACACAAAATGGTTAATTTTGTATCTAAATTGGTGGAGATGAGGAGAGTTGAACTCCTGTCCAACAACCCATTCATATGAAATTCTCCGAGTGCAGTTTATTAATAAAATTTCTTAAAAGTAAACTAATAAACAAATTTATCCTTTAAGTAGCCATATAAATACCCTTTACTTCTATGACGTCAAAGTAAATTCGTTTCCCACTAAATCGACACCCTATCTAAAATTGTGGGGAATTTTAGTAAGATGCACTGCTATTCTTAAGCAGCGTATGCTAATTCTCTATTATCAGCGTTTATATTTAATTTTCGCTTTTTTATAGTGGCCGAAGCGAACATCCACTACTCGCTATTCATACTTCAGAGTTATTGTCGAAACCAAATACATCCCCAAGTACAATATATATTATACTCTATTTTTACTAAAAACTCAAGTAGGGTAGAAAATAAAAATTCCTTGAATTTTTTATCAAAAAATGTTTACTTTTGTAATAATTTTGTATACAATATAACAAGTAAATTTAAGCAAATCAAAAGAAAAAACGAAAGGGGTTATTACCAATGAAAATATTAATGTTAACCTGGGAATATCCACCAAGAATTGTAGGTGGAATAGCAAGAGTAGTACACGATTTATCTAAAAGATTAATTAAAGATGGACATGAAGTAACAGTTATTACTTATAAAGATGGAGATGTACCATACTATGAGAATGATAAGGGTGTAGAAGTTTATAGAGTAGATAATTATATGATACATCCAAATAATTTTATAGATTGGATAATGCAACTTAATTTTAATCTAATAGCAAAGGCAACAGAAATAATAAGTAAAAATGGAAAATTTGATGTAATACATGCACATGATTGGTTAGTTGCAAATGCTGCAAAAACATTAAAAAATTCTTTTGATATACCAATAGTGTCTACAATACATGCTACTGAAGCTGGTAGAAATTCTGGAATACATGATGAAACACAAAGATATATAAATGATACAGAATGGCTTTTAACTTATGAATCAACAGAAGTTATAGTAAATAGTAACTATATGAAAGGACATGTGCAAGGATTATTTGGGCTTCCATTTGATAAAATAAATGTTGTACCAAACGGAATAAATGTAAATAGTTTTACAGGGATAGATAGAGATTATGATTTTAGAAGACAATATGCAATGGACAATGAAAAAATCATACTATATGTAGGAAGATTAGTTTATGAAAAAGGAGTACAACATCTAATTTCAGCTATGCCAAAAATACTTGCTAATTATCATGATGCTAAATTAATAATTGCTGGTAAAGGTGGAATGCTTGAAGAATTAAAAGCACAAGCATTTAATATGGGACTTGCAGATAAAGTATATTTTACTGGTTATTTAAATTCTAAACAAGTTCAAAAAATATATAAATGTGCAGATGTTGCAGTATTTCCAAGTACGTATGAGCCATTTGGAATAGTTGCATTAGAAGCAATGCTTGCAGGAGTTCCAACAGTTGTATCGGATATTGGAGGACTAAATGAAATAGTAGAACATAAAGTAGATGGAATGAAAAGCTATGCAGGAAATGCTAATTCAATAGCTGATTCTGTGTTAAATATATTATTTGACGCAGGTTTAGCAGCTAATATATCAAAAAAAGCAAGAGCAAAAGTAAAAGAAGGATTTAACTGGAATAAAATAGCACAAGATACACATTACATATATGAAAGAGCAATTTGCAAAACTATGGCTCAAAAACAAGCAGAACAAATAGCACAAGAAAAAGCAAAAAAGGCAAACAAAGCAAAAAACACGGAAAGAGAAATTACAAATTTGTTAAGCTTCAAGAAAAAACATGCTTATGCATAAATTGTCACTAAGTGGACAGCTTTAAGATACTAATATTGTATAATATGATATAGAAAGGTATGGAAAATTACATGAATGTATATGATACAGCTAATAGATTAGCTTATGAAATTCAAGAATCTGAAGAATATAAATCTTACAAAAAAGTTAAAAACGAATTAATGTCAAATAATGACTCTAAAAATAAAATAGAAGAATTTGAAAGATTAAGATATGAGGTACAACTTATGCAGTATACAGGAGAAAACAAAGATGAAGAAAAAGCAAAAAAATTAGAAGAAATGTATGCAGAGTTAATTCAAAATGAATTAATAAAACAATACTTTGATTTAGAAGTGAAGTTCAATGTTATGATTACAGATGTAAATAAAATCATAGCAGAAGCTATAAGAGATGTGCTATAAAGTATATATATTATTATTAAAATAGAATATATTAAGTTTTTTTAAATTTAATATATTTGTCGATGATATTAAGAGAATAATTGTTGTTTAGCTTTTACTACCCGCGAATATTCGTGTAGCAAAAGCTTTTTGTCTATAGAATGAATGCTCAAAAAATGTTATTAAAAATTGAAATAAAAAGGAGAAATTAAATGGAAATAACAATTATTATAATAAGTATAATAACAATTATTTTATTAAAAATAGGTTTAAATGTAAAAATAAAAGATATAAAAAGAATAAAAGAAATAGGGTATGATAAAAATTTAAATAATATAGCAAATAAGTTTCCAGATAATAAAGAAATTTGTATAGAAATATTAGAAAAACTAAATAATAAAGATGTTAAAATAGAAGAAAATAAAGAATCAAAAACAAGTTTATATATTGCCATAACAAATAAAATTATAATAGCTGATATAAAAGATACATTTACTAGAATTCAAACAATAGCTCATGAATGTTTACATTCTGTACAAAACAGGAAAATATTATTATTTAATTTTATATATTCGAATTTTTATTTACTTTATTTTATAGTATCTTTAGTATTAATCTTATTTAATATAGGAGAAAGCTTAATATTTGTACAAGGATTTATCTTTTTATCAATTGTTTATCTAATAATAAGGTGCTACTTAGAAAATGAAGCAATGAGTAAAGCAATATTTGTTGCAAAAGAATATATGGATGAACAAGAAAGGATAAATGAAAACGTAACAAAAGAAGATGTAAATTTATTAGTAGAAAAACTAGATGTTTTAAATAAAATAGGTATACCTCTTACTAATTTTTCATTATTAGTAGGGTGTATTTTGAAAATTATAATATTATGCATTGGAATGATTATATAAATAATAACGAAGGCATGTAACAATGTTACATGCCTTCATGTAGAAAAGTTAGAGGCTGAATTTAAACATTTCGTCTTCATAAAACACAGAAGTGCTGTCTCCTAATTTATCTGCGAATCTTTTAACCTTTTTTTCAGTTAAAACAAAAGATACCTCTATTATTATTTTGTTACCAGAGGAATTTATGCTCAACCAATTACAATTATATGTCTGCCGGAAAAAAGTTCTTAAGAGAGTATTGGAAACCCCTTTAAATCCACTTTTTGTAATAATGCAAATTCTCTTGCCTTTTTCTTTTTTCACTTTAACCTTCTCCTTTTACAATTGTTAAAAGCAGTACACAACATAAATTGACATAATTATACTACAAACTATACAAAAAATCAAATTCAATTTTCTTACCAAAATCCCTTTAAAAAAACTTCATTTTGTAGTAAAATAATATGTATATTGTAAATTTTAAGGAGAGGTAAATGAACAAAAAGTGGGAATGCTATGAAATAGACGAAAGTAAGGTAAAAGAACTTGCTAAAAAATATAATTTAGACGAACTTTTAGCAAGGATACTTGTAAATAAAGGAATTACAGAAAAAGAAGATATAGAACTTTTTATAAATCCAACTAGAAGAGATTTTCATAATCCATTTTTAATGCCAGATATGATTGTTGCAGTTAATAGAATTTTAAAAGCTATTAATGAAAAAGAAAAAATCATTATTTATGGTGATTATGATGCAGATGGAATAACAAGTACTACCGTTTTAAAAAAATATTTAGAAGAAAGAGGTTTAGAAGTTTTTTCATATATCCCAAATAGATTAGATGAAGGATATGGTTTAAATAAAGAAGCAATTCAAAAAATATATGATGCTGGATATAGGATAATGACAACAGTAGATTGTGGAATATCTGGAATTGATGAGATTGAGTTTGCAAATTCTTTAGGAATAGAAACAATAATTACAGATCATCATGAACCAGGAGAAAATTTGCCAAAAGCATTAGCAGTAGTAGATGCGAAAAGAAAAGATAGTATATATCCATTTAATCAATTAGCAGGTGTTGGAGTAGTTTTTAAACTAATACAAGCTATTTCAATGGAACTAAAATTAGATGAAATAGAGTATTTGAAATATTTAGATATTGTTTGTATTGGAACAATATCAGATATAGTACCTTTAGTGGATGAAAATAGAGTAATTGCAAAATTAGGACTAAAATTAGTAGCACAAACTAAAAATGTAGGGCTTAAAGTTTTAATATCTTTAATAGGTTTTAAAACTTTAGATTCAAATGCAATATCGTTTGGAGTAGCGCCAAGAATTAATGCTTGTGGTAGAATGGGAGATGAAAAGGTAGCATTAGATTTATTCTTAACAAAAGATTTTTATGAGGCAAAATCCTTAGCAACAAAACTAAATGAATATAATATAGAAAGACAAGCAATAGAAAAGAAAATTTTTGATGAAGCAGTAGAAGAAATAGAAAAAAATGAAAAGAATAAAAATTGCATAATAGTAGGAAAAGAAGGATGGCATCATGGTATAATTGGAATTGTGGCATCAAAAGTAACAGATATGTATTTTAAACCATCTATCCTAGTATGTTTTGAAGGAGAAGAAGGAAAAGGTTCAGGAAGAAGTATACCAGGTTTTGATATGCATGAAGCTTTAATGCAATGTGGAAACCATTTAGAAAGATTTGGCGGACATGCAATGGCCGTTGGAGTTACAGTAAAAAAGTCAGAATTTAATAATTTCAAAAATATATTAGAAGAATATGCTAAAAATTGCGAAATAGACAAGATTGTACCTATAATAAATATTGATAGTGAGATATCTTTAAAAGATATAGATATTGAAAATGTTAAAAGTTTAAAAAAACTAGAACCTTATGGAGAAGCAAATAAAATGCCATTGTTTTTACTAAAGAATTTAAAAATAAATTCTATAAGATCATTATCCGAAGGAAAACACTTAAGATTAACTTTAAGAGATGATAGTTTTATCATAAATGCTATAGGATTTAATATGGGAAATTTAACTGAAAAATATTTAATAGATGATAGAGTAGATGTAGTAGGAAATTTAGAAATAAATTCATATAATGGAATGGAAAGTATTCAAATTATATTAAAGGATATTCGAAAATCATACTAAGGGGGGATTAGTTATGTCAGAATATAAAGACGTAGGTATAGAAGATGTAATATCAGTAGTAAAAAAGAAAAAAGGAAGAAGAGATACAAAGATTATACAAAAAGCATATGATTATGCAAAATCAAAACATGGTGACCAATTAAGAAAATCTGGTGAGCCATATATAATTCACCCTGTGCAAGTAGCATACACTCTTGCAAACCTTGATTTAGATGACAATACAATTTGTGCAGCACTTTTGCATGATGTATTAGAAGACACAGATACTTCTTATGATGATTTAGTAAAAGAATTTAATGAAGAAGTTGCATATATGGTAGATGGAGTTACTAAGCTTAGCAAATTACAATATGCAAGTGTAGAAGAACAACAAGTAGAAAATTACAGGAAAATGTTTTTAGCAATGGGAAAAGATATCCGTGTAATTTTAATCAAACTTGCTGATAGGTTGCACAATATGAGAACATTAAAATTTCTAACAAGAGATAGGCAAATTGCAAATGCAAAGGAAACTATGGAGCTATATGCACCTCTTGCAAATAGACTTGGTGTATATTCTTTAAAATGGGAGTTAGAGGATTTATCATTTAAATATTTATACCCAGAAGAATATAGGGAATTGGTTGAAGGAATAGATAAAAAAAGAGAAGAACGTCTTAAATTTATAGAGCTTATAATGGAGCAAATAAAAGGAGAACTAAAAAAACAAAAGATAGATGCAGAAGTAACAGGAAGAGCAAAGCATTTATACAGTATTTACAGAAAAATGAAAAGAGACAATAGCACATTAGACCAAATTTACGATTTATTTGCACTAAGAATTATTGTAAATTCAGTAAAAGATTGTTACGCATCATTAGGTGTAGTTCATGATTTATATAATCCAATGCCGGGAAGGTTTAAAGATTATATTGCTGTTCCAAAGCCTAATATGTATCAATCACTACATACAACATTGATTGGCCCTAAAGGTACACCATTTGAAGTTCAAATTCGTACTTGGGACATGCATAGAGTTGCAGAATATGGTATTGCAGCACATTGGGCATATAAAGAGTCAAGTTTCTTAAGTGGAAAGAAAGCAAATGTAAAAGTTGAAGAAGATAAATTGGCATGGGTTAGAGAAACATTAGAGTGGCAAAGTGAAATGCAAGATCCAGATGAATTTATGGCTACTTTAAAGAAAGAATTATTTGAAGATGAGGTATATATATTTACGCCAAAAGGTGCAATTAAAGTACTTCCAAAAGGCTCCACACCAATAGACTTTGCATACCAAATACATGAACAAATTGGAAATAAAATGGTAGGATGCAAAATTAATAGTAAAATGATGCCTATAATAACAAAATTAAAAAGTGGAGATATTGTAGAAATACTAACTTCAGATCAATCAAAAGGTCCAAGTAGAGATTGGCTAAAGTTTGTAAAAAGCTCAGGAGCAAGGAACAAAATACTATCTTGGTTTAAGAAAAATCAAAGAGAAGAAAATATAGAAAAAGGAAAAGATTTAATAGAAAAAGAACTAAAGAAAATAGGAATGAAGCATGATGATTTATTTAAACCAGAATTTATTGGGGCAGCATTAAATAGATATAAATTTAATACAATTGAAGATATGTATGCAAGTGTGGGATTTGGTTCAATTACTTCTGGAAAAATAATAGCAAGAATGCTTGAAGAATATAGGAAATCACATAAGGAAGATGATATAGAAAAAACATTAGAAGAACTTTCTAATGAAAAAATACATAAATCTAAGCCTTCTCAAAATGGAATTATAGTAAAGGGGATAGATAACTGTTTAGTAAAACTATCTAAATGCTGTAATCCTGTTCCAGGAGATGAAATAATTGGATATATAACTAGAGGAAGAGGAGTATCAGTACATAGAACAGATTGCGTTAATACTAAAAACTTGCTAGAAGAAGGTAATAGAATTATAGATGTCTGTTGGAGTGATAACAAAAAAACATCTTATAGCGTAGATGTTGAAATTTATGCTAATGATAGAAGCGGACTACTTGCAGATATAATTGCTGTACTTGGAAATAATAAGTGTCAAATAATGGCTGTAAATTCAAAAACAAATAGAGAAAAAATTGCAATGACAGAATTAACTATAGAAGTGGAAAATATAGAGCAATTAAATAATATATTAAAATCATTAAGAAAAATAGATAGCGTTTATGAAGTAAAAAGAAAGAAACAATAGTGTCGCATGAGGGACAGGCCTTTTCGCGACAAAAAGGAGAGTACAAATGATATTAAAAGGGTTAAGGGTAAAATCAAATATAGATAATATAATAACAAATTGTTATATTATAAAAGATGAAAAAAGTAAAGAAATGATGATAATTGATCCAGGAGGTCAAATTGATAAAATAATAGAAATGTTAAATATATTAGAAGGAAATTTGAAATATATTTATTTGACTCACTGTCACGGTGATCATATTGGGGCAGTAGAGGAACTTAAAAATATCAAAGGTGGAAAGGTACTTATTCATTCAGATGATTATGAAGGATTAAAAAATCCAGATGTTAATTTAACAGGTTTTATGAGTAAATTCCCTATAAGTATAAAAGCTGATGCAAGAGTAAATGATGGAGATTTATTACATATAGGAAACATAGAATTTAGAGTAATACATACACCTGGACATACTAAAGGATGTAGTAGCCTATATTCGCAAAAAGAACAAATGCTTTTTTCAGGAGATACTTTATTTAAAGGAATGTGGGGAAGAACAGATTTACCAACAAGTAGTTTTGAAGATATTATGAAATCAATAAATAATAAATTATTAGTTTTGCCAGATGATACATTGGTATACCCAGGACATGGGATCCCAACAAAAATAGTAGAAGAAGAACCAATATATTATAATTTGAGTTCGGGAGAAGAATAAGTATGTGGATAACCTCAAACGAGGGGATTGTCCCCTCGTTCGAGGAAAGGAGGAAATATGAAAATAGAACCAAGAACTTTGCCAGGATTTATGGAACTTTTGCCAAATGAACAAATAAAATTTAATAGTATGATGGATAAAATAAGAAAGTCCTATGAGAAATTTGGATTTTTGCCGTTGGATACACCTATAATAGAAATGGCTGATGTGCTTTTGGCAAAAGCAGGTGGGGAAACAGAAAAGCAAATATATCGCTTTAATAAAGGTGATAATGATTTAGCCTTACGTTTTGACTTAACTGTACCACTTGCCAAATATGTAACAGAGTATTATAACGAACTTAGTTTTCCATTTAAAAGATACCAAATAGGAAAAGTATACAGAGGGGAAAGACCACAAAAAGGAAGATTTAGAGAATTTTATCAATGTGATATAGATATAATAGGAGATGGAGAGCTAAGCATAGTAAATGATGCTCAAATGCCTAGTGTAATTTATACCACAATAAAAGAATTAGGATTTGATAATTTTACTATTAGAATTAATAATAGAAAAATTTTAAATGGACTATTTAATGAATTACAATTAGAAAATAAATCAGTAGAAATAATGAGAATTATTGACAAATTAGAAAAAATTGGCAAAGAAAATGTGATTAAATGTTTACAAGACCTAAGTATAGAAAATGATAAAATAGACAAAATTATTAGCTTCATAGAAATTGAAGGTTCTACAGATGAAAAGCTAGAAGCATTAAGAAAATTAAATATAAAAAATGAATTATTTGCTGAAGGAATAGAAGAACTTTCACAAGTAGTAAGATATGTAAGATTATTTAGTGTTCCTGATAGCAATTTCAATGTAGACTTAACAATAGCAAGAGGGCTAGATTATTATACAGGAACAGTTTATGAAACTTTTTTAAATGATTATAGAGAATTAGGAAGTATTTGCTCTGGAGGAAGATATGACAACTTAGCAGAATTTTATACAGATAGAAAGCTACCAGGAGTTGGGGTATCAATAGGACTTACAAGATTATTTTCAAAATTAAGTGAGCTAAACATAATGAAAGAAGAAAATAAATCTATTTCAAAAGTTTTAATTGTATCAATGACAGAAAGTAACGATAAAATTCTAGAAATTGGAGCAAAATTAAGAGAAGAAGGAATAAATGCAGATATATATTTAGAAGACAAAAAGATAAAAGCTAAATTTAAATATGCAGATAAGCTTGAAATTCCGTATGTTGCAATCATTGGAGAAGAGGAAGAAAAAAATGGAACAGTAAGTCTAAAAAATATGATAACAGGTGAGCAAAAAGAAATGAATTTAGATGAAGTAATAGAAGTTCTAAAAAAATAAGAAAAGCGATTTTTGCTTGAACAATTGATACTTGCTACATTTTATATGAGAGAAAAAATAATTTTTGATTATAATTTTTTGTTTTATAAAGTAATTTCAAAAATGCAATAACATTTATTAAATATAACCTAAATGTTTTAGGTTATATTTTTTTATAGGTTATATTTTTTTATGAGTACGAATATATTTATATATAGGAAACTTGTACAAGTAGAAAAAGCAAGTTAATTAAAAAGTGAAAGGTATTTTGTAGATGATAAATTTAGCTGTAATAGAATTAAGAGACATAATTAAATATTTGCTAAAAATTGCAATTTTAATTGTTGTTGTTATAAATTTAACTAAATTTTTCTCGAATTTTAAAACAAAAATAAATATAGAGAAAAATTCATTTTTATCATGCTTAGATATAACTATACCAAGTATAAAAAATGTAAATAAAAATGATGAAAATATACAGGAAAAATCGGAAATAAAACCACTAAAAATAGCATTAAATATAGAATTAGGAATGATGGATAGTATAACTAAAAATAATGAAGAAAATATTCAAGAAGAAAATAATAATCAGCAAAATAATTTAGAAATTGAACAAGAACAAGTAGATAATAAAAATTTAACAGAGGCTGAGACAGGACTAAAAACTGAAGTAATAGAAAATAATGTGCCAGAAAAATATACAAGTGAATATAATGGAGTAAAGATAAAAAATGAAACTGATAATATTAAATTAACTAAAGAAATGCTTGTACCAGAAGTAAATATAAATATGCAAAATATACTAATTTATCATACGCACACATGTGAGAGTTATACGCAAACAGAAAATTATAAGTATAAAGCATCTGGAAATTTTAGAACTACTGATATTAATTGTTCTGTAGCAAGAGTAGGAACTGAGCTTACAAAATACATGGAACATTATGGATATAATGTAATACACGACACAACTATATATGATTCTTCATATAGTGAATCATATGATAGATCTTTAAAGGGGGTAGCTAAATTATTAGAAGAAAATGAAGATACGGACATATTGTTTGATATTCATAGAGATGCAATAGGTGATAGTTCTTATGCTCCTACAGTAAAAATTGGTGAAGAAGAAGTAGCACAAATGATGTTTGTAATAGGAAGCAATGGTGGAGGAAGTGAGCATGATAACTGGAATGAAAATTTAAAGCTTGCAATAAAAATACAGGAAAAGGCAAATGAGTTATATCCAGGGTTATTTAAACCTATAATTTTAAGGGATAGTAGATATAATCAGCAATTAGCAAAAGGAGCTAGTATTATAGAAGTAGGTGCAACAGGAAATACAATGGAGCAGTGCTTAAATAGTATGAAATATCTGTCAAAAGTATTAAGTGAAGTATTAAAGTAAAAAATAAGAAAAGTGGCTTCGCCACATGTGCATTTTGCTTCGCAAATATGCACAGCCCAAGGAAACTTAACCTTGTTGTATACGGGAAAATCGTTAAAAACACTGAAATATCAAATAAAAAGTCGATTTTTCATATACAATAAAAAAAGTATTTACAAACATTTCTTTTATGTTATAATTTATGCATAAATAGATTTTATAACAATCTAAAGAGAAATGGGGGAAATATAATGGAAGAAAACAAAGTTCAAATAGATGAAAAAAAGAAAAATGAGGAAATTACACAAAAACAAGAACTAACTAATCAAGAAGTGTCAAAGAAAGCTGAAGATGATAAAGCACAAGTAGAAAAAAATGAGGATAGTAAATTTAAAAAAGTTGAAGTAAAGAATAAAATTAGAAAGGAAAAGAAAAAACATAGATTACTAAAGGTAATACTAATAATTATAGGGATTTTAGTTGTAGCATATTTTATATTTGCAATGAGAAATTTCTATATATTAAGTAATATACTTAAAAAAGCAGAAAATTATAAAAATTTAACAAATTATTCATATCAGGTAAATATAAAAGATGAAGAAACTGAAATAAAATATACATATAGAGCTAAAGATGGTGTTACAAGAACTGACATAAACAATATAACTAATCCAGAACGTAGCATGATATTATGGAAAGATGCAAATGAAAAAATCATAGTACTTACTGGAACTAACACTGCTTTAAAAACAAAAGCAGGTGAAGGTTTTCAGGTAAATGGAAAAATGCCATTTCAATTTGCAGGGGATATAAGGGGATTATCAGGTATTGGCTTAACAGCACTAATTTATTCGGATAATGTTCAAGAAAAGGATTGTTATGTAATTGTTCTTGATTCAGATTATAAAATATGGGTAGAAAAAGATACAGGACTTGTAGTACAACAATATTCTGCAAATAGAATATCTGAATATATAAATATTGAACTAAATAGTGTAACAGAAATATATAAACCGGATTTAACAGGTTATGAAGTTACAGAACAATAAAATATATATAAATTTTATAATTTTTAAATTAATTCTAATGCCACTAGATTATCTTTCATAATTTAGTGGCATATTACTATTTAATAATTTGAATAAAAACAGGTATTAAAAAGCTAGATATATTTAGATAAACTATTAAATCGCAATATGGTATTAATATAGAAATTTAATACCTTGTAAATTTATAAAAAAAATGGTAAAATAATTGTTGGATAAATTATTGTTAATAAATTAATTATATAAGTACAAATATAATGTGTAAAAGGAGGAAAAATGCTAGAACTAAAAGATATATGCTTTTTTAGAGATAACAAACAAATATTAAAAAATGTAGATTTAAAAATAGATAATAATAAAATGATTGTTATTACAGGACCAAATGGTTCAGGCAAATCAACATTAGCAAAAATTATTATGGGAATTGAAAAGCCAGATTCAGGAAAAATAATCTTTAATGGAAAAGATATAACAGATTTATCGATAACTGATAGAGCGAAAGCAGGAATAGGATTTGCATTTCAACAACCAGTTAGATTTAAAGGCTTAACAGTAAAAGATTTAATAGAAATATCAGCAGGAAATAATATAAAGGTGTGTGATGCTTGTGACATTTTAGCAGATGTTGGTTTGTGTGCTCAAGAATATTTAAATAGAGAGGTAAATGCAGGTCTTTCTGGAGGAGAATTAAAAAGAATAGAAATAGCAATGCTTGCAGCTAAAAAATCTGCACTTACAATATTTGATGAGCCAGAAGCTGGAATTGATTTGTGGAGTTTTAATAACCTAATATCAGTATTTGAGAAAATGCACAATGATATAAAGGGTTCTATAGTAATAATTTCACATCAAGAAAGAATATTAAACATTGCAGATGAAATTGTTTTAATTGCAAATGGAAGAGTAGAAAAGCAAGGCAAGAAGGAAGAAATATTACCACAAATTTTTGGAAAAATAAAACCATGCCATAAACTAAATAATGGAGAGGCCTGCAACAAAAGTGAAGAAGATTAAAATTTAAAAATGAAAGATTTCAATTTTAAATATAGAACATATATCTAGTAAATACAAAAGTAATCTTTTTAGACTAAATTTATGGCGTAAGAGAGGGAAGTGAGATAAGTAATGGATAAAATAGAAAAAGAATTATTAAAGCAAATAGCAGATATAGAAGAAGTTCCTATGGGAGCATATAATATAAGAGAAAATGGAAAGGGAGTTGCCAGAAATACAACTGCTAATATTGATATCGTAACCAAAAAAGACAAGCCAGGAATAGATATTATAGTAAAACCAAACACAAAAAATGAAAGTGTACATATACCAGTAGTGCTAACTCAAGGGGGACTTAATGATTTAGTATACAATGATTTTTACATTGGAGAAAATGCAGAAGTAGTAATAGTTGCAGGTTGTGGAATTCACAATAGCACATGCGAGACTTCAGAGCATGAAGGAATACATACTTTCCATTTAGAAAAAGGAGCAAAGATAAAATATATAGAAAAACACTATGGTGAAGGAGATGGAACAGGAGATAGAATTTTAAACCCACAAACCATAATAAATCTAGATGAAAATGCATCAATGGAAATGGAATCAGTACAGATAAAAGGTGTAACTTCTACTGTAAGAGAAACATATGCTAATATGAAAAAAGGTAGTAATTTAGTTATAACTGAAAGAATAATGACAACAGGAAAGCAAACTGCAAAAACAATATTTGATGTAAATTTGGATGGTGAAGATTCAAGTGTTCATGTAGCTTCAAGATCAGTTGCAGAAGATAATTCAGTGCAAGAATTTATATCTAATGTAAAAGGAAATGCAAAATGTTTTGGACATGTTGAATGTGATGCTATTATAATGGGAAACGGAAGAGTAATTTCAGATCCAAAAATAGAAGCTAATAATGTTGATGCAAGTTTAATACATGAAGCCGCAATAGGAAAAATTGCAGGAGAACAATTAATAAAGCTTATGACATTAGGGTTAACAGAAAAAGAAGCAGAAGAACAAATTATTAATGGTTTTTTAAAATGAACAAAGGGTGAACAAGGGGGACGTTCCTTAAAGTTCAATTATTTGAACTTTAAGGAACGTCCCCCTTGTTCACCCTTTGTTTAGTTTCATAACATTTTTTCTATTATTTGTACTGCATTACTAGCAGCACCTTTCCTAATATTGTCTGCAACAACCCAAAGATTTACTCCAGATTCTACACTGAAATCTCTACGTATTCTGCCAATAAAAACTTCATCATTTCCTGATGCCTGAACTGCAAGAGGATATTTAGGACTTTCTATATTACTAGGAGTTTTTGCAGATACTAAATTATCTTGTAGTATTAATCCTGGGAAATTAGACAAAGTTTCTACTAAATCTTCCATTTCAAATTCTTTTTCAAATTCTACATTTATAGCTTCACTATGTGAATTAAATACTGGAACTCTTACTGTTGTAGCAGTTACTTTTAAATCTGGTCTTTTTAATATTTTTCTAGTTTCATTTATCATTTTTTCTTCTTCTTTGGTGTATCCATTATCTAAAAATACATCTATATGTGGCAAACAATTAGAAAATATAGGATAATTAAATTTTAAAAGTTCATAAGAAGAAGTAGGGTTAAGTGTGTTATTAGATGAATCTTCTATTGCTTTGTCAATCATATAATTTTTTATACCATTTTCTAAATCAAGAACACCATTTCTTCCTGCGCCAGATACAGCTTGATATGTGGAATATACAATTCTTTTTATTTTATATTTGTCATCTAATGGCTTTAAAGCTACAACTGCTTGAATTGTAGAACAATTAGGATTTGCAATTATTCCTTTGTTATTTTTTATTTCTTCAGGATTTACCTCTGGTACAACTAATGGTACATTTTCATCCATTCTAAAAGCACTACTATTATCTACAACAATACAACCTTTTGATGCTGCAATAGGGGCATATTTTTTTGAAGTAGTTCCACCTGCACAAAAAATTGCATAATCAAATCCGCTATCAAAAGATAATTCGTTTAAACCTTGAACTATGTAATCTCTATCCATAAATCTTATTTTTTTGCCAGCAGATTTTGAAGAAGCAAAAAGTACGTACTCTGAAATAGGTAAGTTTTTTTCTTCTAAAACTTTTAAAACTGTTCTACCAACTAAACCAGTAGCTCCAACTATTGCTAATCTAACATTTTTCACTATACATCATTCTCCTTTTTTCTTAACTTTTTATCTATTCATATAAGAATATTATACAAAGTTAATTTCATAATATAGTATATTTAAGTTTATTTGAAAAAGTGTATAAAAATGATTGATTTTTATTATGTTAGATGCTATATATAGAATAAATAGTTTCAAGGTCATTTTATTCTCAAGATTTAATTCGGATTATTTTTTTCTAAGTAAAGAATCAATAATATTTGTAGAATTTAAAATTTAGTGGTATAATGGAACAATGATATATGTCCTGATGAATTATATAATAATAGTACATTAGTTTAAGTAGATTTAGGAGGAAAAAATGTACAAATTTTTTATTAACCATAGTCAAATAAATGAGAACAAAGCTAAAATAATAGGCGAAGATGTAAATCATATAGTAAATGTATTAAGGCTAAAAAAAGAAGATAGAATAATTTTATGTGACAAAAATGAAACTATTAGCTATATGGCTGAAATTATAGAAATGCATAGGGATTATATAATATGTGAAATAATAGAAGAAATATTAGAAAACATAGAAACTAATGTTAAAATAGATTTATATCAAGGACTTCCTAAAATGGATAAAATGGAATATATTATTCAAAAAGCAACAGAGATTGGTGTTAGAGATATTTATCCAGTTATAACAAAGAGATGTATAGTAAAGCTTGATGAAAAATCAAAAACAAAAAAAATAGAAAGATGGCAAAAAATAGCTGAGGTTGCAGCAAAACAAAGCAAAAGAGATTATATTCCAAAAATAGAAAATGTTATAAATTTAGAAAATATTTGCCAAAACATAGAAAAATATGATATTATATTATTAGCTTATGAAGATGAGGCTAATAACACTTTAAAAAATGAATTGAAAAAAGTAGCTGAAAATAAAACCAAAAAAATAAAAATAGGAATCATAATAGGACCAGAAGGTGGACTAGATATAGAAGAAGTAAATAAATTAAAAGAAGCAGGAGCAAAAATTATAACATTAGGAAAAAGGATTTTAAGAACAGAAACAGCTTCATTAGTTATTTTAAGTGACATTATATATGAATTCGAATTATAGAAATAATAGTACTAAAATAAATATATTTCATATACAAATATACTAAAATATAAAATGTAAATGGGGGAATAATACATGCCTAAAAGCCAGAAACAAGAAAAATTACAAAATAGTGATGAGCAGGAAAAAGAAAAAAAGAAAAAAACGAATAATTCAAATAAGAAAGTTACTAGTAGTAAAAAAATAGAAAACAAAAACAATTCAAAAAGCAATGCAAATAAAAAAGAAGAGAAAAATAAAACAAATACAAAAAAAGATTCAAATAAAACTAATACTAACAAAAATAGTACTTCTAACAAAAAGAATACTAAAAGTACAGAAAAAAGAAGTGACGAAAAAAACAATTTAGAAAATAGCAAAACAAAAGAAAATAAAAAAGAGAAAAAAACTAAAAATGAAAAAGCTTCAAATGCAGAAAAAGAAAATAAAACCAAAGAGAATAAAAATAATAAAAAGAAGGATAAAATATTAAAAAAAGAAGAAAATAAAGATAAAGAAATAGAGAATAATACTAAAGTAAAAGAAGAAAAAGGTAATAGCAAAGAGTTAGCCGAAAAAGAACATGCAAAATTAATAAAGTTTGAAGAAATAAAAAATATCTTTAAAAAGAAAAATAAAATACCAAAAGAAGATTTAGATAAAATACAAAAACCAGTATTTATAAATCTTTTAGTTGCTTCTATAGTTATTGTATATTTTTCTTTCTTAATATTAGGATATAAAAATATAAAAAATGAAATATATCAAGTTGACTTAAAGGTATTTTCATTATGTGCTTTATTTGCGGCAATAATTATATTAGAAAAAGCATATAAAGAAGACAGTGGTAAAATAGCAATATATGGAATAGAAACAATAATAATATCAATAATAACACTTTCATTAATTTATATAAATTTAATGTTATCAACTAATTATATAAAAATTTTGTTAATAAATTTAGGGATAGTTATAATATATTATGTAATTAAATCAATTATTATTTATATAAAAGGTAAGAAAAGATATTTTGTAAATGATATGAAGAAAATAATTAATACTGAAGAATAATATTGTTTTGGAGGTTGAAAATATGCAATTAATAAATATTGGTTTCGGAAATATTGTTTCAGCAAATAGAATTATAGCTATAGTAAGTCCAGAGTCTGCACCAATTAAAAGAATCGTGCAAGAAGCTAAAGACGAAGGAACAGCAATAGATGCTACTTATGGTAGAAAAACAAGGGCAGTTATAATTATGGATTCAGGGCATGTGGTTTTGTCTTCTATTCAACCAGAGACAGTAGCAGGAAGACTAGAAAAAGAAGACGATAATATAAATTTAATAGAAGAAAAATAAACTTAATTAGGAGGAATGTAAAAATGATGGTAAAACCAACAGTAAAGGAATTATTAGAAAAGGTAGATAACAGATTTGAATTAGTAGTAGTTACTGCAAAAAGAGCTAGACAAATAGCAGATGGAGCAGAAGTTTTAACAAAAGTAGATGAAGAATCTCCAGTTACACTTGCTGCTAATGAAATTGCAGAAGGAAAAGTTGGAATAAAACAAGAACAAAAAGTTAATGATTAAATGTATACAATATTAGAAAATAAAAGGAATGAATAACATGAAAAAACATATTATATCTATAGCAGGAGAGCTTGCTAGTGGCAAGGGTGCAGTATCAACAATATTAATGCAAAAATTAAATTATGGAATATATAGAAATGGAGAGTATTTCAGAAAACTTGCTAAAGAAATGAATATGGACGTAACAGCTTTTAATGAATATGTAAAAAAACATCCAGAAATAGATATTAAAATAGAAAAAAGTGCGACAGAGTATGCTAAAGAGAATGATAATTTCATTATTGATGCACGTCTTGGTTGGTATGCAGTTCCAGAGTCTTTTAAAGTATATCTAACTGTGGATATAGAAGAAGCTGCGAAAAGAGCTTTTAATGATGAAAAAAGGAAAAGCACAGAAAGCTTTGATACATTAGAGGCACAAAAAGCAGATTTAATAAAAAGATATAATTTAGAAAATGAAAGATATTTTAAATTATACAATGTACATAAAGAAGATTTGAATAATTATGATTTAGTACTTGATACAACTAATAGTACACCTGAAGAAATAGCAGAAAAGATAAAAGCAGAATATGAAAAGTGGTTAGAATTAAGGTAACATAACTTGCAAAAAATTATAAATGTGATATAATGTTATGCATACACGATTGAAAAAGCTCTATAAAAAATTTTTTAGGGGGAAAAAGGATGCTCAGTAGAGAAGAATTAATTTTTATGCTCATCATTAATTGTGTACGGTATATATTAATACTAATATTATATATATTAGTATTAATTAAATTTGCAATGTTTGGTTTGAAATTCTTTACAAAAGAAAAAGAAAAAGAAATAAAAAAGTCATATGATTTATTTCTAATTGTAGTAAGAATTAATATCATCTTAATTTGTATGAGTCCTTTCTTTTATCCGCTAGATGAATTTTTAAGAAATTCTTTATTGGAAAATCAATCAGATGAAATTGTAATGATAGTGATACAGATATTGATGATATTTTGTGCAACAATGATGAGGCTAAAAGTAAAAAAAAGCTTAAGCAAAAAAGTGGAACGAATATAATATATCGTTCCACTTTTTAGAAGGATTATTTATTTCTTAATTTACTTGATATATAAGTGACATAAATTTAATATTGTATTATTTTAAATTTTTTGATAGAATGTATCTGTTACTTTAGGTAATGAACAATTGCAACAACAATGATTATAACTATTATATACAAATGCATTATTATAATGAAGAAGAGGAGAAAAATGATAGCAGAAGTTATAATACAAAGTAATGTAAAAAATTTAAATAAAGTATTTGATTATAAAGTTCCTGATGAATATGAAAAAAATTGGGTAGAGTTAATTGGTGCAAGGGTCTTAGTGCCTTTTGGTAAAATGAAAACTTTAGAAGAAGGCTTTATAGTAAACATTAAAAAAAGCACAGATTATGAAGTAAAAGAAATAGTGAAAGTGCAAGAAAGATATTTAAACAAATCAAAAATTAACCTTGCAAGATGGATGGCAAAAAGGTATTTTTGTAATGTATCAGATTGCTTAAAATTAATGCTACCACCAGGAACTAGCACAAAAATAGATAAGAATAGAGTAAAAGAAAAGAATGTAAATTTTGTAGTTTTAAAAAAAGATGCAGAAGAAATAAATAGTGATATAGAAAATAAAAAGATAAAATCAGAAAAACAAATACGAACTTTAAGATTTTTAATGGAAAATAAAGAAGCTTTAATATCAGACTTAGAAATGTTTGCAGATAGCTCAAGAGCAGTAGTAAATGCACTATGTAAAAAAGGATATACTGAGATTATAGAAAAAAAAGTAGAAAGAGATCCATTTGAAGAAAAAAACATTGAAAGAACAGAAAAACTAAAATTAACACAAGAGCAACAAAAAGCATTTGATACAATATGTGATTCAATGGATGATGCATTATTTACAGAATTTTTAATATATGGGGTAACAGGTTCTCGGAAAAACAGAAATTTATTTACAATTAATCGAAAAAGCATTAAATGAAAATAAGTCTAGCATCTTATTGGTTCCAGAAATATCTTTAACTCCACAAACAGTAAATAGATTTATTGCAAGGTTTGGAAAAGACAAAATTGCAGTTTTACATAGTAAATTATCAGTTGGAGAAAGATTTGACCAATGGAATAAAATAAATAGTAGAAAAGCAAAAATAATTATAGGGGCACGTTCTGCAATATTTGCGCCAGCTCAAAATTTAGGAATAGTAATAATAGATGAAGAACATGATAATTCATATAAATCTGAAATGACTCCAAAGTATGATGCAAAAGAAGTAGCAAGCTATATATGCAGAGAAAATAATATTCCACTAGTATTAGGAAGTGCTACACCCGCAACGGATACCTATTATAAAGCAAAAAATAATGAGATAATGCTTTTAGAATTAACAAAAAGAGCAAATGAATCTTGCCTTCCAAGTATAGAAATCATTGATTTAAGAGAAGAACTTGCAAAAGGTAATAAATCAATGATTAGTACAAAGTTATATGCAGAAATTGAAAAAAATCTAAAAGAAAAAAAGCAAACAATTTTGTACTTAAACAGAAGAGGTTTTTCAACATTTGTTATGTGCAGAAACTGTGGATATACTGTAAAATGTAAAAATTGTAATATTAATTTAACATATCATTCAAATAGTAATAAACTAAAATGCCATTATTGTGGATATGAACAAAGTTTTTTAAGTAGATGCCCAGAGTGTGATAGTGACCAGATAAGGTATTTTGGAACAGGAACACAAAAATTAGAATTCGAAATAAATAAATTATTTCCAAATGCTACAACTATACGAATGGATGTAGATACAGTAAATAAAAAGAATTCTCATGAGCATATATTAGAAAAATTTAAGAATGAAAATATAGATATTTTAATAGGAACTCAAATGGTTGTTAAAGGGCACCATTTTCCAAATGTTACTTTAGTTGGTGTAATTGCAGCAGATGGAAGTTTAAATATAGATGATTTTAGGGCAAATGAAAATACTTTTCAAATACTAACGCAAGTAGCAGGAAGAAGCGGAAGAGGAGAAGATAAAGGAAGGGTTATAATACAAACATATAATCCAGATAATTTTAGTATTGAATGTGCAAAAAAACAAGATTACGATTTATTTTATAATACAGAAATAGCTTTACGAAAACAATTGAAATATCCTCCATTTTGCGATATAATATTAATTGGATTTACTTCAAAAGATGAAAATGAAGTACAAAAACTTGCAGAAAAAATACATTTATATTTAAAAAGTAGAGTAATAAAAGAAAATATTGGGATAATATTATACAAAGCTCTGCCATCTCCAATAGATAAAATAAAGAATAATTATAGGTGGAGAATATTAATTAAATGTAAATTTTCAGAAGAAATAGTAAATCTAATGAATGACACTATAGAAGAATTTTTAAAGTTTAAGAGTAAAAAAACAAAAATATCAATAAATTTAAATCCAAGCAATATGATGTAAAGGAGGAGTAGTATATGGCAATAAGAAAGATAAGAGAAAACGGAGATGAAATCTTAAGAAAAAAATCAAGAGAAGTTGAAACAGTTGATGATAAAATAAGAGAACTATTAGACGATATGCTAGAAACAATGCATAAATACAATGGAGTAGGGTTAGCAGCACCACAAGTAGGAATACTAAAAAGAGTTGTTGTAATAGACTTATATGATGGAAATGAACCTTTAAAATTAGTAAATCCTGTAATAACTAAAACAAAAGGAGAGCAAGAAGTAGAAGAAGGATGCTTAAGCTTTCCAAACCAATATGCAAGAATGATTAGACCAGAGGAAATTGTGGCAGAAGCATTAAATGAAAAAGGTGAAAAGATAAAAATAAAAGCAAAAGGACTATTAGCTCAGGCAATATGTCATGAAATAGATCACCTAGAAGGAATACTTTTTGTAGATAATATGATTCCAGGAACTTTAGAATTTGTAGAGCCTAATCAAGAAAAGTAAGTTATAAATTCTTTATTCACCAAATTTATAACTTGAAAGGAATGTGATTTTAAATGCTAAAAATAGTTTTTATGGGAACACCAGATTTTGCTTTAGAATCTTTAAAAGCAATCTATGAAGCAGGACATAATATAGAGGCAGTAGTTACTAATATAGATAAACCAAAGGGAAGAGGAATGAAAATGGTTTCTTCTCCTGTAAAACAATTTGCAGAAGAAAAGAACTTAAAAATTTATCAACCTCAAAAAGTAAGAAATAATCCAGAATTTATTGAAGAAATAAAAAAAATAAATCCTGATGTAATATGTGTTGTTGCCTATGGGAAAATTTTACCAAAAGAACTTTTGGATATTCCAAAATTAGGTGCTATAAATGTACATGGATCTTTGCTTCCACAATATAGAGGAGCAGCACCTATACAATGGGCTGTACTTAATGGGGATAAAACAACTGGAATTACAACAATGTATATGGATGAAGGTATGGATACAGGAGACATGATTTTAAAACAAGAAACTAAAATAGGTGAAAACGAAACAACAGGAGAATTATGGGAAAGACTAGCTAAAACAGGAGCAGATTTACTTGTTAAAACTTTGGAAATGGTTGAAAAAGGAACAGCTCCAAGAGAAAAGCAGGGAGAAGATTTTTCTTTAGCACCTATGCTAGATAAGGAAATGGCAAAAATCTATTGGGAAAACAAAAAAGCTATAGAAATAAAAAATTTAGTAAGAGGCTTAAATCCTATCATGGGAGCTTATAGTTTTCTTAATGATAAAAAAATAAAATTTTGGAAAGTAGAAGTTATAGATGAAAAAGAACTAGAAAAAGAATTTCCAGAACTTACAGAATACTCATATAAAATGAAAGCGATTGTTTCTGGAACTGTACTATTTTCAGATAGTAAAAAAGGATTATATATTAAAGCAAATGATGGAATAATTAAAGTTTTAGAAGTTCAAGGAGAAAATGCAAAGAAAATGAGTATAAATGATTTCCTTAGAGGAAATAAAATAGAAGTTGGAAGCATTTTTGAATAATTAAAAGAAAATCTGGCTTAAAAAAATTTAGGTCAGATTTATGATGTGGGAAAGGAAGAAATATATATGGCTAAAACTACAAAAGAAACAGAAAGTACTATTAATAAAAATCTAGAATATATAGGATTAAATTTAGATAAGATTCCAAACTTTATAAAAGCATTTGAACCATTAAATTATAGACCTGCTAAATCTTATGATGATAGTATTTATAAGGTATACAAATATGTAAATATAAAAAATATTGAGATATTAATTTCACCATCAGATAGAATAACAGATATTAAAGAAAGATATAAATTAGCCAGCCCATTAATAGAATATTTAGATTCAAAAAAAGAAGAAAATATAGAAAAGTTTGCTTCTTTTATGAAAATGGTAGCAACAATTAATAAAGATAGGATAGAAGAAATATCAAAAGAACAGGAAGAATTAAATGAAAAAATTCCGTATGAAGTAAAATATCCAAATAATTTTATTTGGCAAATATATTATTCAGATTATGCAAAAAAATACTTTATGTTAGTACCAATAAATGAACAAGATAATAATGCATTATTCTATTTGTTAAAAGAGCAAATAGCAAATGTAAGATCAAGAAAAGGAAAATATATATTTGTTCCAATAAGTCATTTAGAATATTCTGGTAGATTTTTAACAAAAACTGAAATTTCGGACATAGAAAATTATTTATGGTATTTTACAAAAGAATGGCCAAATGTTTATGAAATATATGACAAAAATGAAAATATGTTTATAAAAATTGTAGGAGAAACAAAAGTATATGATAAAATAAAAAGCACTTATAGTATAAGCTTAGAAACTAAAGAACAAGCTCTAGAATTTTACAAATTGTTAAAAGCAATGTTTATATTAGCAACAGGAGCTAAAGAAGAATATAGATTTAATACTAAAATTAATAGTAATGGTGAAATAGAATTTTGGGACAATGATACAAAAATACAATATGAAAATTTGCCAGAATATTTAAAATTAGAATATTTATCTAAAATAGATAAATTAAAAAACGAGAAAAAAGAGCAAAAAGAATTAAAAAGAAAATTAGCAAAATTTAAAGATATAATTGAAGATTTAACGCAAGAATATTTATTAAGACAAAAACAGATTGCTACATTTTTGGAATGTAAAAAAACTTTTTTTGGAAGAGTAAGGTATTTCTTTAAAAAGAAAAAAGATGTAAAAGAAAAAATTACACTTCCAAAGAAAATAAATAGAGAAGAAAATGAAAAAGATGAAGCACTAGAAGAATTGTATAAATTAAAACAGCAATATACGATAGAAGATTTAATTAATATATGTACAAAATTAGAAGAAGTATTAAAAGAAAATAATAATCTAAATTTAGATATAACAGCAATGGCTACTAAAGAAGAAATTTTATCAAAGAAAATAGATAATGCAGATTTATATATTAAAGAAATTGATAAACACAAAAAAAGTATTTTTGAATTTTGGAAGTTCACAAGTAAAGATGAAGTACAAACTTTAAGTGAGGCGGAAGAAGAAAATGAAAAAGAAAAGGCAAAAATGAATAAATATTTTGATTATGAAACTGATTTAGAGGATTTCGGGAAAGCAATAGATGAGATACAAAGAAGAAAATTATCTAAAAATGAAACAGATGCAATGTTTGCAATAAGAGAAGTACCAGATTCCTTTAAAGAAATAGCAAAAGAAAACGAAACAACTGTAGAGTTATTTATTGAAGCAGATGAGAAACAAGCCAAAAAAACAAAGAAAATGAATGCATTAGAAAAAGATTTAGTTAGACTAAAAAAAGAATATGAAAATGATATAGAGATTATAAATGCAAAAGATTTTGATATATTTGGTGGATTGGTAGAAGATAAAACAAAAATAAAGAAGATAAACAATGAAAGTCATAGAGAAATAGAAAAAGATAAATATAAAATACTTAATATTAATTTAGAAACTGATATTAAGATATATACAGAAAATGTAGAAGAATATTTAAACTTAATAAAAGAAGCATTAAATAAAATTAAATCTCCATATAGTATGTCCGTATATGCTATTACAACTAAAAAGGCATTGGAAGGAATGGGTATATTTAATATTAATCCTAAAGATGAAATAGAAAAGGAAATACATAGTAAAAAGACAAAAATAATGTTACATAAATTAAATATTAAAGAAAATACACCTGCAGTATTTTATTCAAATATCATGTTTTATGATAATATAAATAAGACATTACCACTTGGAATGAATTTATCGTCAGAGGTTTTGATTGATACAAGTAAGATTGACTTTCAATATGTAAATGAAGAAACTTTTTACATAAATTATAAAATTGATGAATTTGAATATGGTACAAAACAGATACAAGTGTATGAATATGATGTAAATTAAAAGATTCGTATTAAAATCTATCTTTTCTTAATTTTTTCTTTAGTAGTTGCAAATTTTGTAAGAAAATAGTATAATAAATAATGTACGAGTATATTAGTACAAGAGTAATACAAATAATTAAAGTGCATAATATTATATATATAAACGAAAAGGAGAATTTTGATGGAATATTTATATATGGTTCAACAAGCACTTGTATGGATTTTAACAATATTTTGGATATATCAATTAATCATAAGTGTATGCTCACTTGTTAAGCTAAAAGATAAACCAATTTTAGAAGAAAAAACAAATAAATTTATGGCGATTATACCTGCACACAATGAGGAAAATGTTATTCAAGCTTTAATAGAAAGTTTAAATAAACAAGATTATCCAAAAGAAAATTATGATATTTATGTAATTGCAGATAATTGCACAGACAGAACAGCAGAAATAGCAAGAGAATGTGGAGCGATTGTAGTTGAAAGATTTGATGAAGAACATAAAACTAAAGGATATGCGTTACAATGGTTTTTAAAACAAAAAATAGATGAAGATGCTCCGTATGATGCCTTTTGCATATTTGATGCAGACAATATAGTAGATAAAAATTTCTTAAAAGCAATGAATAAAAAGTTATGTCAAGGTGAAGAAGTAGTACAAGGCTATAGAGATATTAAAAATCCAACAGATAGTTGGGTTTCAGCTGGATATGCATTGTTTTATTGGACTATGAATAGATTTTATCACTTGGCCAGATATAATTTAGGTTTATCACCTCTTATAAATGGAACAGGTTTCATGGTGAAATTTGATGTTGTAAAACCTGAAGGTTGGAATACAAAAACTTTAACAGAAGATATAGAGTTTTCATTAAAAAGAATTATACAAGGAAGAAGACTAGGATGGGCAACTGATGCAATAGTATATGATGAACAACCAGTAGGATTTAAACAATCGTGGAAGCAGAGAACAAGATGGACTGTAGGTCATATTCAATGTATGAGTGAGTATACAAAGCCACTTGCAGTTGCTGTTAAAGAAAATAAGACACTTATGAACTTTGATGGTCTTTTATATATTTTAGGAAGTATACCTATGTTTATATTAACTTTAATACTTCTATTATTAAACTTTATAATATATATAGCAAACGGAATGACAACAGTAGATTTAATAATAAATTGTTTAAGATATTTAGTGCCAACATTTTTACTTCCAATATTTACAGCAATACTAATTATGATACTAGATAAGAAACCTATTAAACCAATGATTAAAGGATTAATTTGCTATCCATTATTTTTAGGATCTTGGCTAGTAATAAACTTTAAATGCTTATTTAAAAGAGATACAAGTTGGGATAAAATAGAACATGTTAGAAATGTTAAAATAAATGAAGTATAAGAATAGAAACAACATAAATAAAGTTTTATGTTGTTTTTTTTAACATTATATTGCTAGAAATTACATAAAATGGTATAATATATAAATGAAAATAAAAAAGGAATGTGAATAATTATGGAAAGCAAAATTAAAGTATATGCTTTTGTAGGACCATCTGGAACAGGAAAGAGTTACAGAGCTCAACTAGTAGCAAGTGAAAATGATATACATTATATTATAGATGATGGACTTTTAATACATGAAAATGATATTGTTGCTGGAAATTCTGCAAAAAAAGCACCTACAAAAATAGAAACGGTAAAAAAAGCAATATTTATTGATGAAGAAGATAGAAATGAAATGCAAATTGCTTTAAAAAGAATAAAGCCAGAATCAATATTAATTTTAGGAACGTCAGATGGAATGATTGAAAAAATAGCCCAAAACTTAAAATTACCAAAGCCAGAAAAAACAATATATATAAATCAAGTAGCAACAGAGACTGAAATGGAAACGGCAAGAAGAATAAGGACTACAGAGGGAAAGCATGTTATACCAGTTCCAACATTTGAACTAAAAAGAGATTTTGCAGGGTATATATTAGATCCATTACAAATTTTTAAATATAGAAAAAATAATGAGCCATATATTACTGAAAAATCTATAATACGACCAACTTTTAGTTATTTAGGGAAATTTACTATATCAGATACTGTTTTTAGACAAATAACTGAATATGTTGCAAAAAAGGTAGAAGGAATACATAGAGTATCAAGAGTAAGAGTAGATAACAATGTTGGAGCTACAAATATTTATGTTGAAGTTTATGTTATATTTGGTTATAACATAGTTAATGTTTTAAGAGATTTTAAAGAAAGAGTAAAAAAAGAAATAGAAAGATTAACTACAATGAATGTACAAGAGGTTTCGGTTGTAGCTAAAGGGATACACATGCCAGAGAGTAAATAAAAAGATATTGGAGGTAAAAAATGTCATTTATAGTAGCGATTGATGGACCAGCAGGAACAGGTAAGGGAACAGTTACAAAGATTTTATCAAAAAAATTCAAATTATTAAATATTGATACAGGAGCAACATATAGATGTGTTACCCTAGAAATGTTAAACAAAAAAGTAAAATTAGAGGAATTAGACAAAATAAAAAAAATTTTAGAAAATATTAAAATTGAAATTGAAAATACTAAAGAAGGACAAAAAATATTTTTAAATGGAGAAGATGTTACAGAAAAAATTAGAAGTAAAGAAGTATCAGAATTAGTATCACAAGTTTCAAGCATAAAAGAAGTACGTTTTAAAATGGTAGAATTACAAAGAAAAATGGCAGAAGGAAAAAATGTTATTATGGAAGGAAGAGATATTGGGACATATGTATTTCCAAATGCTGATGTTAAAATTTATTTAGATGCAGATTTAGATGAAAGAGCTAAAAGAAGATTTTTGCAAAATAAAGAAAAAGGAATAAAAACTACTTACATAGAAGTGCTAGAAAATATAAAGAATAGGGATGAAAATGATAGAAACAAAGAAATTGGAGCACTTAAGTTAGCTAAAAATGCTGAAGTAATAGATAGTACTCAAATTAGTATTAACCAAGTAGCAAGAGAGATAAGTGATATTATAATAAAAAAGAAAGAAGAAATAAAATTAGAAAAAAAGATATATAAAGTTAGAAAAGAAACTCCATGGAAAAGATTTTTAAGAAATACAATAAAAGGTATATTATCCCTTGTATATAAAATGGTTTTTCAAGTAAAAATAAATGGAAAAGTACCAGAAGAGGATGCATATATTTTATGTTGTAACCATATAAACTATTTAGATGCTGCAGCAATTGTGTTATTTAATAAAAGAAAAGTAAATTTTGTAGCAAAAGAAGATTTATTTAAACACAGAATTTTATTTTGGTTAGGTCATATATTTGATGCAATTCCAATAAAAAGAGATATGCAAGATATTGAAGCAATGAAAAGATGCTTAAAGGTTTTAAAAAATGGAGAATTACTTGGAATATTTCCAGAAGGAACTCGTAAGGGACTAGAGAAAAATGGCAAAGCAAAAAATGGAGCTGCTTTTATGGCTATTAAATCAAAAGCGAAAGTAATACCAATAGGTATTCATGGAAGTTTTAAACCATTTAGCAAAGTATATATAAACTATGGAGAACCAATGGATTTAAGTAATTATTCAAAAGATCAATTAGATGAGGCAACAGAAAAAATTATGAAAGAAATAGTTATGTTGACAAAGAAGGAAGATTAGAGTATAATAGGGAAGTTAGTGAGTTTTTATTTTAGTATACTCAAGTTCGTCGTATCTTAGTTGGTGATAGGGATTTTCTTTTTTTTTAGTATTCAAAAGAAAAGACATCACCTACGTGCGACTATTAATCTATAATATATAAATCTTATAAGTAAAAAATAAAATGTAAAATAAAGAATAGGGGTAAGAAAAAATGAATAACGAGAAAATAAGAAATGTAGCAATAATTGCACACGTTGATCATGGTAAAACAACTTTGGTAGATGCTTTGTTAAAACAAAGCCATGTTTTTAGAGCAAATGAACAAGTTGATGAAAGAGTAATGGACTCAAATGATTTAGAAAAAGAAAGAGGAATAACAATTCTATCTAAAAATACATCTGTAATGTATAATGATATAAAAATAAATATAGTAGATACACCTGGACATGCTGATTTTGGAGGAGAAGTTGAACGTGTTTTAAAAATGGTTGATGGTGTTCTTTTATTAGTGGATGCTTTTGAAGGACCAATGCCACAAACAAGAGAGGTTTTAAAGAAATCTTTAGCATTAAATTTGAAACCAATAGTAATAATAAATAAAATAGATAGACCAGGAGCAGAACCACTAAAAGTAGTTGATAAAGTATTAGAGCTATTTATAGAATTAAATGCAAATGATGAGCAATTAGACTTTCCAGTAATATATGCATCAGCAAAAAATGGAATAGCAAAAATGCATTTAGAAGATGAAAGTGATAATGTAAATTGTATATTTGATACAATTATAAGTAATATTGAACCTCCTAAATGTGAATTAGATGGAACAATGCAAATGCTAGTATCAAATATTGATTATGACGAATATTTAGGTAGAATTGCTGTTGGAAGAGTAGAACGTGGAACAATTAAATCTGGAATGAATGTTGCAGTATGCAAAAATGATAAAAATGAAAATGGAAAAATAGCTAAACTATTTACTTACGAGGGATTAAAAAGAACTGAAACAGAAGAAGTATCAGCAGGAGATATAGTATGTCTATCAGGTATAGCAGATATTAATATAGGAGATACAATTTGTGATATAAATAATCCAGAAAAAATACCATTTGTAGATATAGACGAACCTACTGTATCTATGACATTTAGTGTAAACAATGGACCATTTGCAGGTAAGGAAGGTCAATTTGTAACATCGAGACATATTAGAGACAGACTTATGAAAGAACTTGAAAGAAATGTAAGCTTACGTGTAAAAGAAACAGACTCAGCAGATAGTTTCGAAGTATGTGGACGTGGAGAATTGCATTTATCTGTATTAATAGAAACAATGAGAAGAGAAGGATTTGAGCTTTTAGTTTCTCGTCCAAAGGTTATTTTTAAAGAAATTGATGGTGTAAAATGTGAACCAATAGAAAGACTTGTTGTAAATGTTCCAGATGATTCAATAGGTAATGTTATAGAAAAATTAGGAAGAAGAAAAGCTGAAATGATTAATATGGAGCCAGCTGAAGCAGGGCATACAAAAGTTGAATTCAAGATACCAGCAAGAGGATTAATTGGATATAGAACAGAATTCTTAACAGACACAAAAGGTGTAGGTACAATGAATAGTATTTTTGACTGTTATGAGCCATATAAAGGTGAAATACAAGCAAGAACAAGAGGGGTATTAGTTGCATTTGAACAAGGTACATCAGTAACTTATGGATTATATAATGCGCAAGAAAGAGGAGAATTATTTATAGGTGCAGGTGTAGAAGTATATGAGGGAATGATTGTTGGAATGAACTCAAGAAATGAAGATATTTCAATAAATGTATGTAAGGAAAAACATTTAACAAATACTAGAGCTTCTGGTTCAGATGAAGCTTTAAGATTAGTACCTCCTATTCAATTATCTTTAGAAAAAGCAATAGAGTTTATACAAGATGATGAATTAGTTGAAATTACACCAAAAAATATTCGTTTAAGAAAGAAAATATTAGATAGTAAGACTAGAGAAAGAGAAGCAAGAAGAAAATAAGATTAAGGAGTTAAAATGTGCCATTGGGGACGTACACCTTTGGCACTTTTTATTTGATTATACATAATTTTAAATCAAGTTGCAAATAATTTATCATCTATAGGATAAATTATGTTTTAAAAAGTGCCAAAGGTGTACGTCCCCAATGGCACATTTTCAAAGGAGAATGATATGATGAACAAATTAGAATTAGCTAAGATAAAAGAAAAAGCGTTAACAGAGCATATTCCAATTATTATGGATGATACTTTAGATGTTATATCGAAAGAATTAATAATAAAAAGACCAAAAAGAATTTTAGAAATTGGAACAGCAGTGGGATATTCTGCAATATGTTTTTCAGAATTTTTAGCAGATGATGGATTTATTGATACAATAGAAAGAGATACTGAGAGAGTAAAAGAAGCAAGAGAAAATATTAAAAAAGCAGAAGTAGAAGATAAAATAAATATATTTGAAGGAGATGCAGTAGAAATATTGCCAACATTAGAAAATATATATGATGTAGTGTTTATTGATGCATCTAAAGGAAAATATCCATTTTTTCTAAAAGAAGCATTAAGAATGCTTGATAACCAAGGAATAATATTTGCTGACAATGTTTTGTATAAAGGATATGTAATGAGTGATTATAATAAACATAAACAGCGTACAGCAGTTAGAAATTTAAGAGAATTTTTAACTAAATTACAAGAAAATGAAGAATTAGAAACTAAAATTTTAGAAGTTGGAGATGGACTAGCAATAGCAAAGAAAAAACAATAAAAAGGAGCCTAATTAATGGCTCCCTTTGGCAAGAAAATTATGAGTTATTGGTAAGCTGCTGCAAAATTAACTTTACGACAGGATCGGAAATATTCGGCAAGTCGTATTTCTCATCCAATGCTTCCTTCAAGAGCTCTCGAATCAAAGTATAATCTTGAGTTATAAGAGCTCCATGAAACTGAATTTTCCAATTGGCCTCATCAATCAACCGCTCATACTTAGATACGTTTTCACCATACCTACTCATAATACATCCTCCTTATAAATAAAATATGCAATTATTAACATAATACCATTATATAATATTTTCCTGTAAATGTCTACTAAAAAATGAATATTAATTTTACCATATTAAATATTTTATACAAGAAAGTATAGTATCTGTTAAAAAAAGTATTCCTAATATATATATTACAAATAATTGAATATTATATGGTATTTTAGATAATAATATATTTATTTTCTTTTTAAAAAATGGATAAATTAAATTAATAAACAATATTGCAATTATTCCCCAAGCAAAAGAATAAAAAATACTAATTCTGCCATTTAAGTTCATGAATTCCTTAGTATAATCCCACCATTTTAATGAAAACATTGCTTCCATAGCAAAGCTTACAATATATTCAAATATAGAAAATATTATAGCAGAATAAAAAAATAATTTTAAATTATGTTTTCTATATGTACTAAAAAATATTATAAGTATTAAAGCTCCCCATCCATATATAGGGCAAAGTGGACCAAATAAAAATCCTCTTTTGGTAAAATGCCCTAATGAATAGAAGCTAAATAAAGTTTCTAAAATCCATCCAATTATAGCAAATGTTAAGAAATATAGAAAATATAAGTGAAATCTAGGAAGTTTTCCTTTTACAGTTCTTATATTATCATTTGTTGTTACATTTAAAAAATCATTATTGTCCATATCTAATCCCCTTTATAAAAGTATATATATATAATATCAAATTTTATTAAAAATGTAAATTACATGCAAAAATTAATATAATGATTGGCATAAATGCAAAAATATAGTATAATAGATATTGCAAAACAAGGAAAGAAAATGTTAAAATTTAATTTTTTTGGGCTATATTTATGCTTTATGAAAGGGATGTGAGTAAAAAATGAAATTAAATATAGTTTTAGTGGAACCAGAAATACCACAAAATACAGGAAATATTGCAAGAACTTGTGCAGCTATTGGAGCTAAATTGCATTTAGTTTATCCTTTAGGATTTAGTATATCAGAAAAATCTGTAAAAAGAGCAGGACTTGATTATTGGGACAAACTAGAAATAGAAGAACATTTATCCTTTGAAAAATTTTTAGAAAAATACAAGCCAGAAGAAAATAATATGTTTTTTGTAACAACTAAGGGAAAACATGTTTATTCAGAACCAAATTATAAAGAAATGAATGAGGTATTTGCATTGTTTGGAAAGGAAACAAAAGGGCTTCCAGAAGATGTATTGTTAAAATATATAGATAAAACAATAAGAATACCAATGAGACCAACACTAAGGTCGTTAAATTTAGCTAATTCTGTTGCAATAGTTGCTTATGATATAGTAAGACAACAAGAATTTGAAGGATTAGAAGAGATAAGCAAATATTTTGATAAATAGCAATAATTGTGTTATTTAATAAAGATATAGTAATAAAAGTGGCGCGAAAAGGCCTGGCTCAATTGTGCCAAGAAAGGATGTAAAAAAATATATGAAAAAAGTAGAATTATTAGCACCAGCAGGATCATTTGAAAAAGCAAAAACAGCATTTATGTATGGAGCAGATGCAGTATATTGCGGAACTGGAAGTTTATCATTAAGGAGTAGAGCGGAGGTTGATGATAATGATTTAGCAAAAACAATTGAATATGCGCACAGTATAGGAAAAAGAGTTTATGCAGCAATAAATATTTATGCATGGGATGAATACTATGAAGAAATAAAAAAACAAGCTAAAATGTTAAATGATATTAAGGTAGATGGAATTATTGCATCTGATGGAGGTGTAATAGAAATATTAAAACAATATGCACCAGATGTTGATATTCATATAAGCACACAAGCAAATACTGTAAGTTATCATTCAGCAAACTTTTGGCATAAAAATGGAGCTAAAAGAGTTATTCTTGGAAGAGAAATGAATAAAGAGCAAATAAAGGAAATAATTAAGAATAAACCAACAGACCTAGAAGTAGAAATATTTATTCATGGTGCAATTTGTTTTGGATATTCAGGTAGATGTTTCTTAAGTGATTTCTTAGCATCAAGAAGTGCAAATTTAGGAGATTGTGCTCAAAGTTGTAGATGGGCATATAATGTGTATGTGGAAGAACATAATAAACCGGGGAATTTAATGCCAGTTGAACATGATGAAAAAGGCACATATATATTTTCTTCAAAAGATTTATGCTTAGTAAAAGAAATTCCAGAAATAATTGATATGGGAGTAGATAGTTTAAAAATAGAAGGAAGATTGAAAACAGAGTATTATTTAGCATCTGTTGTAAATGCATATAGAAATGCAATAAATGACTACATTAAAGATTCAGAAAGCTATGACTATACTAAATACTTAAAAGAACTTGAGAAAACTAAAACAAGAGGACTTACAACTTTTTATTTTAATGATAGAAATAATAAAGATTTTCAAGAATATGATGGAAAACAATATAATCCTAATTATGAATTTGGTGGAAAAGTATTAGAATATGACGATAATAAATCAATTATAGAGATAAGAAATAAATTAATAGTAGGAGATACTATGGAAATATTAATTCCAGGAAATATTAATTCTTATGAATTTAAAATTGATAAATTATGGGATGCTGATACAGAAAAAGAAGTAGAATTTGTAAATCCAGGAAAAGCAGGGCAAACAATAAAAATGAAGCTTCCAATTAAGTGTGAAAAAGGTTGGATTTTAAGAAGAAAGAAATGAGAAAGTATGTGAATGTTGCTATTAAATAATTAAATAGCAACATTCTCATACTTTATTATTGTATAGGAAAAATCAGCTTTTTACTTGATATTTCAGTACTTTCAACGACTTTTTTCGTATACAACAAAGTTAATTTACATTGATACGTGCAATAATTGTGAAGCAATTTTGCACATGTGGACGTCGAAAGCTCTGCTTTCGCTAACGTCCAATTTTCTTATAATAAAACTTTATAATTCACACTTTTTCTAATTTCCCAGCGAGAATAAAACCTAATATTAAAAGTAAAATGGATGCAAAGCCAGTAAAGTTAAATGGAACTGGAGAATATAAAACAAGTATACTTCCGCAAAGTAAATCCTATAATTGAATAATAAGTAGGCATATAAAAATATTTTAGAAGTAATTTTATAACAAATAAAAATATTATTGAGCCTAGAATAACTCCAATTCCCATAGGAATTAAAATGCTAAAATTTAAAGTGGCAATAGCAGTTAAATATGTATTATAAACTCCGCATGCACATTAAAATTAAAGTATTGCTTACTCCAGGTACAACAATTCCAATCGACATTAAAAAACCAGAAAAAACTAAATAAGAAAATGAAAAATTAGTAATACTATTATTTAAAGTTAATTTATTTTCCAAAATTACTAAAAGATATCCAATAATGAAAGCAATAATTGCAAATAATAAATATTTTAATTTAAAAATATGCTCAGAATTTACCTTTTTTACCAATATAGGTACACTTCCTAAAATTAATCCTATAAAACAAAAACTAGTTTGAACAGGATAAGTACTAAACAAAATCTTTAAGATATTTCCAACAGAGAAAATGCCAATAACTCCACCTAATGCTATAGGAAATAAATATAAAAAATTCTGTTTAAAGTTTTTTAATAATCCAAAAATAGAATTTACTATTTTATCATATATGCCAAAAATAACACAAAGAACTCCACTGCTAATTCCAGGTAAAATAGCACCTGCACCTAATAATATTCCAATAAAAAAATCTTTTAATTTTTTCAAAAATATCACCATTAAATTTGTATGTACAAAAATAAAAAATATGAATTTAAATATTTATTATAAGGTCAGGCACTTTTGATTTTTAATTACATATAATCTATGTATAAGAAAATTGGAGGTGCTTTTATGTTTACAGCTCTATGTGGAGGGCTAGGAGCCCTAACTTTTTTTGAGTTTTTTAAATCAGCAGTTTTTTTGTTAGGTTATATATCAAGTAATAATCTATTTCCAGAGCCATTATCTGCAGAAGATGAAAGAAAATATTTAGATTTAATGAAAAATGGAGATGAGGAAGCAAGAAATATTTTAATAGAAAGAAATTTAAGATTAGTCGCACATGTATGCAAGAAATATACTACAACAAAAGTTGAGCAAGATGATTTAATTTCAATAGGTACAATAGGTCTGATAAAAGGTATAAATAGTTTTGAAGCAACAAAAGGAGTAAGACTTGCTACATATGTAGCAAGATGTATAGATAATGAAATATTAATGTTTTTAAGAAGTACAAAAAAACTTGGAGCAGAGGTATATTTAGAAGATTCAATAGGAAAAGATAAAGATGATAATACAGTAACACTTAAGGAAGTTTTAGAAAATGATGAAAGAAGTATAGAAGAAGAAGTTGATTTAAAATTTAAAATAAAAAAATTATATAAAAAAATGAAAGAAGTACTAAAAGATAGAGAAAAAACAATTATTGAGTTAAGATTTGGACTTAATGGAAAAAAACCAAAAACTCAACAGGAAATTGCAAAAGACATGGGAATTTCACGTTCCTATGTATCTAGAATTGAAACAAAAGCAATCGGAAAACTTTCAAAAGAATTTATAGATTAAGTAAAAAAACTTGAAAAAATGTTAATATATATGTTAAAATTTAATGAAAACAAAAAAGGAGAAAAACATGTATAACAAATATATTTTTATAAATAATAATAGAAGAAAGAAACAAAAAGAATTAGAAGTAAAAAGAAAACCAGAAAATCCACAAATTACATTCGATATGTTAGAACAAAAAAGTAAAAAAAATGAGCAAGTAAAAAGTAAAGTATCTACTAATGTAAAAAGCAAAAAAGCATTAAATTTTGTTGATAATTATGTATTAGTTGATATTGAAACTACAGGACTTTCACCTATAAATGATGAAATAATAGAAATTGGGGCTATTAAGGTAAAAGAAAATAAAATCGTTGATGAATATAATGAATTAATTAAAATAAATAGAAGATTATCACCTTTTATAACGAATTTAACAGGAATTACAGATGCTATGTTAAGACATGGAAAACTTCCTAGTGTAGTTTTTAAAGAATTTGTTGATTTTGTAGAAGATGATGTAATAATAGGTCATAATGTGAATTTTGATTATGGCTTCTTATGTGATAAATGCAAAAAATATATTAACTACAATTTAGAAAATGAACGTATAGATACTATGTATTTGGCAAAAAAGTTAGTTCCTAATAGTATTAACTATAAATTAGGAACTTTAGCTAATTATTTTAATGTAAGCTACGAGGGTGCACATAGAGGACTTAAAGATGTAGAAATTACCTATGAGGTATATAATCATTTAAGAAAACTAATATAAAATCTGGGGGATTTATGAAAAAGAATATAATAACTATAATAATTATACTAATAATTGCATTAGGAATCTTAGGAATATGGTTTATAAAAAATAATAAAATAAATGATGAACAGAATTTATTAGAAAATAATGTTGAAAATGTAAATGAAGATTTTGCTTTAAATGTTACAGAAAAATTAGATGTAGAAAAATTAAAATCATATAATTTGCCTATAATTATTGATTTTGGCGCAGAATGGTGTCCACCCTGTAATATGATGAAACCAGATTTAGTAAAATTAAATAAAGAATTACAAGGGGAGGCCATAATTAGAATTGTAGATGTGGATGAAAACATAGATGCTACAGACGGATACAAAATAAACTTACTTCCAACTCAAATATTTATAAATAGTGATGGAACACCATATATACCACAGGATAATAGTATAGATGGATTTGAAATAGTAAAAGATAATGAAGGAAATGCTTTATATACTATGCATGTAGGCATTTTAACTAGATCTCAAATGCTTAATATAATAGAACAAATGAAAAAATAAAAATGTAAATAATTATAACAAAGATGATTATTCCTTAATATTAAATATTTATAAATAATTTATAAGGAAAGGAAATATTAATGACAAGTATATTTGAAACATTATCAGAATTATTAAAAAATAATTTTTGGATTGCACCAATTATTTCACTGATTGCAGGAATACTAACAGCATTTACACCATGTTCTTTATCTACTATTCCATTAATAATAGGGTATGTAGGAGGAACAGGAGCTCAAGAAACAAAAAAAGCTTTTAAATTATCATTAGTATTTGCACTAGGAATGGCAATAACTTTTACAATTTTGGGAGTAGTTGCAGCATTAATTGGTAGAATTATGCGGGATAATAGGTGGTTGGTGGTATATTGTTTTAGGAATACTTATGGTACTTATGGCACTTCAAACTTTTGAAATATTTACATTTATAAAGCCAACATATTTAAATACAAAAAATACTAAAAAAGGATATATAGGAGCATTCTTAACAGGAATACTTGCAGGGATTTTTTCATCACCTTGTTCAACTCCAATATTAGTAGTTTTACTTGCAATAGTAGGACAAAGTGGTAATATATTTTTTGGAATATTACTTTTATTGCTATACTCAATAGGAAACAGTATATTAGTTGTAATTACTGGAACTTCTATTGGATTAGTAAAAAAAATAACAAAAAGTGAAAAATATGGCAAATTTAGTAATTATCTAAAATATTTTATGGGGATAATAATTTTATTATTTGCATTTTATATGTTTTATTTAGGATTTTAAAATTAAATAAAGAGAAGAAAAAATGTGCCATTGGGGACGTACACCTTTGGCTCATTTTTTTATATTTTAAATATTTACATGTAAACTAAATTTTAAAATGAGCCAAAGGTGTACGTCCCCAATGGCACATTTTTAACAAAATTCAAAAAAATGGCAAAATAAAAAAATAAAAAAATCACATAATAATATTGAAAAAAATATAGGTTCCATTAAACCAATTTTTTTTAATATATTAAAAAATTAATGGAGAAAGGTGAGTATATGATAAAAAAAGTATTAAGCTTTATTACTATTTTTATGTTAATATTATTTCTACTTCAAATAAATGTTTATGCATCATCTATACCATTAGGAAGTGTTACTGTGAACTTAAGCCAAGAAAAAATTGCACCTGGAGAAACTGTTAAAGTTAATATAGAATTTGGAACTGAGCTTGGTGCATATACATTTGATGTGGCATATGATAAAAACATATTTGAATATGTTAGCTCAGAAGGTGGTACAGAAAATGATAATGGCACAAGAGTAAGAGTTACTTATTATGATAGTACAGGAGGATCAAATCCAAGAAGTAATATGTCTGTTACTTTTAAAGCTAAAGCAGATTTAGTAACTACAAACCCTACAGATTTTTCGATTACAGCAGAAGGGCTTGCAAATTCAGATGCATCACAAGATTATGATGATATAACAAGTCCAATAAAGAAAAGTATTACAGTAGAACCAAACTATGTAGATTATTCAATTAAATTAAATTATGATGGAAATATTATAGTAAATGAAGAAAAAGAAATGGAATTAATTACAGAATCTAGTTTGGGAAAAAATTATGAAAATGTAAAAATGAAAGTAGAAGTAACTAAAAAGCCATCAGATAGTGCAACAGTAAAGCTTTTAGCAACAGAAAGAACAAGACAAGAAATTGACTTAATTCAAGATGGTTGGGGAGAGCCTGATGGATATGAATTAGGTGGAAAAGATGTAGCACAAATATTAGATATAAGAGGTTTATTTAGTGAAATAGGAGATTACTCAATAAAAGTAAGCTTATTGGATGCAGATAGTGGAAATGATGAAATTGCTACAAAAAGTATTAGTTTAACTGTAAAAGATGAAGAGATAATTAATAATGAAGAAAATGATGAAACACAAAATAAGCCAAACAATAATACAAATAATGAAATAACTGAAGGAACTAATAACCAAAATAATAATGGAACAAATACAGAAGAATTACCAGAAAACCTACCTAAAACTGGTATGACACAATATGTGTATATTATAACTGCCATAGCAGTATTAGGTGCGGGATATTTAGCACTTAAAAATAATAAAAAGGACTAATGTAGTATATAATATTAAAAATTTGTTACAGTCACATTTTAAATTAATTTATGGAAATATAAATATTTTGCATATACTGTGAGTGTAACAAATTTTACATAGGAAGGGAAAAATGATAAAAAAGATTTTAAAACTATTAATTATTTTAGTTATCTTCATAATAATAGGAAAAATGTCTTATGGGATTTATAAAGAAATGAAGTTATCAAATGGACCAAGCGATACTATAGAAGAAAAAGAAACAGAAGAAAATAATGAAAATAAAAAAGTTCAAATGGAAAAAATAACAACAGCTTACAAAGGATATATAGTTTCTGCAAAGCTAATAATACCAAAAATAAATCTTGAAACTTATGTATTTGAAGAATATGATGAAAATGCAATGTGGATATGTCCTACTAAATATTTTGGTCCAGAACCAAATGAAACTGGAAATTACTGTATAGCAGCGCATAATTATGATAAAGAAAATATGTTTAACCATATTATAGAGTTAGAAGTAGGAGATACAATTTATTTAACAGACAATAAAAATGGACAAGTAGAGTATGAAGTATATGATGTATATAAAGTAAAACCAACAGATAATAGCCCATTAGAGCAAAATACAAATGGAAAGACAGAAATAACTTTGATTACATGTAGTGATTATTCGAGTAAAAGGATTATAGTAAAGGCAAGGGTTGGTTGAAAAATAATTACAATTTTGACGCCCACAAACATCGTTAGAAATTTAATCAATGTTAAAATTAATACGTCTCATAAATTTCTAACTTGTTTTCCTAGTCAAAATTTAATTTTTTTCCAACCAATTCAGTGTATTATTAAAAAGATGAAACATTGAAATTGAAAAAATACAAAATATTAATAAGAGGTTTTTAATGAAAAGAAAAATTATTTTTTATATTTTAATGATTGCAGTTCTAGCAACTGCTATATATTTTTTAATTTCATATTTTAGTGAGGTAAAGGGAGAAAAACAGCTTACAAGACAGATGACTTTAACAGATACTTTTCCTTCTAACATAAAACCATATGTGGATGAACTAAAGAAACAGTACCCAAATTGGGAGTTTAAGGCATTATATACAAATTTGGATTGGAACTATGTTATAAATCAAGAAAATATATTTGGTAAAAATTTAGTTCCGAAATCATATAGTGATAGCTGGAAAAATACTACACCAGGACAATATAATGTTGAAGTAGATAGCGGATGGGTTGATTCTTCTAGGGCTGCTGTGGAGTTCGCTATGGATCTTAGAAATTTTATAAATTATGTTAGAGTGTTTCAATTTGAAGAACTATCATATAATTCTCAAACAAATACTTTATCTAGTATAGAAAAAATACTATATGGTACAGAATTTTATAACAAAATAGTTGAATATAAAACAAGTACAGGAAGTAATATTGTAACAGATAAAAAATATTCAGAATTAATACTTTCTGCTGCAAAAACTTCTTTAGTTAGTAGCTTTCACTTAGCATCAAGAATAAAGCAAGAGGTAGGGCCATTTTTATCACATAGTTCAATAAGTGGAACTGTAAGTGGTTTTGAAGGTTTATACAATTTCTATAACATAGGTGCAACAAGCTCATCAGAACCAATGGGAGCAATAAAAAATGGGCTTCAATATGCTAAAGATGGAAAAGGTGCAAGTTCTGCCACAAAGGAAAAATATTTAATTCCATGGAATACAAAAGAAAGAGCAATTACAGGAGGAGCAAAGTTTATTGGCTCTAGTTATATTAATTTAGGGCAAAATTCAATATATCTTCAAAAATTCCATGTTTATGATACACAAAGTGGAGAATTATTTTGGCATCAGTATATGACAAATGTGCTAGCACCATATAGTGAATCTAAATTAATATATAATGGATATGCTAATAGTAATTTATTAGATACACCTATGTCTTTTATAATTCCAATATATAATAATATGCCAGAATTACCATGTACAAGTCCTGCTATATCTTCATCTGATTTCTCATCAGATAACACAAAAGTATATGCAAATGTGGAAACTACTTTAAATGTAAGAACAGGACCGGGTACATCTTATGAAGTTTTAACTAGTTTAGCTTCAGGAACTCAAATGACAAGAATTGCAAAAGGAAAGCAAAGCGGAGAATTATGGGATAGAGTAAAACTTTCAAACGGTATGGTTGGATATGTATTCCAAACTTATGTTAAAGAAGCTCCAGATATAGAAGTAGAAAAAATAGAATTATCTTTAGATAAAACTACTATAAATAAAGGAGAAAAAGTAAAGCTAAAGGTAAGTATATCTCCATCTGATGCAGTAGATAGAACCTTAAAATATTCATCAACTAATATAGGAGTTGCAAGTATAAGTACTGATGGATATATATTAGGTTTAAGTTCGGGAACTGCAACAATTACGGCAAAGGCAAACAATGGTGTAACAAGTTCTATAACTATTAATGTATATAGCCCTGTGACTGATGTTTTAGTAGGGGTGCAAAGCTGCACAGTTCAAGTTGAAGGAAAGTATAAAATAAATGCTAGCATTTTGCCAGAAGATGCAAATAATAAGAACATAAATTATAAAACTGAAAATGAAAAAATAGCAACAGTAGATGAAAATGGCAATATAACAGGAATAGCAGAGGGAAATACTAATATAATAGTATCATCAGAAGAAGGAGAAATTAGTAAAAAAGTTCAAGTAACAGTTATAAGAAAATTAGAAGAAGGAGAAATTCTAATAGACGAAAGTTTAAATGTAAATGGAAATGAAATTACTGGACTTGAAAATTCAAATAATACAGTAGATAAAATATTAAATAAAATACAAACAAATTACGCAGTAGAAATATATAATTATAGTGGACAAAAAATTGAAGGAAATACCTTAGTAGGAACCGGTGCTAGTATAAAAATATTTGATAATGATAAACTTGTAATTGAATATAATGTAATAATGTATGGAGATGTAAATGGAGATGGAAAAATAAATAGTGTAGATTTATTAGTACTTCAAAGACATATATTAGAAATAAAGAAATTTGAAGGAGTATTTATTAAAGCAGCCAATATTAGAAAGAATGGAAAAAATCCAAGTTCAGTAGATTGCTTGTTAATACAAAGGCATATATTGGGGATTCAAACAATAGAACAGAGCGGTTTATAGATTCCTTTAAAAATCTAAATATAATAAAAAGGATTTATATTAATGAAAAAAATCATATGTTCATTTAGTTTTATTTTAATGATATTTTTTACATTACTATCTTTAGAGTGTTTTGCAGAAGCTGAACTTGCATTAAATGTAAGTAATGATAATATACAGAAAAATGATGAAATTACATTAATCGCTGATCTAGAAAATGAAAGCATTGCAGCATACACAATTTGGATATATTATGACAAAGAGAAAGTAGAGTGTGTATCGAATGAAGAAAATATGAATGTAATAGATGATAAAATAATATATACTTGGTTTTCAGAAACAGGAAGAAATCAAACTATAGAAGAACTTACAAATATTAAATTTAAAGCAAAACAAGATGGAGTAGCAATGTTTAATATTATAGCAGAAATATATGATGAAAATGGAAAAGAAATTGATATCAAATATAATCAAGCAGAAGTAGTGATTGGAGAAGAAAAACAAGTTAATAATACTGAAGAAATATTAGAAAATAATGCAAAAGATGATGATGCAACTTTAGAAATAATGAGAGTAAATATGGAAGGAATAAATCCTGATTTTGATAAGAATATTACAGAATATTATTTAATAGTGGATGAAAATGTTAAGAAATTAGATATAACTGCAATTCCTTCAAATATTGGAGCACAAATAGATATAACAGGAAATGACAATTTAAAAAATGGATTAAATAAAATTAAAATAAAAGTTACTTCAAAAGATAAAAGCAAGAATAATGAATATATAATAAATGTTACAAAAACGAAAAACACAGAAAATGCAAATGCAAATTTAGATACTTTAGCTGTGGAATATTTTGAGCTAACACCAGAATTTAATCAAAATATAACTAATTATTCAGTAGAAGTATCAAACCAAGTAAATAAATTAAAGATATTTGCAGTATCATCAGATGAGTCTGCTAAAGTAGAAATAAGCGGAAATGAAAATTTAAAAATCGGTGATAATCAAATTATTATTAGTATTACAGCCAAAGATAATATAACAACTAAAAAATATTATATAAATGCACATAGAAGAAATAGTGAAGAAGAAGTACAATATGAGGATGAAAAGCAAAATATAATAGAAGATGCAAATATAGTGCTAGAAGAAATGAGTAATGAAAATGATACAAATAATGAAAATTACGAAAGCGGGGAAGAGGAAAATAAAATAACAAATAGCATAATTACTATTGTAGGAAGTATTTTAGGAATAATAGTATTGGGAATTGTGGTAATTATAGTTGTAAAAAGTAGACATAATTAATATAAATATTGACTATTTTTCCATTTTATGCTATAATTAAAAAGTCAGTGAGAGAAAAAATAGTAAAAAATGGGGGTATAATATGGAAAATAAAGTTTTAATATTTGGACATAGAAGTCCTGATACAGACTCAGTAACATCAGCTATAGTAATGGAAAATTTAGAAAAGAAATTAGGAAATGAAAATGCTAAAGCAGTAAGAACAGGTGAGATTAACAAAGAAACAAAGTATGTTCTTAACTTTTTAGGAATAGAAGAACCAGAATTAGTAGAAACTGTTGAAGATGGTCAAGAAGTTATTTTAGTAGATCACAATGAAGCAACACAATCAATTGGAAATATAGAAAATGCAAAAGTATTAAAAGTAGTAGACCATCATAGTATGAACTTTATAGCTCCATATCAAATATATTATAGAGCAGAGCCAGTAGGATGTACACAAACAGTATTATATAAAATGTACAAAGAAAATGATGTTGAAATAGATAAAAATATAGCTACATTAATGCTTAGTGCTATTGCATCTGATACATTAGTTTTAAAATCACCTACAACAACAGAAGCAGATAAAAAAGCAGTACAAGAATTAGAAAAAATTGCAGGATTAGATATTTCTACTTTTGGTGTGGATATGTTAAAAGCAGGAACAGATATTAGTGATTTTACACCAGAGCAAGTTATAAATATTGACTCAAAATTATTTGAACAATCAAATAAAAGATTTAGAATAGCACAAGTAAATACTGCAGATTTAGATTCAATATTTAAAAACCAAGCATATTTTGAACAAGCAATCAACGAAGATATAAAAAAAGAAAATTTAGACTTTTATGTATTTGCAGCAACAGATATAATAAACTCAAATTCTAAAATTATATCATTAGGAAATGATGCACCAGTAGTAGAAAAAGCATTTGGAATACCAGTAGATAATCATACTGCAATGCTTGAAAACGTTGTTTCTAGAAAGAAACAAATGTTACCACCAATTTTAAATGCTTTAAATAACGATGTGAACCTATAAAAAAATAAATAAAAAAGAACTAAAATGCTTGCATTTTAGTTCTTTTTTTGATAATATAATAAAGTATTAATGCCGATGTGGCGGAACTGGCAGACGCACCAGACTCAAAATCTGGCGGGAAACCATGTGGGTTCGAGTCCCACCATCGGTACCAATGATGTATTTGTTCTAACTAATTGAATAGAATTTATATAAAAATTGGAATGCGAATTATTAAATTCGCATTCCAATTTCTAATTTGCTCAATTATCAATCAAACAGAGCAGAGGATGGTCTGAACACAACATAGTTAATATGTCCGAAATTTTTTTTGACAATTGCTTGGGGATCTAAGACAAGCAATGGTACAGTATAATTCACACGGTCGCTACCATATAAACGATGGTCTGAGAGTCTTGAAGCTGCATAATTATAATCTAAAAAACTAGCACCTCCAACACGACATGCATAACCATCCTTCCAGATTATTAATCTATACCATTTTATTTCATCTGGGTCGTTACAAATATTTTTCCAAGATTCACCATTTTCTAATCGTTGCGCCCACTCTAATGCCTGTTCAACCCAGCTGGCAATATGTCCACCCATTTTTTTAGATTCTTCAATTAAATTATCTACTGTTGGGGAACAGATTGAACTGACATCTTGGCAGTCGTTTAAATTTGGTATCATGGTTTTAAAAGGTCTACCATATTTTTCTGGATGTTTTTTTACTTCCTCAAACGCATTTATAATAAATTGTCTTGTCCTTTCTTGTGCAGGATCTCTTCTTACATTTTTAAATAAATCCTGATTAATAGAATTTGGATTTACTTCAAAGTAAGTATCTTCAATTGGAGACTGTGCTTTTTTAATTTTGAAATATTCCTTCAAAATTGCAACAAGTTCTTCTTCATGAAAAGTCATTTCCCGTCCTTCAAAAGTTAATGTTATTTCTGTTTTTTCAACCTTGATCATGTTCGTTTTCCTCCTGTTATTAATAATATAGAGAATTTCTCTCCTTAGTTAAATAGTATACAATTATTTTTTATATAGGTCAAGCCAGCTTAATAAACTCTCAAATTTTTGTCCTGTTTATTTAATTATTTGTATTGTATAAAAAATAATGTAATAAATAAAAAATATATTAAATTGATATTTATATCAATCGTAAAGAGAGCAAAAAGTTATAAAGAACTACTACCAATAAATATTATTACAAAAATAGGTCGATTTTTTTAATACAATACATATAAATTATGTTATAATCATAAAATAAAATTATTAGGAGGAAAAGTATATGAAAGTAATATTAGTAAATGGTGGACCACATAAAGATGGGTGTGTAAATACAGCATTAGAAGAAGTTTCTAAAACATTAAATGAAGAAGGAATAAGTACAGAAATATTTTGGGTAGGGACAAAACCAATAGCAGGTTGTATTGCTTGTAAAACTTGTGCAAAAACAGGAAAATGTGTATTTAATGATGTAGTAAATGAATTTGTAGAAAAAGCAAAAGAAGCAGATGGATTTATATTTGGAAGCCCAGTACATTATGCTGGAGCAACAGGAGCAATAACTTCTTTTATGGATAGAGTATTTTACTCAGCTTCAAGTAGTGGAAAATCAGATATATTTTTATTTAAACCTGCTGCAACAGTTATTTCAGCAAGAAGAGCAGGCACTACAGCAACCTACGATCAATTAAATAAATACTTTGGAATTACACAAATGCCAATTATTTCGTCAAGATATTGGAATATGGTACATGGGGCAACACCAGAAGAAGTAAAACAAGATGAAGAAGGAATGCAAATAATGAGAATACTTGGAAGAAATATGGCATACTATTTGAAATGCATTGAGGCAGGAAAAGAAAAAGGAATAAAACAGCCAGAACAAGAAAAAGTAAATTTTACAAATTTTATTAGATAAAATTAACATAAAAGCCTTGCGTAGAATAGAAATTTATGGTAAAATACTATATGTGAATTACCTTATACTTGGTTTTAGGTTATCACACCACTTTAACTAGGTTTTAGGCAAATTAAATAAAAATAGGAGGTGTAATTATGACAGCAGAAAGAAAACAAGAAATAATCAAAATATATAGAAGAGATGAAAAGGATACTGGTTCTCCAGAAGTTCAAATAGCTCTTTTAACAGAAAGAATTAATGAATTAACAGAACATTTAAAAGTTCACAAAAAGGATAATCATTCAAGAAGAGGACTTTTAAAAATGGTTGGTTCAAGAAGAAGCTTACTTAACTATTTAAGTAAAAAAGATGTTCAAAGATATAGAGATATCGTTGAAAAATTAGGATTAAGAAAATAATTTTGCTAGTGGACGTTTTGCTTTTGCTTAACGTCCATTTATGAAGAAAGCTAGAAATTATTAAAATATAACTAAAGTTTTAGTAGAAAGTAGTTCCACGTGCATGTTGTACTTTTTGTTTGAATACTTGGAAAACAAAAATGTCCAACATGCAGAAAGATGGAACGGATGTATAAGTAAAATAGTATTTTATCAAGTATAATTATATGGTACAAAATTTTAGTGAGTAGCTTGTATAATATACTTTATTACAAAAGCATATTATAGAGGTTACAACTAATTTTGTACTGTTTAACTAGAAAATAAATTAAAAAATAAGTTAATTTATTTAGTAAAAACTAGAAAAATATATAGAAAGGAGTAGTATGACAAAACGTCATACACATAAAAAAATGTTTAAAAGTTATAGTACAAAATTAGCAGGAAGAGAACTAACAATTGAAACAGGAAAAATTGCAGGACTTGCAAATGGAAGTGTAGTAGTAAAATATGGAGATACAGTTGTAATGGTAAATGTTACAGCTGCAAAAGAACCAAAAGAAGGAATAGACTTTTTTCCTCTTTCAGTAGATTATGAAGAAAAGTTATATGCAGTAGGAAAAATACCAGGAAGTTTTACAAAAAGAGAGGGAAAACCAACAGATAAAGCAATACTTACATCAAGAGCAATAGATAGACCATTAAGACCATTATTTCCAAAAGATTTTAGAAATGATGTATGTGTTACAGCAACAGTATTATCAGTAGAACAAGATAATAGCCCAGAAGTTTGTAGCATGATTGGCGCATCAGCAGCTTTATCTATTTCAGATATACCATTTGGAGGACCAACAGCAGCAGTAAATATTGGATGGGTTGATGGAGAAATAGTTATAAATCCAACAGTAGCACAAAGAGAAAAAAGTAGATTAACTGCTACAGTTGCAGGAACATTAGAAAAAATTACAATGATAGAAGCAGGTGCAGATGAAATACCTAATGAAATAATGTTAGAAGCAATAAAAAAGGCTCATGAAGAAATAAAAAATATTTGTAATTTTATAACAAAAATAAAAGAAGAAATAGGAAAACCAAAATTTGAATATAAATCATTTGCTGTAGATCCAGAATTTTATCAAGATATAGTAGCAAACTTTAAAGATAGAATGTATCAAGACGTACAAGCTACAGATAAAGAAGTAAGAGACGAAAATATTGATAAAATTACAGAAGACATTACTGCTTATGTAGCAGAAAAATATGGAGAAGAAGCTGTAGAAGAAAGAAAAATGGATATAGCAGATAGTGTACATGACTTAGAAAAAGCTTGCGTAAGAGAAATGATATTAGAAGAACACAAACGTCCAGATGGAAGAAAAATAGATGAAATAAGACCACTTTCTTGTGAAGTAGGAGTATTGCCAAGAGTTCATGGAAGTGCAATATTTACAAGAGGACAAACACAAGTTATGTCTGTTGTAACACTTGGAATGAAGAGTGAAGAACAAATTCTTGATGGTATAGATGAAGAAACAGGGAAAAGATATATGCATCAATATAACTTCCCATCATATTCAGTAGGTGAAGCAAGACAATCTAGAGGACCAGGAAGAAGAGAAATAGGACATGGAGCTTTAGCAGAAAAAGCATTAGTTCCAGTACTTCCTTCAGAAGATGAATTCCCTTATGCAATAAGAGTTGTATCTGAAGTACTTTCTTCAAATGGATCAACATCACAAGCAAGTATTTGTGGAAGCACTTTAGCTCTTATGGATGCTGGTGTTCCAATAAGAAAGCCAGTTGCTGGTATTTCTACGGGATTAGTTACAGATAAAAATGATTCAAATAGATATATAATGCTTACAGATATACAAGGAATAGAAGATTTCTTTGGAGATATGGACTTTAAAGTAGGTGGTACAAAAGATGGTATTACAGCAATACAAGTAGATATTAAAATAGATGGATTAACATATGACATTATAAAAGAAGCATTTGAAAGAACAAAAGTAGCAAGAGATTATATATTAGATAATATAATGCTTCCAGTTATAGATAAACCAAGAGCAGATATATCTAAATATGCTCCTAGAATATTTACAATGCAAATTAATCCAGATAAAATAAAAGATGTAATTGGTACTGGGGGAAAAGTAATAAAAAAAATAATTGATGAAACAGGCGTTAAAATAGATATTGAAGAGGATGGAAGAGTTTGTGTATATTCAAACGATAATGAAAGTGGAGAAAAAGCAATAAAAATTATAGAAAATATCACAAGAGAAATAGAAGCAGGTGGAATATATAATGGAATTATTACAAAAATAATGTCATTTGGAGCTTTTGTAGACCTTGGAGGAGGAAAAGAAGGATTGCTTCACATATCTAAAATTTCTAGCAAAAGAGTAGAAAAAGTGGAAGATGTTCTTTCAGTTGGAGATGAAGTTACTGTAAAGGTAAGTGATATAGACAATCAAGGAAGAATTAATTTAAGTATGAAGGATTTAGAAGCAGGTAATAAAGAAGAAGAGTAGGTTACAAAGAACTAGCTTATATTAATATTCGAGGCAGAAAAATATCTTCTGCCTCGAAATAAAAATAAAATATAGCAAATCATAAAGACAATAATACTAAAACAAAAAATATAAGATTTTAAAATTAAAGGTAATATTATGCGGGTATAATTTAGTGGTAGAATACCATGCTTCCGACCTGGTCGCGCGAGTTCGATTCTCGCTACCCGCTCCATTAAGTAAAATCGTCGCACCAGACGAAAGTATTGATAAATCAACTGTAAA
>CAMMTN010000009.1 GCA_946499885.1 uncultured Clostridium sp. | reverse complement strand
AGTACAGAGTTGTACAAGATAAATTATACAAATCTGATTTTGATAAATTAATAGAGAGTAGTGAAAATTAGCATATTAGAATAGAGAAAGAATTATTGATGATGATTTTGCTAAGGTTAGCAAAATCGTTCAAACAAAAAATGTTAGATAAATAATTAAATAAGATCTAACCTAAAAATATTTAATAACACTTCCTTTTTTAGAAATTTATGTTAGAATAATCATAGAAATTTATATGTTATAGGAGAAAATATGTTAGATATAAAAGTTACCGAAAATTATGGTGGTATTGAAGTAAAAGGAGATTATGCTGATTTTGAACAATTATATGATTCAATTTTTGAAATAATTGGTGATGGAGAAGATTATCCTACACTAGAAAAATTGAGAATTCAAATATTAGCTTTTTGTTATGATTTGAGACATGCCAAACAAGGCAGTAGAGAAATAGAATTAGTTGAAAATAATATGGATGACGAAATTATGAAATGGCATTCAATTATAACGCCTATTAATAATGTATATTATAAATTTAAATATATTTTAACACAGGCAATATTTGTTGTATATGCATTGAATATATTTATAGATAATTACAAATACAAGAAATATAAAAGTTCATATTATACAAAAGTAGTATATGATGAAGCGGTAAATATTGTACAAGAATTTCAATCTAAAGTTATAAAAGCTATAGTCCAAATCTTGTCTGAAAAGAATAGAAAAATTTTTCTAAAACTATTTTATGATAGAGAATTTGGAACTAATAGATTAGTTCATCAATATCTTGAATTAATAGATTGTAGATATTTAGCTAAAAATAAAGAAGATAGACTAAATGGGCTAGTAAATACTACAAAAAGAGTAATTAGATATTGGGAATACCAAGAATATATAGATTTAGAACAAGAATTAATAGAATATGCTGAAGAAAATCAATGTGATATAGATAATATAATAATAGATGGAACAGAGTATCCAGAAGAGATAGATTGGTAAATATGTTGAGTACTAGTTTACAAGCTAAATGGAGCGTTGTTTGATTCCATTTCTCAAAAATATAATATAATAGTTGAATTTACAACTTTTGAAGATTTTGTTAGTTTGAAAGAACAGGCAAAAATAAAATTAAACAAGTTAAAAATCATAATGTTTGGAGATAAAACTTATTTGGAAGTGTTTGGAAAAGCACTTTCTTTTTTTGGGTTTTTATGATAATATATTTGCATAAAGAATTTATAGGAGTATAAAACAATGTTAAATATTGAATATATTGAAAATTTAGATGAAAATTTTTATAAATTAATAGATGATGAATTTAATAAATATGCGATTAAAAATGATGTAAAATGTAACTATACACCATTTAATTTTGTTGCAAGAGAAGATAATATAGTTATCGGTATAATAACAGGACATTCATATTATAAGGAAGTGCATATAGGAGATTTAATTATATTGGAAGAATATCGTAATAAACATATAGGAAGTAAACTAATAGAAACCGTAGAGAATTATTTTAGAGATAAAGGATTTGAAAATATAAATTTAACTACATATGATTTTCAAGCTCCTGAGTTTTATAAAAAATGCGGATATGAAGTTGAATTTGTGAGGGAAAACAAAGAAGAACCTAAACTTACAAAATACTTCTTAGTAAAATATTTTAATAACTAAAAAAATATAAGGTATTTTGTCAATAAGAAAATGATGTAGAAGAAGGGGAAAAATAAAATGAAAATAGGAATTGATATAGACAATTGTATATCTAATTTTGACGATGTATTATTAAAAGAATATTTAAAGCATGATAAAGAATTAAGAAATACAGGAATTATAAATGAAAATCCAAAATATTTAAGAATAGGAATGTTCGATTGGACAGATGAAGAAGAAAAACGTTTTTATAATGAAAATATTGAAAATTTTGCAAAAAAGTTAAAGCCGATAGAAGATGCTTCTTATTATATAAAAAAATTAAAAGAAGATGGACATGAAATATATATTATAACCGGAAGAAATAATGGAGAATATACAAATCCTAATAAATTAACAAAACAATGGTTAGATAAATATAATATTGTTTATGATAGACTAATATTTACAAATGCTTATGATAAACATGCAAAAACAGAAGTATGTTTAAAAAATAATATTGATTTAATGATTGAAGATAGCACAAGAATAAGTTTAGATTTAATAAGTAATGGTATTAAAGTTTATACAATGAATACGAGGTACAATCAAAAAGAACAAACATTAGATAGAGTTTCAAGATGGAAAGAAATATATGAAAAAATATCAAACTTAAATAAAAAAGAAAACAACCTAAGAGTAAATGTTATTTTAGATACAGATACTTATAATGAATGTGATGACCAATTTGCTCTTGCCTATTTACTAAAATCACAAGATAAGTTTAATATCGAAGCCATTACAGTAGCGCCATACCACCATGATAATAGTATATCAATAGAAGAAGGAATAAATAAAAGTTACGATGAAATAATAAAAATATGTACTTGGCTAAACTTTGATTGGACTAATAAAGTGTTTAAAGGATCAACAGATTATACAGAAAATGGATATAATGAAGAAAATGATGCCGTAAATAAAATTATTGAAACTGCTAATAAAAATGATAAAACCTATATTTTAGCAATAGGAGCAATAACAAATGTGGCTATTGCTATAAAGAAAGAACCTAAAATAGTAGATAAGGTTGAAGTTATATGGCTTGGAGGACATAGCTTCTTAAGCAAAGATAACAAAGAATTTAATTTTAAACAAGATATACAAGCTGTGAGAACTATTTTGGAGTCAAAAGTGAAACTAACTATCATACCTTGTAAAAATGTAGCATCAAATTTAAGAACATCAATTTATGAACTAGAACATTTCTTAAAAGGAAAAAGTGAATTATGCGATTATTTATGTCAAAGGTTTTATAATGATGGCGTACATGGGACACAAAAAAGAAGAGTTATTTGGGATATTAGTGTTATAGCTTATATGATTAATAAAGAATGGTTTGAAACAGAAGAAGTAAGCCAGCCAAATATCAAAGACGATACATCTTATGAACTAACAGAAAGCAATCATAAAATAACAGTAGTTAATTATCTGAATGTTGATAAAATATGGAGAGATTTATTTGAAAAATTAGGAAAAAATGAATGAAAATCTATAATATAGTATTAAAGAATTGTCTGATAAAGGAGTATGAATTATGAAATTAACTAGTAATGAAGCAAGCATTATATTAGAAAATTTTAGAGGAACAACGCAAAGTGATAAATGGATAGACCATTGTATTTGTGTAGGAGACACAGCTGGAAAAATTGCTCAAGCTCTAGTTGAAAAAGGATATAATGTAGATATAGATAAAACAATAACACTAGGATATTTACATGATATTGGTAAATATAATGGAAAATCTCACGGACATGAGATAAGTGGATATAACTATTTAAGAGATAAAGGGTATGATGAAGAATATTACAATATATGCATAACACATTCATATTTGAATAATGATATTATTTGCACGGCTGGAGGAGTTCCAAATCCAGATGATAAAACTTTTATAGCAGAATTTATAAAAAAACATAAATACACAATAGAAGAAAAAATAATAAATTTATGTGACTTAATGTGTCCACAAGATAGTAAAGTTTATACAATTGATAAAAGATTAATAGATATTATGATTAGACGAGGGGCTTATTCAAATACACAATATCATATTAAAGAAACATATAAATTAAAGGAATATTTTGATAGTTTATTAGGCTATAACTTATATGATTTATTTCCAGAAATAAAAGATAATCTATAAAAATGAAATCTAAAAGGCAGGAAAGAGATACAGAGTGTATCTCGCAAACACATAGAAAAACAAGTTTTCTAGTTCTCTGTAAATGTTAAAATAATACAGAGAAAGTACAGAACAACAAAAATGTGACAAAACACTTGATATAACTAAGTTAAGGCAGAAAATAAACAATAGAATTATAAATTAAATACATTGCTAGTATTGTAAAATACATTAAATGTATTAAAAATACACATAGTGTATTTTATAAATTATATAAAATTATTATTTATGTTCAAAATATAAATTTCAAAAATGTTTCAAAAAACATTCATTGACGTATAAAAAACAAGATGTTATTATCTTAGTATGAAAAATTGAAAGCAAGAAACTAAGTTAGAGAAATCTAGCTTTTTTTCTTGCTTTTTGTTTTTTAAATAAATTAAATGGAGGGCTTGATTATGGCAGAAACAAACCAATTACTAATAAATTACTATAAGAAAGAAGAAATGAAGAAAGTTAAAAAAATGATGGAAGAAAAACTTGAAATGGGAGAAATTCTAGAAAGTGTTAATATGGAGTGGATTAGTAAAGAAGAAGTTTTAGATATATTAGGAGAAGATTATGAGCCGATCATAAAAGAAAGCAAGTTGGCAGACAAAAATAAAGATCCACTTAGTACACTTAGTGTAACACAAAATATACCAATGGAAATAGCAAAAAATTATAAGAAATATTTTGAAGAATATAACAAAAATAGAAAAGAAATTTGCAAAGAGAAAAATATTAGCAATGGAACACTTCAAAAATATTTAAGATTAAATTATTTAATACCAGAATTAAAAGAACTTGTAAATAATAAAAAGTTAGGAATAAATCCAGCAGAACATATAAGTTTTTTAGATGAGAAAAATCAAATTAAGGTAGCAGAAATAATACAAAATTATAATTATGAAATTACAAATAAAATAGCTCAAAAAATAAAGAGAGAGTTTAGGAAAGATAAGAACCTAGGTGAAAAGTATATTTTAAGTAAAAAGAAGATAGAAAGTTATAAGAATGAAAGAAGTTTTAAAATAATTTTCACACAAGAAGAAATAGAAAAGTATTTTATTGAAGTACCCAACAGAAAAATAAAAGAATACATTATAAGTATTTTAAAAAATAAAAAAGATGTATGAATTACAGTATATGGAAATATTGATAAATGATAAAGAAAAAAAGAGGAATGTAAAAGAAAAGCTTTTAATATACATTAATAAAAAAGGCAAGTGACATGTATGAAAATTCAAAAATATAAATTTGAAAAAAATGAAATACTTCAAATATATATTAAGAAATCAGAGCAAGAAGATTTAAAAATTATAAAAGAAATTAATGAGTTAAAAAAACATTATTCAAACATAACAATGTTTATTAGTGGAGGAAATGAAATTATAAAAACGATAAAAGAAATGCTAAATTATGAAAAAAGCAAAAATAAGAGATAAAAAGATTGTATTTATATATTAGAAAAGTTATTCTAACTTTCCTAATATACACATTGTACACAAATTTATTTCATAAATTTGGCATACGAACAATTACGCAACATATTAGTGAACTAAGATGTTAAAATATAAAGATTATGTTGCTATTGTTCTGAAAAGAAGATAAAATATAGATAATCTAAAAACTTAAAATTATTTATCTTCGGAAAGGATAAATATATTGAAAATTGTATGTTACTGTAGGTTAAGTAAAGATGATAACAAAAGTAGATATAGTAGTATAAATGCACAGATGGAACTAGCAAAAGAATATGCAGAATCTCAAGGCTGGAATATATCTAAATATTACATTGATGATAATGTATCTGGATATATTTCAAATGATGAAAGACCAGAATTTAGCAAAATGCTACAAGATATTGATGATGGAAAAGTAGATATTATTCTAGCAAAAGACTTATCAAGAATTGGTCGTAAAGGTAGCAGAACGCTTACATTTATTGATGAATTAAAAGAGAAGAATGTAAATTTAATACTAACTAAGGATACTTTTGGAGAATTTAATTTATTAGAAGGAGATGATGATTTACTAGGTCTTTCCACTTGGTTTAATGAAAGATATGTAAAAGAGGTATCAAAAAAAGTAAAAATTGGTATGCACAAACAATTAGAAAAGGGAATATTACTTCAAGGCACAAAATTTGGATATTTAAAAACTGCTAAAAAAGGTGAATTAATAGTTGATGAAAGTGTAAGAGAAACTATAACAACCATATTTGATTTATATGAGCAAGGCTTAGGAATGAGAAAGATTTGCCATAAACTAAATTTTGAATATGACTTTTTAACACCATCACAGGTAATAGAAAGAAATTTAAAAGGGAAAGGGAAAACTTATAAAAAACCAGTCAAAAAATTATGGGACATTTATATGATAAAAAGAATTTTAAAAGACGAAATCTATATAGGGCGACTTATAACACATAAAACAGAAAGAAAAGATATTCATAAACAAGGCAAAAAAGTAAAAAGAGAAAATCAATACATATTCGAAAATCATCATGAGGCAATTATACCAAAAGAACAATTTGAAAGAGTGCAAGAAATGATGAAAAAAAGAGTAAAAAATTCTAGTATTTACACAAAGAAAAAAAGAGACTATATATTTGGTGGATTTTTAAGATGTGGAGAATGCAAACGGTAGTGTTACAGGAGTAGCAAGAATTCGAAGTCAAAAAAAAGGATATGTCCCTAAAAAATTATATGAATGTGTGGCTTATAGGAAATATGGTAAGTCAAGATGTGTATGTCATAATGTAAGAGAAGATTATTTACTTGCTAATTTTAAAAATTTCTTGATATTATTAAGAGATAATTATATTTCAGAAATAAATAATTTAAAGTTAAAAGAATATAAATCTAGCAAAAAGAAAAATCTTGAAGAACAACAAAACAATTTAAAGAATTTGGAAGCAGAATATAAAGTTTTAATCTCACAGAGAATAAAAGAAATAGCAAGTTCTTTAGAAGATAAAAGAGAATTTATAGAAAATACATATAGAAGTTTAGAAGAAGAAAAGTATAAAGAAATAGAAAAGGCAAAAAAGAAATTACAAGAGCTGCAAAATGAAGATTTAGAAATAAAGCAAGAAAAAATGAAACAAACAATAGATTATTTTAATCAAATTATAGAAACGGAAGTACCAGATAAAGCAATACTAAATATGCTAATTGATAAAATTTACATTTATCATGATAAATCTGCAAAATTTGAATTAAAAATAGATATAGAAAAATTAATATAAATGGTTCAACTGTGTGAGCATAATCACAACATTATGCTGGTACTGCTTTTGATGTAGGGCAAATACTTTCACAAACACAAAGAACCAAACTTTGGAATTCAGCAAAAAATTCTGGAGTATGGAGTTATGTTGAACCTATATCACTAACACCAACATGGGTACATTTTGATAAGAGATTTCGGAACTCCGGCTTGTAATACAGGGGGATATCCTTTGATTAAGAGAGGAAGCATTAGTAATTATGTTTTAATTGCTCAAGACGATTTAAATACATTAGGATATACAACAGGAGGGTTAGACGGAATATTTGGTGCAGCAACACAAGATGCAGTAAGACGTTACCAATCAAAAGTGGGTTTAACAGTAGATGGAATAGTTGGATGCAATACCTGGAGTTCTTTGCAAGAAGCAGTTGTGGGAACAGGAAAAACAAGTACAACTATAGATTAAAATATATTATAGTAAGTAATTTCTTATTAGAGTATTTATGATATTGAATTAAAAAATGGAAGTAGTTGTAAATTTGGTAAAATGTTTATATAAGCGGAGTCCTGAAAGTTACAAAATAAAAAGTTATGTTAAAACCAAACTCACGTTCGTGAAAAAACTGAAGATTTCAAGGGTTTAAGTAAAAAAATATTAAAAAAATTATAAAAAACACTTGCATTTTATTAATTATTGTATTACAATTTAATCGAAGTGGAGAGAAGTGGTTAAAAGTGGTTAAAAAATGAGGAGGTGTGAAATAAAGTGCTTATCGGTGAATATGAACATTCTCTAGATGCAAAAGGCAGATTGATAATGCCAGCAAAAATAAGAGAAGATATAGGTGAAAAGTTCATAGTAACAAAAGGCCTTGATGGGTGCTTATTTGGATTTTCTCAAAACGAATGGAATAATTTCGAAGAAAAATTAAAAACACTTCCACTTACTAACAAAAATGCAAGAGATTTTGTAAGATTTTTCTTATCTGGTGCAATAGAATGTGAAATAGATAAACAAGGAAGATTTCTTATTGCTAGTAACTTAAGAGAGTATAGCAATTTAGAAAAAGAAGCAGTAATAATAGGTGTAGGAACTAGAATTGAAATTTGGAACAAAGAAAAATGGAAAACTTACAATAGCGATGAAAATATTTCTGCTGATGAAATTGCAGAAAATATGACAATGCTTGGTATATAACTTTATAAAAAGTTTATATAAACAACCAAAGAAAAATTGAAAAAAAACAAAAGATTTAATCCTCATTTGTTTCACAAAAGAAAAATTAAAAGTTACAAAAGATAAATAAAACCAAAGAAAAACTTAAGTAAGTACTAAAGAAAAAATAATTAAAATTAAAACAAAAGAGTTTATAAAACAAAAGATATTTTATATGAAGATTCAAAAGATAAAATGTTGATTGTTTATACATAAAATTAAACGAAAGATAAAATTAAAATAAACAAAAGAAGGACAAGCAAAAGATAAATAATTAAATATTAGATAACTAAAGATATCTGCACACAGTTGGTATGTATATACCAACTGCTTGTGCTATAACAAAAAAGTTACGAGGTGTAATAATTGAAATTTAATCATAAACCTGTTTTACTAAAAGAATGCATAGACGGATTAAATATTAAACCAGATGGAATTTATGTAGATGGAACACTTGGAGGAGCAGGTCATAGTGAAGAAATATTAAAAAAGTTATCAAATAAAGGAATGCTTATTGGAATTGATAGAGATGATGAAGCATTAACTGCCGCAAAAAAAAGACTATCAAAATACAATAATGTTAAATATATTCATGGAAACCATGATGAAATTGATAAATTACTTTTTGAAATTGGAATAGAAAAAGTAGATGGGATTTTGCTTGATTTAGGAGTTTCATCATATCAATTAGACGAAAAAAATAGAGGGTTTAGTTATATCCGGAAATGCTAAGCTAGATATGAGAATGGATAGGACAGAAAATTTAACAGCAGAAAAAGTAGTTAATGAATATTCAGAAGAAGAACTTGCAAAAATAATTTTTCAGTATGGAGAAGAACGTTTTGCAAAAACAATTGCAAAAAATATATGTATTAATAGAAATATAAAGAAAATAGAAACAACAGAAGAATTAGTGGATATAATAAAAAATTCAATACCAAAATCTAAACAAAATGATGGACATCCGGCTAAAAGAACATTTCAAGCTATTAGAATTGAAGTGAATAATGAGTTAAAACCACTTTATGATACAACATTAACTTCAATTAAATTATTAAAAGAAAATGGACGTTTAGCAATTATAACATTCCATTCATTAGAAGATAGAGCAGTAAAAGAAGCGTTTATAGAAGCAGAAGGAAAATGTACATGCCCAAAAGATTTACCTTATTGTGTATGTAATTATAAAACTTATGGCAAAATTATTACTAAAAAGCCAATAATACCAACTAGAGAAGAACAAGAAGAAAATTCAAGAAGCAAAAGTGCAAAATTAAGAATTTTTGAAAGAAAAATAACGAAAAGAGAGGTGAAAATAACTTATGACAAGTAATAGGTATAGTAGATACCAATATGAAACTAGCCCTAGAAAGCTAGAGCCAGAATATGAACCAATTAAAAGGTCATATCCTAAAAAAAAGACTACTACTGTTAGAAAAAAAGAAAGTAAAACACAAGCCAAAAGAAGCTTAAAAGTACAAGTAAAAGTAGTAGTATATATTGCTTTGATATTTGCTAGTTTGCTTGTTATAAGTTATAGAAACTCACAAATAAATGAGAAATTTAATTCAAATGCAGCTTTAAAAACAAAGCTTGCATCAATAGAAAAAGAAAATGAGCAACTAAAAGTAAATTTAGAAAATAGCTTGAATTTATCGAACATAGAAAAAACAGCTAAAGAAAAATTGGGAATGCAGAAATTAGATAGTACGCAAAAAGTGTATGTAAGTTTGGATAAAAAAGATTATGTAGAACCTGCAAGCGAAGAGGTTGTTATAGAAGAAGATACAAATTGGTTCCAAAAACTATTAAATACATTATTAGGAAAGTAAAAGACTAAAGTATATGAAAATATTTTAGTCTTTTTTTTATGTATTTGAATACAATTATTTAAAGAATGTAATTGGAATGGAAAGAATAAATTGAATGTATACGAATGAAAAAAATTAAACTCTTTAGAGTAAAAATGAAAATATGCTAAACATTTTTTCGAAAGGAATGAAATTTATAATGAAACAAAAAAATAATAGAAAGGAGAGCAAAAGAAAAAATAAGGCAAGGTTTAATAAGGAAGAAATAATTAAATTAAAGAAAGAAAATAAGGATAAAAAAGAAAACATAGATAGACTTAAGAAAAAGATGGAGAAAAACCAAAATAAAAAATTTAAAAGCCAAATGAAAAAAGAAAAAACAAAAGTAACACAAAAATTTAGCGATATAAGTAGAAGAAGAAGGTTCAAAGTATGCATAGCAGTAACTTGCATTATATTTACAATATTTATATTTAGAATTGCTTGGATACAATTTATAGATGGTGATAAATTAAAACAAATGGCTTATGAGCAGCAAAGTTTGGATAGAGCTATAAGTCCAAGAAGGGGAACAATATATGATGCCACAGGAAAGACCATTTTAGCAGTAAGTAGTACTGTAAATACAATAACAGTAAATCCAAATAATATAGCAAAAGAGGATAAAGAAAAAGTAGCAAAAGCACTTTCTAATATATTTGAACTTGATTATGAAACTGTATTAAAAAAGGTAAAGAAAAATACATCTATTGAAAATATAGCAAAAAGAGTAGAAAAGGAAAAAGCAGATGAATTAAGAATTTGGATGGCAGATAATGATATAGAAGTAGGAATAAATATTGATGAAGATACAAAAAGATATTATCCATATAATAGCTTAGCATCACAGGTAATAGGTTTTTGTGGTTCAGATAATCAAGGATTAGATGGAATAGAGGCAATTTATGAAGATGAGCTACAAGGTGAAAAAGGAAAAATAACAAAAGTAACAGATGCAAATGGTGGAGAAATAGAAGGAGAAGGAGAAAACTATATATCTGCAATAGATGGAAATGATTTAGTATTAAGTATTGATGCAACAATACAAGGTATTGCAGAAAAATACTTAAAAGAAGCTTGTATTGATAATAAGTGTACAGATGGTGGAAACATAATTATAATGAATCCAAAAACTGGGGATATTTTAGCAATGGCAGGATATCCAAATTATAATTTAAATACCCCTTATGATACAATAGTGGAAGAACTAGAAACTAACTGGGATAATTTATCTGAAACAGACCAAATAAAAGAAATGCAAAAAGTATGGAGAAACAAAGCAGTAGCAGATACTTATGAACCAGGTTCAACATTTAAACTAATTACAGCATCAGCTGCTTTAGAAGAAGGAATAACTACAACAGATAAAGAAGGAGAATTTTGTTGCACAGGCGGAATAACAATTGTAGGAGTTAGAATTAGTTGTTGGAGATACTATAATCCTCACGGACCAGAAAGTTTAAGGCAGGCACTTATGAACTCCTGTAATCCTGTGTTTATAGGGTTAGGACAGCAAATAGGTGTAAGCAAATATTATAATTATCTTGAAAAATTTGGTTTATTAAAAAGAACGGGGATTGATTTACCTGGGGAAGCGGGAAGCATATTCTTAAAAGAAGACAAAGTAGGACCAATAGAACTTGCTACAATATCATTTGGGCAAAGATTTGAAATAACACCAATTCAGATGATAACTGCTGTAAGTACAATAGCAAATAAAGGTACATATGTAAAACCACGTATAGTAAAGCAAATAATAGATAGTACTACAGGAGAAGTAAGAGATATTCCAGTAGAAGAAACAGAATGTGTGATTTCAAAAGAAACTGCAGAAGGAGTTCTAAGCATGATGGGAACGGTTGTAGCAGAAGGAACAGGAAAAAATGCGCAAGTACAAGGATATTCTATAGGAGGAAAAACAGGAACTTCGGAAGATGGTGTAGATACAGGAAAATATGTAACTTCATTTGTAGGAGTAGCACCAGTGTCAGATCCAGAAGCGGTTGTTTTAATTACATTATACAATCCAACAGGAGAGGGAGGACATCAAGGAGGTGGTGTGGCAGCACCAATTGGCTCACAAGTATTAGGAGAAGTTCTTCCATATTTAGAAGTAAAACAAGATAATATCACAGAAGAAGATATAAGAAAAGAGGTAGAAGTTCCAAATTTGGTAGGCATGACAATAAAAGATGCTAAAAAGGTATTAGAAGAATTAAATTTAGGTTTAGAATATGAAGAAGGAGAAGAAGATGTTTCAAATAAGATAATAACAAAGCAAACACCAGTAGATGGAGTTGAAATTTATGAAGGAACAAATGTAATAGTGGAATAAAAAAACAAGAAAAAAATGTCAAACTATGTACAAAAGAAGAATTTAGTTATATAATGTAAACGGCAAATTTTAAAATAATAGGAAAGGGGCTTACTTGCCTATGGAATTAAAAAAAATATTATCAGGATTAGAAGACCTAAAGGTTAAAGGAAATTTAGATGTCAACATTGAAAATATTAGAAATAATTCTAAAGATGTAATGGAAAATGATATGTTTATAGCAATTAAAGGATATGACTTTAATGGACATGAGCATATTAAAGAAGCAATAGAAAAAGGGGCTAAGGTAATATTAGCTGAGGAAGATGAAGTAACTAAAGAACTAGTAAAACAAATTCCAGAAGAGGTTACACTAGTTACTAGTAAAAACACAAGATATGCTTTAGCAATAGCTGCTTGTAATTTTTATAATAATCCTTCAAAGAAAATGAAATTAATAGGAGTAACAGGAACTAAAGGAAAAACTACAACTACATATATGATAAGAGATATTTTAAAAAAGCATGGTGTTAAAGTAGGTCTAATTGGTACTGTAGCATCTTATGTGAATGATGAAAAAATAGCAGATAATACAAACACAACTCCAGAAAGCTTAGAATTGCAACAAATTTTCAGTAAGATGTTAGAAGAAAAATGCGAAGTAGTTGTAATGGAAGTATCATCACAAAGCTTAAAATTAGATAGAGTTGCAGGTTGTGATTTTGATATAGGAATATTTACTAATTTAGCAGAAGATCATATAAGTACAAAAGAACATACTGATTTAGAAGATTATTTTAATTCAAAAGTAAGGCTATTTAAAATGTGCAAAAAAGGTTATATAAATGCAGATGATTATCATGCAGTATTAATACCAAAACTTGTACCAGAATGTAATATATCAACTTATGGAATAGATAATACTTGTAATTTGCTTGCAAAAGATATAACTGTTACAAACCAATATGTTGATTTTAAAGTTAAATTAAATAATAAAAATGAGAGAATTAAAGTATCAATTCCAGGAAGATTTAGTGTATATAATGCACTAGCTGCAATACAAATAGCTATGGATTTTGGCTGCACAGTAGATGAAATAAAAGAAGTATTGGAAAATATTAGAGTGCCAGGTAGAAGTGAGTTAGTAGATAATAAATTAGGTTTAACTATAATGATAGATTATGCTCATACTCCAGAAAGTTTAGAAAAAATATTATCTTCAGTTAAAATTTATACAAAAGGAAGAGTAATATCAGTTTTTGGATGTGGAGGAGATAGAGATAAAAATAAAAGACCAATGATGGGTGAAGTATCTGGAAGAGTAGCAGATTATACAATAATAACTTCAGATAATCCAAGAACAGAAGTTCCAGAAGAAATTGTAAAACAAATAGAAGAAGGAATAAAAACTACTAATGGAAAATATGAATGTATAGTAGATAGAAAAGAAGCTATAAAAAAAGCAATAAAAATGGCAAATAAGAGAGATATAATAGTTCTTGCAGGAAAAGGGCATGAGCAATATCAAGAAATAAATAAAGTAAGATATCCATTTGATGAAAGTGAAATAATAAATCAAATAATAGAAGAAATGATGGATAAAAAATAAGCTAATAAACACATAACAGCAAAGGAGGAAATTATATGCAATATCAAAATAAAATATTATTGCTGTCTTTTGTAGCCAGTGTAATATTGTCATTGATAATTGTACCAATTTTAAGAAGATTAAAAGTAGGGCAAATAGAAAGGAAAGAAGGACCACAGTCACATTTGAAAAAGCAAGGAACACCTACAATGGGTGGAATAATAATGATATTAGTTATAATTGCATTAGGTGCTTTTATGTATTTAGATTATAAAAAAGATCAAGCTAGCACAGCTATAGCGTTATTACCACTAATTGGTGTTGCAGTAGGATTTGGATTTATAGGATTTATAGACGATTTTAAAAAATTAGTATTAAAAAACACTAAAGGATTAAGTCCAAAAGCAAAAATGATTGGGTTATTAATTGTTGCTGTCGCTTATTCTATTGTTTTAATAAAAGTATTTAATATAGGAACAGATACATATATACCATTTTTTAAAGAATATATAATATTACCTATTTGGATTTATGTACCTTTTGCAGTATTAGTTATGCTTGCAACAACAAATGCAATTAATTTAACAGATGGAATAGATGGGTTATCAACAAGTGTGACGGTTATAATATTAACTTGTTTAACCGTAATTTCGATACTTTTAGGAATAAAGGAAGTAACAATATTTGGAAGTATCTTAATAGGAGCATGTTTAGGTTTCTTATTATTCAATTTACATCCAGCAAAAGTTATGATGGGAGATACAGGTTCACTAATGCTAGGAGGAGCAATAGCAGGTATAGCATTATATATGAAAATGCCTTTATTATTATTAATTTTAGCAATTATTCCTATAATGGAAACTCTTTCCGTAATGATACAAGTTACATATTTTAAGAAAACAGGGAACAGAGTATTTAAAATGACACCAATACATCATCATTTCGAATTATCAGGATGGAAAGAAAATAAAATAGTATCTGTATTTAGTATAGTAACATTAATATTTTGTATAATAGGGTTAGTTTCTATTTAATAAATTAATGAACAAAAAGATTAAGATTTTGCACTTTTGAAAGGATGGATTTATAGAATGCAAAATAATAAGAAAAGCATGAATAAAGTTAAAAAAAAGCAAGTTGACTTTGTATTGGTAATAATTATTTTAATACTTCTATCTTTTGGAATAATAATGGTATTATCAGCTAGTGCACCATCAGCTTTGGCTGAAACAGGAAATAGCTATACATATTTTACAAAACAGGTAATTTTTGCAGTAATTGGTTTGGTAATTATGTGGTTTGTTTCTAAGATAGATTATAGAATATATAAAAAGTTTTACTGGCCTATATATTGGCTATCAGTAGGAGCTTTACTACTTGTTTTAATTCCAGGGCTTGGATATTCAAGTGGTGGAGCAAAAAGATGGATAAACTTAGGATTTACACAGTTTCAACCATCTGAATTAACAAAAATAGGAATGATTATATTTTATGCAGGATATTTAACTGATCATAAAGATGATTTAAGAAACTTAAAAAAAGGATTTATATTTCCTCTATTATACATACTTCCACCAATAGCAATAGCATTTATTATACAAAATCATTTAAGTGTCGGAATTGTAATGAGTTCTATAACATTTGTAATGATGTTAATGGCAGGCTGTAGATTACTTTATTTTATAGTATCAGGATTAATTTTCGGTGGTGGTGGAATTGCCGCATTACTTGCATATTTTTCTATTGCTGGAGATAGTGCTGGAGATGCAAACTTTAGATTTGCTAGAATACTAAACTATATGGATCCATGGCAAGACCCAACAGGTCAAGGCTGGCAACCAATTCAAGGATTGTATGCAATTGGCTCAGGAGGACTATTTGGAGTAGGCTTAGGAGAAAGTAAACAAAAATATCTATATGTATCAGAACCACAAAATGATTATATATTTGCAATACTTGCTGAAGAATTAGGATTTGTTGGTTGTGTAGCAGTAATAATATTATTTGCACTATTTATATGGAGAGGAATAATAATTGCTATGAAAGCACCAGATATGTTTGGTAGCTTACTTGCAACAGGTATTACAACACTTGTAATGGTTCAAGTGGCTATTAATATAGGAGTTGTAACAAATACAATTCCAAATACAGGTATGTCTTTACCATTCTTTAGTGCAGGAGGTACAGCACTGATTATTTTACTAGGAATGTGTGGAATATTACTTAATATATCTAAGGCGAAGTCAAAAGTGTAATAAATATGTGTTAAAGAAGGTGATTAAGGGTGAAGGCTATAATAGCAGCAGCTGGGACTGGCGGACATATTAATCCAGGAATAGCAATAGCAAATAAAATTAAAGAAAAAGAAAAGAATTCCGAAGTAATATTTATAGGAACTGATAGGGGATTAGAAAATGATTTAGTGCCAAGAGCAGGCTATGAATTAAAAAGAATAGATGCGCATGGAATAGAAAGAAAACTAAATATTCAAAACTTCAAAAATTTATATGCAACTTTTAAATCAATAGGAGAAGCTAAAGAAATATTAACAAGATTTAAGCCAGATGTAGTAATTGGTATGGGTGGATATATTTGTGTGCCAGTAGTAATAGCTGCTAAAAAATTAAATATACCAGTTGTATTACATGAAAGTAATGCTTTTCCGGGAATTGCTGTAAGATTATTTAAAAATAAAGCAGATAAAATATTAGTTGGGTTTGAAGATGCTAAGAAAAGATTAGAAAATAAAGAAAATGTAGTTGTTACAGGAAATCCAATAAGAATAAAGAAATTGGAATTAAAAAAAGAGGAAAAAACAAAAATATTAGAAAGTGTTGGATTAAAAAGTGATAAACCAGTAGTTTTAGCCTTTGGAGGAAGTCAAGGAGCACAAAGCATAAACAGAAGTCTTTTAGAAATAATAGTTAATAAAAAAAATAAAAATTACCAAATTATATGGGCAGCAGGCCCAAACCAATATGAAGATATAAAAATCAAATTAAAAGAAGTAAATATGGATATAGACAACCTTGAAAACGTTAAAATTCTACCATATATATATAATATGGAAGAAATGATGAATGCTTGTGATTTAGTTGTTTCAAGAAGCGGTGCTATGACTATAACAGAAATTTCAGTTGTAGGGAAACCAGCAATATTTATACCATTTCCATTTGCTACTGAAAATCATCAAGAATACAATGCTAAAGTACTAGAAAACGTAGGAGCGGCAAAAATAATTTTAAACAGAGATTTAAATTCAGAGTCTTTGGAAAAAACAATAAGTAAGATTGTAGGCAATAAAAAAGAATTAGAACAAATGGGAAAAAATACTTCTAAAGTTGCTAGGAAAAATGTAGAAGATACAATATATAAAGAGATAAAAGAAACTATTAAAACTATTATTATGTGACATAAGTTTATATAAAAAACAGAAATAGTAATAAAAAATTATTTTTGGCTTTTATAATCAGTAAATTGCAACATCTAATTATGTTTCATTGCGAGGTGCAAATATAGTCTGTTATTACCATAAATATAGTATATGTCGAAAAATGTCGAATAGAGACACACGAAAGTTCTTGCTATTCATATGAATTTGTATTATATTAGGAAAGTACGAATTTTTGAAGGGGGGAACAAAAGATGGAGTACAAGAAAAGTTTCTTTGGAAGAGCTATAATAGATAGTTCAGATTCAGAAGAAATAAGAGAAAACGAAAAAATAGAATTAGAATACTACGAAACACACAACTTATTAGAAGAAAACGAAAGAAAATATGGAATAGAAATTGTAAAGAAAGATGAAAATAAAGAAAAGTTTAACATTGAGTCAAAAATAATTAACAATATATCTAGTAAAGAAAATGAAATAAGTAATTTATTAAAAATTCTAATGTTAAATAAAGTAACACCAATATCAGTAGATGATGTAATCTCAGACATGTCAGTTTTGGAATAAACCAAAACTGCTAGGTCTGAGATTATTAGTTAATTTTCAAAATATACATATATCTAGTATCTAGATTCCTTTATTTTATTCTTAGTCAAACCATTAAACTGTAATACTTGAAAAAATAAAAATTATTTGAATAGCTTGAAAAAAGAATAAATATACTGTATTATAATAGATAGTCTATAAAAAATAAACTATAAACTTATGAAAGGAGAAGATAACAAATATATTTGTTATCACAAAATATATATGGCAGATAAATTAATAATTGTTGAATCTCCAGCAAAAGCTAATACAATAGAGAAATTTTTAGGTGGAAATACTAAAGTTGTGGCTTCAATGGGACATATTAGAGATTTACCAAAATCTAAAATGGGAGTAGATATTGAGCATGACTTTGAACCAGAATATATAAATATTAGAGGAAAGGGAGATTTAATAAAATCTCTAAAGGCAGATGCTAAAAAAGCTAAAAAAGTATATCTTGCAACTGACCCTGATCGTGAAGGAGAGGCAATAGCATGGCATTTGGCGCATATTTTAGATATTCCAGAAGACAGCGTATGTAGAGTTACATTTAATGAAATTACAAAAGAAACTGTACAAAGTTCTATTAAAAATCCAAGAAAAATAGATATGAATTTAACTGATGCACAACAAGCAAGACGTGTATTAGATAGAATTGTAGGCTACAAAATGAGCCCAGTTTTGTGGAAAAAAGTAAGAAGAGGATTGTCCGCAGGTAGAGTACAATCTGTTGCGGTAAAATTAATAGTAGATAGAGAAGAAGAAATAGAAAAGTTCATTCCAGAAGAATATTGGAATATTTTTGCTAGCCTTTTAGATGAAAACTCAAACAAAACATTTACAGCAAAATTATATGGCAAGAATAAAAAGAAAATAGAAATGCATTCTAAAGAAGAAGTAGAAGAAATATTAAAAAATATAGAGAATGGAAAATATATTGTAACAGAAGTAAAAAAAGGACAAAAGAAAAGAACTCCAGCACCACCATTTACAACAAGTACAATGCAACAAGAAGCATCAAGAAAATTAGGTTTTACATTAAAGAAAACAATGTCAGTAGCACAAGGACTATATGAAGGTGTAAAGGTAGAAGAAAAAGGAACAGTTGGCTTAATTACATATATGAGAACAGATTCTACAAGAATATCAGAAGAAGCAAGAGCAGCTGCAAAGAAAGAAATAGTAGAGAAATATGGTGAAGAATACTATGAAAACAGATATTATAAAACAAAACAAAATTCTCAAGATGCACACGAAGGCATTCGTCCAACATATACAGAGTTAAATCCAGAAAAAATAAAGGATAGTTTAACTAAAGATCAATATAAATTATATAAATTAATATATAATAGATTTTTAGCAAGCCAAATGCAAGCAGCAGTATATGACACAATTTCAGCAAATATTGATGTAAATGAATATAATTTTAGAGCAAGCGGGCAATCACTTAAATTTAAAGGATTTATGACATTGTATGTAGAAACATTGGATAATAAAACTGATGAAGATGAGGAAGCTTTTGTACCTGATTTACAACTAAATCAAGAAGTGAAAAAACAAAAAATAGAAACAAAACAAAGCTTCACAGAGCCACCACCAAGGTATACAGAAGCAAGTTTGGTAAAAGCATTAGAAGAAAAAGGAATAGGAAGACCTAGTACATATTCGCCAACAATTACAACAATATTAGAAAGAAGATATATTGAAAAAGAGCAAAAACAATTAGTTCCAACAGAACTTGGAAAAGTTGTAAATAAACTTCTTACAGAAAATTTTTCAGATATTGTAAATGTAGAATTTACAGCTAAAATAGAAGATGAATTTGATGAAATAGCAGAAGGAAAAGAAAATTGGAAACAAGTTATAAGAGAGTTTTATGAACCTTTTGAAAAAGAAGTAGAAAAAGTAGAAAAAGAATTAGAACACGTAAAATTAGAAGAAGAAGTATCAGATGTACCATGTGATAAATGCGGAAGAATGATGGTTATAAAATATGGAAGATATGGAAAATTTTTAGCATGTCCAGGTTATCCAGAATGTAAAAATGCAAAACCATTAGTAGAAACAATTGAGGTACCATGCCCAAAATGTGGTGGAAAAATAGAAGTAAGAAAATCAAAGAAAAAAAGAAAGTTTTATATTTGTGAAAATAACCCAGAAAAATGTGATTATATTTCATGGAATAAACCAAAGAAATAGTTAACGTATAATTAAAGAAAAGACTAGAACTGAAATTCTAGCCTTTTCTTTATATTAGTTTGATAATCATAAAAAGATATGATATAATAACTTACTAGGAAAAAACAAAGAGAGGTCATAAAAAATGAATATAAGCGAAGACCAATATAAGATATTTAAGCAAGTGTTACATACTTTTTATCATAAAGAGCCAGAAAGCATGAATAATGCTCAGAGCAAAGTAAACAATTTAACTATAGAACCACAAATGATATATGACACTTTTAAGAAAACTTTAAAAGCAGAATTTAAAATTGGAAATAATCAATTATATAAAATTAAGAGTTTGCCAGAATTTTTTGAAAGAATGTTAAATAATGATGAATATAAATATGGTTCGAAACTTGAATTTATGCATAATAAAGATGCTTTTAGAAAAGAAGACCAAGAACTTCTAAATTTCATACTAAAATATGCAGAAATAATAAAATATTCAAATGAAACTGTTGGAAGTTATGGAAAATATATGAGAACTATGAGTAATGAGTATATTACTATATCAAATACAGGACTAGATGAAATTTTTGATGTATTACAAGGAAAAAGTGTATCTTTCATAAGAGATACTTTAGAAGGAAAAATATCATTTGAAAATTCTAATCCAGAAATAAAATTTATTGTAAAGCAAGAAAAAAATGGAGACTATGTGCTTACACCTAATATAGATATTTTTGAATACGAAATTTTAAAAGGTTCTTCATATACATATATGCTTACAAAGAAATCACTAAATAGATTTGATACAGAATTTAAAGAAACTACTCTTAAATTACTAAATATTTTTAGAGAAAATTATACATCAGAAATAAAATTTAAAAGAGAAGAACTTCCTAAGTTTTGTTCTTTAGTATACCCTAAATTAAAAAAGCATATATCACTTGAAAAGATTGATAAAGCATTAATCAATAAATATGTGCCTCAAGAATTATTTATAAAGATTTATTTGGATTATGACAAAAATAATTATATTACAGCTGACATTAAATTTATATATGGAGATATAGAATTTAATCCACTAAAAGAAGAAAAAGTTTTAGTAGCAAGAGATATAGCAAAAGAAAATGAATATTTAGATATATTTGTAAATACAGGTTTTATGCTAGATAAAGAAAACAGTAGACTTATTCTAGCAAATGAAGATAAAATATACAATTTTTTATCTCATGAAATAGAAAACTATATGCAAAAGTTTGAAGTTCTAGTAACAGATAATTTTAAACATAGAGAAATTCGCAAGCCAAAGCCTATTGGCGTAGGGGTAAAGATAAAAAATAATTTATTAAAAATAGATTTATCAAAAATGGATTTTGATATAGAAGAGTTAAAAAATATAATGCAGAAATATACTTTAAGAAAAAAGTATTACAGATTAAAAGATGGAAGTTTTCTTGATTTAGAAGAAAATGATACAATGGAATTTATAAGTAGCCTATTAAAAGACGAAGAAATACAGTATAATGAATTACAAAAAGGAGAATTAGAACTACCTATATCAAGAAGTATGTATTTAGACAAAATTTTAGAAAAATTAGATACTAATATTTCTAAAAGTGATGAATATGTAAAATTAGTAAACCAAATTTCTAATAAAAAAATCGAAGATAAAATGGAAATTCCAAAGAATCTAAATGCAGATTTAAGAAATTATCAAGTATTAGGTTTTAAATGGCTAAAAATATTGGATAATTACAAATTTGGAGGAATTTTAGCAGATGATATGGGCCTAGGAAAAACACTTCAATTACTAGCAGTTATTCAAAGCTATTTAGAAAAAGAAGAAGAAACAAAACCAAGTATGGTGGTTTGCCCAAGTTCACTTTCACTTAATTGGAAAAATGAAATAAATAAATTTACACCTAATATTAAAACTTTAGTTATACATGGTAGTGCAGAAGAAAGGAAAAAACAGATAGAAGAAATAGAAAATTATAATTTGATTATTACATCTTATGATTTATTAAAAAGGGATATAGAAGAATATAAAAAGAAAAATTATAGTTTCAAATATATAATTGCAGATGAAGCACAATATATAAAAAATAATAGTACGCAAAACGCAAAAGCAATAAAAGAAATAAAGTCTGAAACAAGATTTGCATTAACTGGTACACCAATAGAAAATTCGCTTTCAGAACTATGGTCTATATTTGACTTTATAATGCCGGGCTATTTATATAGCTACAAAAAGTTTAAAGAACTTTATGAAATGCCTATAATAAAAGAAAATGATGAATCCTCAATAAAAAAACTAAAAATGTTAATAGAACCATTTATATTAAGAAGAACTAAAAAAGAAGTATTAACTGAACTTCCAGATAAAACAATAAGCATATTAAACAACGAAATGCAAGATGAACAATTAAAAATATATATGTCATACTTAGCAAATTCTAAAAAAGAGGTAAGTGAAGAAATTAAAGCAAATGGGTTTGAAAAAAGTCAAATAAAAATTTTAGCACTATTAATGAGATTAAGACAAATTTGTTGTCATCCATCTTTATTTATTTCTAACTATAAAGGAGAAAGCAGTAAGCTTAACCAGTGCATAGAATTATTAAAAGACGCAATAGCATCAGGACATAAAATTTTATTATTCTCAGGATATTCAAGTATGTTAGAAATAATAGAAAAGGAATTAAAAAAAGAAAATATAGAATATTTTAAATTAACAGGTAGCACAAAAGTTGGAGACAGAATAAAGCTTGTGGATGAGTTTAATAATAACGAAAATGTAAAAGTATTTTTAATTTCGTTAAAGGCAGGAGGAACAGGACTTAATTTAATTGGTGCAGATGTTGTTATACATTATGATCCTTGGTGGAATTTATCTGCTGAAAATCAGGCAACAGATAGAACTTATAGAATAGGGCAAAAAAAGAATGTACAAGTCTATAAGCTAATAACAAAAGATTCAATAGAAGAAAGAATTTATGAACTTCAAGAAAAGAAATCAAATTTGGCTAAAGCAATGCTATCAACTAAAGCGACATTTGTAAATAAATTGACGAAGGATGATATAATTAAATTGTTTGACTAATAAGATAAAATGTGGTAATATTATGTATACAACAATTTTGTTGTAATTTATTTTAAGGAGGAAGATTTTATGAATCTTCGGGAAACAAAGTTACCTTTAAGCTGTGAAGTGAGCAAAGAAAAAGTGAAAGCTCTCTTTGCTAAAGAACAGGTAGCTACCAAGTACCGTGCAGTAATGCAAAGTGCAGAGTTCAAAAGAAAACTTGAGGATGTAATTAAAAGTATTACAAGACTTAGAGAGGAACTTGAACAAGGTGAGGAGTGTTTTGAGCAGATTAAGCAGATATCCTCTAGGGAATACATCGAAGAGACTGTAAAGTTAAGCTTTATGATCAACATTATTGCTATGTCTGCAGAAAGTATTATTTTTGAACTCTGCAGTTTGCATAATGCTAAAAATTATGTTAAAATATATTAGCACTTAGTGCAATAATATATAGGAGGGACATTATATGGAACCCCGGAGCAAATTATTGAAAACAGAAATATGCATTGAAAGTGGTACTCTTTTTAGTTGTGCGGAAGAAGGTGAAGCAAAACAAATTATTGGAGATATATTACCAACTGTCCAAAACAAATTAGACAAAATGTCTAAAGAGAACGGAATATATGCTGGAATGCTTAAATTGAATTTCCCGTGGGCAGAAGATTGGCAAGGAGAAAATCTTACAGAAAAATTTATAACAGCGATTATTCTGAAAGCTCTAGCCATAGCTATTGAGGAAAGTTTAACTAACGGAGGAGAACTTAAACAACTAATCCCACAAGCCATTAAAAAGGTGAACTTAGATGTAATTTTGTGTAAACTAAGTATAGAGTTTGGAGAAGAAAGCTTAAAATTGAGCCAAGCTGGAAAACTTGGTTGGCTAAACTCTATGCAGATAGGAAATAAATAATTTGCTACTAAAGGCACATATTATTCGGTAATTAAAGATAATATGTGCCTTTAGCAAATATAAAAAATTGAAAGGAAAATTATTAAATATGGAAAAACATATAACAATAATAGGTGGAGGATTAGCAGGTTCAGAAGCAGCATATCAAATAGCAAAAGGAGGAATAAAAGTAAAGCTATATGAAATGAAACCAGATAAATTTTCACCAGCACACAGTAATCAAAATTTAGCAGAAATTGTATGTAGTAATTCTTTTAAATCAAATTTGCATACAAATGCTTGTGGGCTTTTGAAAGAAGAATTACGTTTGTTAGATTCTCTATTAATCAAAACTGCAGATGAAGTAGCAGTTCCAGCAGGACAAGCTTTAGCAGTAGATAGAGAAGAATTTTCTAAAAAAGTTACTGAAAAAATAGAAAGTTTAGAAAATGTAGAAATAATAAGAAAAGAAATAGGAGAAGGCTCAAATAATATTCCTTTGAGGGAACTATCCAAAGATGGAATAGTAATTATAGCTACTGGACCTTTAACATCAGATAATTTATCTAAAGAAATTATGAAAATTACAGGAAATGAAGGACTACATTTTTATGATGCAGCAGCTCCAATAATAGAAAAAGAAAGTATAGATATGAATATAGCTTTTTGGGGAGATAGATATAGTCAGGAAAGAGGAAAAGATGAGAAACTAGAAATTTGGAAGAAGAGAATAAAAGCAAATAAAGAAAATAATTATATTAACTTACCAATGAATAAAGAAGAATATGAAAAATTTTGGAATGAACTTGTAAAAGCAGAAGTTGTAGAACTTCATAATTTTGAAAAAAGAGAAATATTTGAAGGATGTATGCCAATAGAGGTTATGGCAAAAAGAGGAATAGATACATTAAGATTTGGACCTTTAAAACCAGTAGGATTTACAGATTTAAGAACAGGAAAAAGACCATATGCAATCGTTCAACTAAGACAAGATAACAGTGAAGGTAATTTATTTAATATGGTAGGATTTCAAACTAATTTAAAATTCGGAGAGCAAAAAAGAGTATTTAGTTTAATACCAGGTTTAAAAGATGCAGAATTTGCAAAATATGGAGTAATGCATAGAAATACTTTTATAAATTCACCAGAACTTTTAGATGAAACATATAATTTGAAAAAAAATTCAAATATATTTTTTGCAGGTCAGATTACAGGAGTAGAAGGATATGTTGAATCTATTGCATCAGGATTAGTTGCTAGCTTAAATGCAGTAGCAAAATTAAAAAATGAAGAAAAAATAATATTTCCAAAAGATACTATCATAGGAGCTTTATCAGAATATATATCAGCAGAAAATAAAAACTTTCAGCCAATGAATGCAAATTTTGGAATTTTACCAGAACTTCCAGAAAAAATAAAAGATAAGAAAGTAAAATATGGTAAGTTAGCAGATAGAGCAATAGAGGAATTGAAAGAAATGTTACAATAATATTACAATTGTATGACATTTGTGTTAAAAACTTGATTTTATGATTAAAGATTGATAAAATTCACTTATATATTTACAAAGAAGAAGTATACATAAAACTTGCAAAATAAAAATAAACATGGTATAATATATAAGATAGTTTAAAGAGATAAAAACAAGGAGGAAGGTATGGATAAAATATTAAATGATTTCTTAGTAGAAGAGATTAAAAAAGGACTAGATACACTAAATAAAGATAAAAAGCAACTAGAACAAGAGCTACATAAATTTGATGGAAGAATTGGTGCACAAGGAATAGAACAAATTCAAAGTGATTTAGTAAAAATAGAAGTAGAATTAAAAGAAAAAGAAGCAGAATTAGAACAAATAAAGATTGCTGATGAAACAAAAGGAAGAATTGAAACTGAACAAGAATCAATAGGAGCAGAATATACAAAATTATTAAAGCAAAAAGAACAGTGTGAAGCAGAAATTGAAAAATTAGAAGGAAAAATGGAATTAAAAGACGGTACTTTTGTTTCAACAATGGAGCAAGAAGAATATAGAAGAGAATTAGAAAAAATAAATGCTTCAATTTCAAAATTTGAATTATTAAAAAATCAACATAAGACGGAATTACAACAGCAAGAAAGCATAGTAGAAAATTTATATAAAAAATATAATATTAGAGAAAAATACAATGAAAGTCAAGAAAAACAAGAAGAACTTAGAAAGCAACAAGAAGATGAAATGTGGGAAGAATATAGAAAAAATAAGGAAAAAGAGGAGCAAGAACAAAGTAAAAGAAAGCAAGCAGACATTGACAAAGCTTACGAAGAAAAGAAACAACAAGAGAACGAAGAAGAAATACAAAGAGATTCTAAATCAAAAAAAGAGACAGATGAATATTTTAAAGCTTATGGAGCAGAACAAAAGGGAAAAGAAACTGATGCATTAATAGAAGAATGTAAAACTTTATTAGGAGAAAATAATCCAAAAGATAGGATAATAGCAGAAAACTTTAAAAAATTTCAACAAGAGCAAGAAACACAAACAAAGCCAGATATTAAAACTAGGAAAGATAAGTTACAAGCTATAGACTGTAAGATAGAAAATGGAAAACTAAAATATGTTATAACATACAAAAATGAAAAAGGTGAACAAAATTACTTTGAAGTTAATGATATTGCTCCACATAAAATGACTAAGGCTGAAAAGAAAAATTTAAAGAAAGATTTAAATAGAGCTTATTTCTATGGAATTGACAATGAAGTTGTTAGAGCATTATTAAGAAATGATGATGTTGCAAACTCTGATTTCTATAATCAATATATATCTTTTGCAAAAGAAATGATGAATGGAAAAGGAAAAAATCAAAAAAATATAGATATAACATATGATTTATCAGAATTAAGAAATGCAGATTTAACAAAAAAAGAAAAGAGAGTATTAAAAAAGATTGCAAAAAATAGTAAGGAAGCATTTGTGGGAGACTATATTAAACCAAAAAGTAGATTTAAAGTTTTTATGGAAAGATTTAAACAAAAAAGATTAGAACCAGCAGCTAAAAATCAAGAGATAAGCCAAAGTGATATAATGCTTAAGAATTTAAAAGATTTGTCTTGTGAAGAAGGTTTTGATATAATTGCATTTATGGAGCAGCAGGAAGAAATACAAGGAAGAAAATTTTCAGTACAAGAGAAAGTTGATATAATGCAAAAATATCGAGATATAGTAAAAGAAGTTCAAAACGATGTTAGACACAGAGTAAAATATGATGTAAGTGGAAAAAGTGACGCTAAAGGGCAAGGAACAGAAACATCTAGAAATAATGCAGAAAAACAACAAGAACAAAAACAAAGTGGAAGAGAACCAGGAGATGAATAAAAACTAAATACATAGAAATTTATAATGTTATAAAAAATACTAGTTGGCGGTGAAATTTTTCATCGCCATTTTGTAGTTGCTGTTCAGCATAAAAATAATATATATAAATACATCCGTCGCATCTTAGCCGGCAATGGACATTTTCTTTCTCCATGTATTCGAAAGAAAAGTACATTGCCTGCGTGCGACTAGTTATAAGTGTTAATAAGTATGGAATTATTAACAAAATGAATGTTACAATTCACAGCCCTTTATTCTTGTATAAAGGCAGATACTATATTTATATTTTTATTTACGGCCCCCAACATCGTACAAACTGTAATAACTCCACTAAAGTGTCGTTAACAGTTTGTAAACTTGTCGGTCCCACCTTAAGCACTCCAATAAAAATATAAATATAGTATCTGCCTTTTATAACATGATTTTTAATTAGCTGTGAATTGTAACAACTAGTAATATTTATAACACAAATTTTTTCAAAATCCTTGACAAGCCCAGCAAAAATATTGTAAAATAAAATACAATGGGGTTTTATCTAACATCAAAGGTAAAACTAAAACCCTTGAACGAAAAATAAGGGTGATTAAAATAAAAAAATTAACTATTAAATACAGAGTTTAATAAATAAACAGAAGAAGGTTAGTTGGTAGAAAATAAAAATACCAGCCTACCTTTTTATTGCCGTTTTTCAATATGTAAAAAAATAAAGAAGAGGAATTGTTCTAATATTATCTATGTAATAAAAGTTTAGAGAGCAGTAAACTAATAAAATCATAAGAATAATATTTTATACAAGAAGGACTTCTTTATATATAATATATACATTGCATTCATAGCTTTGTTTTAATTCTGCTTAATCTTTTTTAGGGGTGATTTTCTTTGGTAAAAGAAATTAAACACGAGAAATGTTCTCGCAAAACTTTTGCAAAAATCGGCGATTCAATCGAAATGCCAAATCTTATCAAAGTCCAAAAAGATTCATACGACTGGTTCGTAGAAGAAGGACTCGGAGAAATCTTAAGAGATATATCTCCAATAGTTGATTATTCAGGAAATTTAATTCTAGAATTCTTAGACTACTACATGGAAGACAAAACAAAATACACAGTAGAAGAAGCAAAAGAAAGAGATGCTACATATTCAACAAGATTACATGTAAAAGTAAGGCTTATCAATCGTGAAACAGGTGAAATCAAAGAACAGGAAATATATCTTGGAGATTTCCCACTTATGACAGATAGTGGTACTTTTATAATCAATGGTGCAGAAAGAGTTGTTGTTAGTCAGTTAGTCCGTTCACCAGGATGCTATTACGCTTCAGAATATGATAAAACTGGAAAGAAAATTTATACTTCAACAGTAATGCCATTAAGAGGAGCTTGGATAGAATATGAAACAGATGCAAATGATGTATTCTGGGCAAGAGTGGATAGAACAAGAAAAATACCTGTTACATCATTACTTCGCGCAATAGGAGTTGCAACTGATGAGCAAATAGTAGAATTATTTGGAGAAGAAGCAAAAATAACAGCATCTATTCAAAAAGATCCAATTAAAACACAAGATGAAGCTTTAATAGAAATATATAAAAAATTAAGACCTGGAGAACTTCCAACAGTTGATGCTGCTAGAAACCTATTTAATGGATTATTCTTTGATCCTAGAAGATACGACCTAGCAAAAGTAGGAAGATATAAATTTAATAAAAAGTTAAGTTTAGCTACAAGGATTACAGGTAAAGTTGCCTTTGAAGATATTGTTGATCCAACAACAGGTGAAGTACTTGTGGAAAAAGACAGTGTGATTTCAGAAGAAGTTGCAGAAAATATCCAAAATACAGGTATAAATATTGTAGATTTAAAAGTAAATGATAGAAAAGTAAGAGTAATAGGAAATGGAACAGTTAATATTCATGAATTCTTACCAACAGTTGATTTAAGTGACTTACATATAAAAGAATATGTAAATTATAATGTGCTAAAATCAATTATAGATACAACAGATGAAGAAAAACTTCATGATACAATAAAAGAAAGAATTGAAGAACTTATTCCAAGATACATTACAACAGAAGATATAATTGCATCTATAAATTATGTTTTAAATTTAGATAATGGTTTAGGTATAATAGATGATATAGATCATTTAGGAAATAGACGTATAAGATGTGTTGGGGAATTACTACAAAATCAATTCAGAATTGGTTTGACAAGATTAGAAAGAGTTGTTCGTGAAAGAATGACAATTCAAGATTTAGATGTTGTAACACCTCAAACATTAATTAATACAAAACCAATTAGTTCTTCAATTAGAGAATTTTTTGGAAGTTCACAATTGTCACAATTTATGGATCAAACAAACCCACTTTCTGAGCTTACTCATAAAAGAAGAATTTCAGCATTAGGTCCTGGAGGTCTTTCAAGAGAAAGAGCTGGATTTGAGGTTAGAGATATTCATTATACTCACTATGGTAGATTATGTCCAATAGAATCACCAGAAGGTCCAAACGTTGGACTTATATCAGCACTTTCATCTTTTGCAATTATAAATGAATATGGATTTGTTGAAACACCATATAGAAAAGTTGACCATGAAACTGGAAAAGTTACAGATGAAGTTGTATATATGCCAGCAGATGAGGAAGATAAATACATAATTGCACAAGCATCAGAACCACTAAACGAAGATGGAACATTTAAAAATGATAGAATAAAAGTTAGAATGAGAGAAGAAATTACAATGGTTAACAAATCACAAGTTGACTTTGTAGACGTTTCTCCAAAACAACTTGTATCTGTTGCAGCGGCAATGATTCCTTTTGTTGAGCATGATGATGCTAAACGTTCATTAATGGGTGCTAACATGCAACGTCAAGCAGTTCCGCTTTTAATGCCAGAATCACCAATTGTTGGTACAGGTATTGAATATAGAGCTGCAAAAGACTCTGGAATTACAGTTATAGCTAATAATGCAGGTGTTGTAGAAAAAGTAACTGGTGATGAAATTGTTGTTAGAAATAATAAAGATGAATTAGATATATATAAATTAAGAAAATTCAAGAGAACAAATGGTGGTACATGTATAAATCAAAGACCAGTAGTTGTTCGTGGAGAAAAAGTAAAAGAAGGAGATCTTCTTGCAGATGGACCTTCAACAGATAAGGGAGAAATGGCACTTGGTAGAAATGTATTAATTGCATTTACTACGTGGGAAGGTTACAATTATGAGGATGCTGTATTAATTAGTGAAAGACTTGTTAAAGAAGATGTATATACATCAATTCATATTGAAGAATATGATTGTGAATGTCGTGATACAAAACTTGGTCCAGAAGAAATTACAAGAGACATACCAAATGTTGGTGATGATGTATTAAAAGACCTAGATGAAAATGGTATCATAAGAATTGGTGCAGAAGTAAGACCTGGTGATATATTAGTTGGTAAAGTTACTCCAAAAGGAGAAACAGAACTTACAGCAGAAGAAAGATTACTTCGTGCAATATTTGGAGAAAAAGCAAGAGAAGTTAGAGATACATCACTTCGTGTTCCACACGGAGAAGCAGGTACGATAGTAGATGTTAAAGTATTTACTAGAGAAAATTCAGATGAATTAGGACCTGGTGTAAATCAAGTAATTCGTTGCTATATAGCTCAAAAAAGAAAAATATCAGTCGGAGATAAAATGGCTGGTCGACATGGTAACAAAGGTGTTATTTCAAGAATATTACCTGAGGAAGATATGCCATTTATGCCAGATGGTACTCCAGTAGATATAGTTTTAAACCCACTTGGTGTTCCTTCTCGTATGAACTTAGGTCAAGTTTTAGAGGTTCACTTAGGAATGGCAGCAAAACTATTAGGTTGGAAAGTTGCAACACCAGTATTTGATGGTGCAACAGACGAAGAAATAAGAGAATTATTTAAGAAGTCTGGATATTCAGAAGATGGAAAAACAACTCTATATGATGGTAGAACAGGAGATCCTTTTGATCATCCAGTTACAGTTGGTGTTATGTATATGTTAAAACTACATCATTTAGTTGATGATAAGATACATGCTCGTTCAACTGGACCATACTCATTAGTTACACAACAACCACTTGGAGGTAAAGCACAATTTGGTGGACAACGTTTTGGAGAGATGGAAGTTTGGGCATTAGAAGCATATGGTGCAGCTTATACACTACAAGAAATGCTTACTGTAAAATCAGATGATACAATAGGACGTGTTAAAACTTATGAAGCTATTGTTAAAGGTGAAAATGTTCCAGAGCCAGGAGTTCCAGAAGGATTTAAAGTATTGATTAAAGAACTTCAAGCTTTAGGATTAGATATTAGACTATTATCACCAGATAATGAAGAACTTGAACTAAAAGAAAATATAGAAGACGGAATTGACTTTAATATAGATGATAAGAAAATGGGTAATGATGTTTTAGATATTAAAGATCTTCATGATGGATACGAAGAAGAAGCTGTTTTAGCAGATGAAGAGGAAGAAAATAATGAAGCTCTATTTGAAGAGTTAGAAGATGACGAAATTGAACTTTCAGATATGGATTTAGATGAAGATAGTATACTTAATGACGAAGATATAATAGAGTAGTGAACGAATGAAAAGTGGCATCTTGCGTCGTTAAAATCTTAAAGAAAATCCTCGATGTACAAAAAAGTACACCTCCGGTTTTCTTTAAGATTTTGCCTAGCAATATACGCACTTTTGCTTCGTTCTTGAAGTAAAACATAATCATTAATACTTGTTTTGGATTAATTTAAAATAAAAATAACTAAATAGCTTTGAATAGAGTTTGATAGTTGCAGGAAGGAATTGTGCAGCAGTGTATACTAACGAACTACTAAAGAGGCAAAGAAAATAAATATTCAAGGGGGCTAAACCGCGTGGACGAATTAAATATTTTTGATAAAATAAAAATAGGTATAGCATCAGATGAAAAAATAAGAGAATGGTCAAAAGGTGAAGTAAAAAAGCCAGAGACAATAAATTATAGAACATTAAAACCAGAAAGAGATGGTTTATTCTGTGAAAGAATATTTGGACCAACAAAAGATTGGGAATGCCATTGTGGTAAATATAAAAGAGTAAGATATAAAGGTATAGTTTGTGACAGATGTGGTGTTGAAGTTACAAAATCAAAAGTAAGACGTGAAAGAATGGGCCATATAGAACTTGCTGCACCTGTAGCACATATTTGGTATTTTAAAGGGATACCAAGTAGAATTGGACTTATGTTAGATGTATCACCAAGAAGCTTAGAGAGAGTTATATATTTTGCTTCATACATAGTTACAGATAAAGGAGAAACAGGGCTTTCTAAAGCACAAGTTTTATCTGAAAAAGAATATCATGAAGCAGTAGAAAAATATGGTAAGGGATCTTTTAAAGCAGAAATGGGTGCAGAAGCAATAAGAACTTTACTTGAAGAAATTGACTTAGATAAATTATCTGAAAAATTAAGAAAAGAATTAGAAAAAGCAAGTGAACAAAAGAAAGCAAAGCTTGTAAAAAGATTAGACACTGTAGAATCATTTAGACTATCAGGGAATAGACCAGAATGGATGGTTATGAGTGTTGTTCCTGTTATTCCACCAGATTTAAGACCAATGGTGCAGTTAGATGGTGGTAGATTTGCAACATCTGACTTAAACGACTTATACAGAAGAGTTATAAATAGAAATAACAGATTAAAAAGATTATTAGAATTAGGTGCACCAGAAATAATTGTAAGAAATGAAAAAAGAATGTTACAAGAATCAGTAGATGCCCTAATAGATAATAGTAGACGTGGAAGACCAGTAACAGGTGCTGGTAATAGACCTCTAAAATCATTATCGGATTTACTAAAAGGAAAACAAGGTAGATTTAGACAAAACTTACTAGGAAAACGTGTTGACTATTCAGGACGTTCAGTTATAGTAGTAGGTCCAGAACTTAAAATTTATCAATGTGGACTTCCAAAAGAAATGGCAGTAGAGCTATTTAAGCCATTTGTTATGAGAGAATTAGTAGGACGTGGAATTGCTCATAATATTAAAAATGCAAAAAGAATGGTAGAAAGATTACGTCCAGAAGTATGGGATATATTAGAAGATGTTATAAAAGATCATCCAGTAATGTTAAACCGTGCTCCAACACTTCATAGACTTGGTATTCAAGCATTTGAGCCAGTTTTAGTTGAAGGTAGAGCAATTAAACTACACCCATTAGTTTGTACAGCATTCAATGCTGACTTCGATGGTGACCAAATGGCTATTCACTTACCATTATCACCAGAAGCTCAATCAGAAGCAAGATACCTAATGCTTTCTGTAAACAACCTATTAAAACCACAAGATGGTAAACCAGTAACAGTTCCAACACAGGATATGATACTTGGTGCATATTATTTAACAATGGAAGTAGAAGGAGAAGAGGGTGAAGGTGGATATTATTCATCTCCAGAAGAAGCTATTATGGCTAACTTCAACCATGATTTAGGAATGCATGCAATGGTTAATGTAAGAATCACAAAGACTATAAATGGAGAAGAAAAGAGTAAATTTGTAAAGACTACAGTTGGTAGATTAATATACAATCAAGGAATACCACAAGATTTAGGATTTGTTGATAGAACTAATCCAGAAACAATGTTTGAACCTGAACTTAACTTCACTGTTATGAAGAAAAATTTAGGAAAGATTATTGCAAAATGTATTAACAAACATGGATTAAGCAAAACAGCAGAACTTCTTGACTATATTAAAGCAACTGGATATAAATACTCTACATTAGCAGGTATGACAGTTTCTGTTGCCGACGTTAAAGTACCACCAGCTAAAAAACAAATACTAGAAGATGCGCAAAGTCAAGTTGATAATGTAACAAAACAATATAGACGTGGTTTAATAACAGATGCAGAAAGATATGCTTCAGTAATAAAAATTTGGGAACAAGCTACTGATAAAGTTACAGATGCAATGAAGCACAATTTCGAAAAATTAAATCCAGTATACATGATGTCTGAATCTGGAGCCAGAGGTAATGTTAACCAGTTAAGACAAATTGCTGGTATGCGTGGACTTATGGCTTCTACAACAGGTAAAACAGTCGAGATACCAATTACTTCATCATTTAGGGAAGGTCTAGATGCTTTAGAGTACTTTATATCTGCACATGGTGCCAGAAAAGGTCTTGCAGATACAGCTTTAAGAACAGCTGACTCTGGATATTTAACAAGAAGATTAGTTGATGTTTCTCAAGATATAATCGTAAGAGAACATGACTGTGGAACTACAAAAGGAATTGAAGTTTCAGATATTAAAGATGGAAATCAAGTAGTAGAAAAAATGGAAGAAAGATTACTTGGTAGATATCCATTAGAAGATATATACAATCCACAAACAAATGAATTAATTGTGGATAAAGAAACATTAATTACAGAAAATATTGCAGATGAAATAGTAGCAGCAGGAATTACAAGTGTTAAAGTTCGTTCAGTTCTTGAATGTAGAACAAAACATGGGGTTTGTAGCAAATGTTATGGAATGGGTCTAGCTACTCGTGAAGAAGTAAATATAGGAGAATCAGTAGGTATAATAGCTGCACAATCAATTGGTGAGCCTGGTACACAGCTTACTATGAGAACTATCCACTCTGGTGGTGTTGCAGGTGTTGCAGATATTACACAAGGTCTTCCTAGAGTTGAAGAGTTGTTTGAAGCTAGAAAACCAAAGGGACTTGCAATAATCTCAGAAATAGATGGTAAGATTAGTATTTCAGATGACAAATCTAGAAAAGAAGTTACAGTTACAGGAAAAGAAGACGCTAAAACATATACTATACCATTTGGTTCTAAACTACGTGTAAGAGATGGAGACGAAGTAAAAGCTGGAGCTCCAATTACAGAAGGTTCTATAAATCCAAATGAAATTTTAGCAATAAACGGTGCAGATGGAGTTTACTTATATTTAGTACAAGAAGTACAAAAAGTATATAGAAACCAAGGTGTTGATATTAATGATAAGCACGTTGAAGTTATAGCAAGACAAATGCTTAAGAAAGTAAGAATAGAAGACAACGGAGACACACCATTATTTGCTGGTTCACTTGTTGATATTTATGAAGTGGAAGAAGCAAATAAGAAAGCTATAGAAGAAGGAAAGAGACCAGCAACATATAAACGTGTATTACTAGGTATTACAAAAGCATCACTTGCTACTGAAAGCTTCTTATCAGCAGCATCATTCCAAGAAACAACAAGAGTTCTTACTGAAGCCGCAGTAAAAGGTAAAGTAGATGAATTAATTGGACTTAAAGAAAACGTTATCATTGGTAAATTAATTCCAGCAGGTACAGGTCTTGCAAAATATAAAGATACACATATAAGTACCGAAAAAGAAGGAATAAGCAATAATAAGGAAGAAGCAACTGAATAATATATATAAAATTAAAACAATGAATAAAATTACACTCTTTGGGAAAAATATGTAAAAAACATATATTTTCGAAGGAGTGTAATTTTTTTGAAAAGTTATAAAATTTTAAATATAAAAGGTGCAGTGTTAGATAAAATTGGATTAGAAAAATATCTAGAGAAATTAGCATCTGATCATATTTTAAAAGAAAAATCAGATAAAAACACATATCCAATTCCTAGAATGATGGAAAATTTTGAGATTATTACTGAGGTATATAATCTACTAAATGAGCAAATTAAACTTAAGATTCCTATTCATCCAGCAGGAGAATGGCTATTAGATAATTACTATATAATAGAAGAAACAGTAAAAGGAATAGGAAAAGAATTAACCTTAAAAAAATATAGAAATTTTTTAGGAGTAGCAAATGGAAATAATTATGGTTTTGCAAGAATTTATGTACTAGCATCAGAAATTGTATCATATACAGATTCAAAAATAGATGGAAAGCTTTTAACAGATCTTTTAAAAGCATATCAAGAAAAGAAAAAGTTAAACATGGAAGAAATATGGAATATAGGAATTTTTTTACAAATCGCTATAATAGAAAATATTAGAAATATTTGTGAAAGAATATATTCAGCAGGGCTTCAAAAATATAGGGTAGAAAATATAATAGAAAGACTTATAGAGAATAAAACCAAAGATGAGCTACGTTTTAATAAATTAGGAGAATATAAGTTAAAAGTAAAAGAATATGGAGAAATGAAATATCCATTTATTGAATATATGTCATATAAATTAAGACAATTTGGGAAAAAAGCATATCCATTTTTAAATATTTTAGAAGAAGAAGTAAATAAAATGGGAGTGGATATTTCAGACGTTATAAAAAAAGAACACTTTGATATTGCTGTAAAAAAAGTATCTATTGGAAATTCTATTATAAGCATAAAGAATATACAAAGAATAAACTTTATAGATATATTTGAAGAAATAAATCAAGTAGATGATATTTTAAATGAAGATCCAGCAAATGTATATGACGGTATGGACTACAAGACAAAAATATACTATAGAAATAAAATTCAGGAAATATCTAAAAAAACAAAAATATCTGAAATATATATTGCTAGAAAGTGCTTAGAACTTGCAAAAGAAAAACAAGGCAAAAAAGCTCATATAGGATATTATTTAATAGATAATGGAAAGCAAGAATTACTAGAAAGTTTATTAGGAAGAAAAATAAAATTTTTATCAAATGACCAGAAAATAACAAGATATATAACTATAAAAATAATAATTAGTTTAATTCTAGCATCTTTGCTAGGTATGTATATGTATACTCAAACTGCAAACATTTTACTTAGTATTATAACTGCAATTCTTCTTTATTTACCAATAGAAATAATTTTTATGCAAATACTTGAATATATTTTGGGAAAAGTTATAAAACCAAAGTTAATACCAAAAATGGATTTGCAAAATGGAGTACCAAAAGAAGATGCTACTTTTGTAGTTATTCCAACAATAATAACAAAAGAAGAAAAGTTAAAGGAAATGATGAAAAAGCTAGAAGTATATTATATTGCAAATAAAAGCGAGAATATATATTTTGCACTACTTGGAGATGTATCAGCAAGCTCAAAAGAAGAAGAAGATTTTGATGAAACTATATCAAAATTAGGGATAGAACTTGCTCAAAAATTAAATAAAAAATATCCTGATAATAATTTTCCAAAATTTCATTTTATATATAGAAAAAGAAAATGGAATGATAAAGAAGAATGCTATTTAGGGTGGGAGCGAAAAAGAGGATTACTTACTCAGTTTAATGAATATATTTTAAAAAATAGCAAGGAAGACTTTAGAGTAAATACGATAGATTTAAATAAAATGCCTAAAATAAAATATGTTATAACTTTAGATGCAGATACAGAACTTGTATTAAATAGTGGATTGCAGTTAATTGGAGCTATGTCGCATATTTTAAATAACCCTGAGATAGAAGATGGAGCCGTAGTTTCAGGACATGGTATAATTCAGCCACGAGTTGGAGTTACATTAAATTCAGCAAGTAGAACTAAATTTACAAAAATATTTGCAGGATCCGCAGGAACAGACTCATATACAAATGCAATATCAGATGTGTATCAAGATAATTTTGATGAAGGAATATTTACAGGTAAGGGAATATATGATGTAAATGTATTTTCTTCAATTTTAAAAGACGAAATACCAGAAAATACTGTGCTTAGCCATGATTTATTAGAAGGTTCATATTTAAGATGTGGATTAGCAACAGACATAATGCTTATGGATGGATATCCAACATCATATTTAGCATTTAAAACAAGGCTTAGTAGATGGACAAGGGGAGATATACAAATATTAAGATGGATTAAAAACAAAGTAAAAAATAAAGAAGGAATAAAAAAGAAAAATCCATTAGACTTTGTTTCAAAATATAAAATACTAAATAATGTGGTAAAAATTATATTTCCACCAATAGTACTTCTTTCAATAATATTTTTAGTTTTAATTAATATTTTTGCTAATGTAAAAATATGGCCGGTAATGACAATTCTAATATTATCAATACTGATACCATACGTTATGGAACTAGTAAATAAGATAATATATAAAAAAAGTGAAGAAAGTTTACAAAAAACTTTTTATAAAGGATTTTCAGGTTGCAAAGCAAGTATAATAAGAGGTATTTTAGAATTAGGCACTTTACCAGATAAAGCATATATGATGTTAAATGCAATTATTAAAACAACATATAGAATGTGCAAAAGTAAAAAACATCTATTAGAATGGACAACTGCAGAAGAAGCAGAGAATAATTCAAAAACAGATTTATCTTCATACTATAAAAACATGTGGACTAACTTAGTATTAGGAATGATATTTTTAATATGTGTACCAAAATGTATGTTAGCAATAGTGCTAGCAATATTATGGCTTGTTACTCCTGGAGTAATGCAAAATATAAGTAAAAAAGAAAAAGAAAATTTTGCAATAGATTGTTTAAGAAAAGATGAAAAAGAATATATACTAGAAGTTGCAAGACGTACATGGAAATTCTTTAAAGAGAACATAACAGAAAATACAAATTATTTGCCACCAGATAATTATCAAGAAGATAGAAAGGAGCAAGTAGTTTATAGAACATCATCAACAAATATAGGATTAGGTCTTTTAGCAGTAGTTGCAAGTTACGATTTAGGATTTGAAAACTTAGAGGATACAATTAATTTATTATATAAAATGGTAGAAAGTATTACAAAACTTCAAAAATGGAACGGCCATTTATATAATTGGTATAATATAAAAACATTAGAACCACTTATGCCAAAGTATGTATCAACAGTAGATAGTGGTAATTTTATAGGATATTTATATACTTTAAAGCAATTTTTGATAAGTTTAAAAAATGTGGGAAATAGCAATAATAAAAATAAGTTAACTGTAGATATGAATAAAATACAAGAAAAAAATAATGAAGAGAATAAAATAAATAATAAAGAATGTGAACAAATAAATATAGAAGAATTAAAACAAAAAGTAAATGTAATGATAGGAATTATTGATAATATAATAAAAGATACAAATTTTAAATATCTATATTGTGAAGAAAGCAGAATTTTTTCAATAGGCTTTAATGTAGAAGATAATAGTTTAACACCTTCATATTATGATTTATTAGCATCAGAAGCAAGACAAGCAAGCTTAGTTGCTATTGCTAAAAAAGATGTACCAGAAAAACATTGGTATAATTTAAGTAGAACACTTACAGAAATTAATAGATATAAAGGATTAATATCGTGGTCTGGGACAGCATTTGAATATTTAATGCCAAATATAAATATTCCTAAATTCTCAGGAGGATTAATTTCAGAATCAAGCTTATTTGCAATAGTGTCTCAAATGAAGTATGCAAAGGAACTACAAATTCCATGGGGAATATCAGAAGCAGCATTTAATTTAAGAGATTTAAACAACAATTATCAATACAAAGCATTTGGTATTCCGTGGCTTGGTTTAAAAAGAGGTTTAGCAGATGAGATGGTAGTTTCATCTTATGGATCAGTTCTTGCAATAAATGATTATCCGATAGAAACAATAGAGAATTTAAAAGTGCTAGAAAAAGAAGGAATGTATGATAAATATGGATTTTATGAATCTATAGATTATACGCTAAATAGACTAAAAAAAGATGAAAAAAGTGCAGTTGTTAAAACATATATGGCACATCACCAAGGATTAATTTTATTGTCAATAGATAATTTGTTTAACAAAAATATATTACAAAAAAGATTTATGGAAAATCCAGAAATAGAAGCAGTAGAAATACTTTTAGAAGAAAAAATGCCAGAGAATGTAATAATTACAAAAGAACAAAAAGAAAAAGTAGAAAGAATAAAAACTATAGATTATGAAACTTATGGTGTAAGAGAATATACCAAACCTTATGATAAATTAAAACACATAAATGTAATATCAAATGAAGATTACAGTATAATAATAGATCAAAAGGGTGATGGGTATAGCAAATATAAAGACATAGTTATAAATAGATTTAAGAAAACAGATAGTATTCAAAATGGAATAACATTTTTCTTAAAAGATATAAAAACAAAAAGAATTTGGACTTCTGGGCAAATGAATTATTTGGCACCAGCTGATAAATATAGTGTGTATTTTTCGCCTGACAAAAGTAAATTTGTAAGACAAGACGGAGGTATAGAAACATCAACTTGCATATTTGTAATGCCAAATAGTCCTGTTGAAATAAGGAGGATAGAACTAAAAAATTTAGGTAATACAGAAGAAACAATAGAAGTAAACTCATTTATAGAACCTATACTTTCCTCATTAGAACAAGATTATGCACATAAAGCTTTTAACAATCTGCTTTTATCATTTGAATTTTTAGAAGATACAAATACTATTTTAGCTAAAAGAAAATCTAGAGACGGAAAGAATAGAGATATGTATATGGCAGTAAATTTATATACAGAAAATGAAACTATAGGAGAGCTAGAATATGAATTAGATAAAGAAAAATTTGTAGGAAGACAAAATGTAGAACTTCCAATTGCAGTAGAAAATTCTATTCCACTTGGAAGAAATTTAAGAAGAACTACAGATCCTATAATTGCTATGAGAAGAACAATAACTGTTCTTCCTAGTCAAAAAGTAAGCCTTAATTTAATTATTGCAGTATCAGAAGAAAAAGAAGAAGCATTAAAATTAATACAAGAAAATATGAATAATGAGAAAATAATTAGAAGTATGAATTTAGCAAAAGCAAAAGTAGAAGCGGAATCTATGTATTTAGGATTAAAAGCTAAAGAGATAGAAAAATATCAAAATATGCTTAAATATTTAATTTATCAAAACCCTTTAAAAATTTTAATGTATAAAGGAAAGATACCAGAAGAGGCGATGGCATGCGAATTATGGAAATATGGAATATCTGGAGATTTACCAATACTTGCAATTAAAATAAAAGATGTAAGTGATATAGACGTTGTAAAAGATGCACTAAAAGCTTATGAGTATTATAGAGTTAAAAACATAAAATTAGATTTAGTAATTATAAACGAAGAAAAGAAAACTTATGATAATTATGTTTATGAAGAAATACAAAATGCAATTTTAGATAGAAATTTGAGCTATATGCAAAATATAAGTGGAGGAATATTTATATTAAATAATATAGAAAAACAATCTAAAAGAATCGTAGAATATAGAGCAAATTTACTAATTAATGCGCATCTTGGAAATATAGAAACACAAATTAAAGATTATGAAGAAGAATATATGGAAAAAATAAAAGATGTTGGAGATGAAGTAAAAAATCCACAAATAATAGAAGAAAATGTTGAAAGAAAAGCATTAGAAACAGAAAAATTAAAATACTATAATGAATATGGCGGATTTTCAAAAGAGGCAGAAGAGTACGTCATAAGGGTAAACAAAGATGAGAAACTTCCAACTGTATGGTCAAACATTATGTCTAATGAAAAATTTGGAACAGTTGTTACAGAAGGTATGGGTGGATATACTTGGTATAAAAATTGTAGACTAAATAGATTAACCTCATGGAACAATAATCAAGTAACAGATGTTCCATCAGAAATAATATATTTAGAAGATATGGATACAAAGAAGATTTGGTCTTTAGGAATAAATCCTACTCCAGATAGCAACGACTACTATATAACTTATGGATTTGGATATAGCAGATATTTGCATACAAGTGATGGAATATTGCAAAACTTAAAAGTATTTGTGCCAAAAGATGATAGTAGTAAAGTTCAAATTTTACATTTAGAAAATAAACTAGCTAAAAAGAAAGAATTAAAAATAGTTTATTATATAAAACCAGTTCTTGATGAAGATGAAATAAAATCAAATGGATATATAGACTTAAAATATGATAATAGAACAAATATTTTAACACTTGAAAATCAGGCAAAAGAAAAAAATAGTAGAACTATAATGTATATTACTTGTAGTGAAAAAATTACATCATATACAGGAAACAAGGAATTTTTTATAGGAAAAGGAACAATAAAAAATCCAGAAGGAATTAGAAAATTAGAATTAGATAGAGAAAATTCTTTAGGAAAAGATGAAAGCATTGCTATTGAGTTTAAAATTGATTTAGAAGCTTTTGAAAGAAAAGATATAGTAATTACGTTAGGAGCAGATGATAATAGTTTAAATGTTCAAGATACCGCATATAAATATCAAAACGTAAATAATGCAATAAATGAATACGAGAATACAAAAAGATATTGGAAAGATTTATTAGGAAATATTAAAGTAGATACTCCTGTGGAATCTATGAATATAATGCTAAATGGTTGGCTTTTATACCAAACACTTTGTTCAAGGATGCTTGCAAAAACAGGATATTATCAATCAGGTGGAGCTTATGGCTTTAGAGATCAACTTCAAGATTGCATAGGATTAAAGTATATATCAGTAGAAATATTAAGAAAGCAAATAATCATGCATAGTAAACATCAATTTAAAGAAGGAGATGTAGAACATTGGTGGCATGAAGAAACAAACAGGGGAATTCGTACAAGATTTTCAGATGATTTATTATGGCTTCCATATATGGTAGCAGAATATATTAATTTTACTGGAGACTGGGGAGTATTAAAAGAGGAAGTGCCATATTTAAAAGGAGCAATTTTAGAAGATGGAGTAGATGAAAGGTATGATTTATATTTGCCATCTGAGGAAAAAGAAAGTATATATAAACATTGTATAAGAGCAATAGAAAAATCTTTAAATTTTGGAGAAAATGGACTTCCAAAAATAGGTGCAGGAGACTGGAATGATGGATTTAGTACAGTAGGTAATAAAGGAAAAGGCGAAAGTGTATGGCTTGGATTTTTCTTATACAATGTGCTTGATAAATTCAGTAAGATATGTGAAAAATATGGCGATGAATTAGAAGAAGGGTTAGAAAATTATAATGATAGTATAAAAGAAATGATTGATGTTAAGCATAACAATGTAAATGAAAATAAAACAGGAGAAGATATAGAGACTAATGATAAAGGAAAATTGAGAGCGGAAAAATATAGAAAAGTAATGGAAAATATAAAAAGAAATTTAAATACAAATGGTTGGGACGGAAGATGGTACAAAAGGGCATTTATGGATGATGGAAATATCCTAGGCAGTATACAAAATGAAGAATGCAGGATAGATAGTATAGCACAAAGTTGGGCAACAATATCAAATGCAGGAGATAATGACAAAAAATATATTTCAATGGAATCACTAGAAAAACATTTAATTGATAGAGAAGCGGGAATAATAAAATTATTAGATCCACCATTTGAAAAAAGTAAGTTAGAACCAGGATATATAAAAGCATATATACCAGGAACTAGAGAAAATGGAGGACAATACACACATGGTGCAATATGGGCGATAATCGCAGAAAGTATGCTGGGATTTGGTGATAAGGCTTTTGAATATTTTAGAATGATAAATCCAATAGAACATTCTAGAACTAAAGAAGAAGCAAAAAAATACAAAGTAGAACCATATGTTATAGCAGCAGATATATATGGAGGAAACTTAGCAGGACGTGGCGGTTGGACTTGGTATACAGGCTCAAGTAGTTGGATGTATGAAACTGGAATTAAGTATATATTAGGATTAAGGAAAGAAGGAAATATATTAAAAATAGAACCATGCATACCTAATAACTGGAACGAGTATGGAATAAGATATAAATATGGAAATAGTATATATAATATAAAAGTTATAAGAAAAAATGTGCAAGAAAAGAAGATATATTTAGACGGAAAAGAAGTAGAAAATAATGAAATTATTCTAAATGGAAATGGAGGAGTGTATGGAGTAGAGGTAGAAATTTGATTTTTATAAGAAAAAGTGGTATAATAAATGTATTAAATTTTTTTGAAAAGAGGTTTATTTATGGACAGATATGTTATTCGGTTCCTCGCAGAAAAGGTTTTGGCAATTGCCACTTTTCTGGTAGGCATTCACCTGTTGGTGACGCGTATGCAGAATGAGCTTCCCTTTGGCATTGTTAGTGATGACATTGCACTTTGGGGAGTGTGGGCATATCTTGGAATCTTTATCGCAGGTTTTATGATTGTAGGAGGTTTATATCTCTTTGCAAAAGAACTCATTGAAAGATGGGTTGATAAAAAACAGTGATAAGAATAATGCGGAGAGTTACTTTTGAGTAACTCTCCGCATTATAGAATACATGAAAACAATAATGATAATATAAATTTTTTATTAAAAAATAAAAAAAATATCATAGAATACTACTTGTATATTTGACCTTTATGTGATATAAATATAAACAATATAATAAAAGAAGGGTGAATTTTTTGTGGAAGAAAATAATATAGAAGAAACAAAAAAAACAATATTAATAGTTGATGATGAAAAGCCGATTGTAGATATTTTAATTTATAACTTGCAAAAAGAAGGATATAATACAATAGAAGCATATGATGGTGAAACAGCAATAGATTTAGCTTTTGATCAAAAACCTGATTTGATTTTATTAGATATAATGCTTCCTAAAATAGATGGTCTTACAGTATGTAAAAGAATAAGGAATTCTATGAATATACCAATTATAATGATATCTGCAAAAGATGAAGAAATAGATAAAATATTAGGGTTAGAATTAGGAGCAGATGATTATATAACAAAGCCATTTAGTGTAAGGGAATTAGTAGCAAGAGTAAAAGCTAATTTAAGAAAAGCTGAGATAAATGTAACTAATAAACAAATAGATAATAGTATAGTTATAGAAAAACCAAAAGAAAAAGAGCAAGATAAAGTAATAGAAATAGGAGAAATATTTATTAATCTAGATAAGTTTGAAGTAAAAGTAAGGAATAAACCTATTGAGCTAACTCTAAGAGAATTTGAGGTATTGAGATATTTAGCAAGTCAACCAGGACAAGTAGTAACAAGAGAGACATTACTTGAAAAGGTATGGGGATATGAGTATTATGGAGATATAAGAACAGTAGATGTTACAATAAGAAGAATAAGAGAAAAAATAGAAGTTGATACATCAAGTCCTAAATTATTAATTACTAAAAGAGGAGTAGGATATTATATATCATCAAAAGAAAAGGAGAATGAAGGTTAGCTAATATTAAATAGCTAATCTTTTATTAATAATTATGAAGAAAAATGTAAATTTAAAAATAGTTTTATTATTTTTTGTTTTAGGAATAATATTGATACTAGGATTAGGAGCAAGCTATATATTAATGCTAAACCAAATAGAAGCACTTGGAACTATACAAGACAATATTGCTCTTATAAATAATGTTAATAGCCAACTAAAACAAACAAGAATTATAATAATAGTTTCAATAATCATATATACAATAATATCATTTCTAATAGGATATTTCGTGCTAAAAGCCTTAGTATCACCAATGAAGAAATTAATTAAAAGTGCAGAAGAAATTGCTTTAGGAGAAAATGCAAAAATAAATTTTAATATACAAAATAATAGTGAAGTTTCAGATTTAGAAAATGCATTTAATATAATGACCACTGAATTAAAACAAAAATTAAGTGAAGTTAATAGACAAAAAAGACAAATAGAAACTATACTTTTACATATGACAGATGGGATAATTGCTTTTGATTTAGAGGGAAATATAATTCATATAAATCCTGCAGCTAAGAGTTTACTAGAATTAAGCAAGAAAGAAGACAATTTTAATAAAATTTTTAAAAAGTTAAATATAGATATAAATATAGAAAAGATTATATATTTAGAAAATTGGACTTCTTCTGAACAAAGAAAAGATGTTGGAGATAAATTTGTAAATATACTTTTTGCACCATTTCAAGATGAAAATGATAGACCAGCAGGAGTAATAACTCTAATACAAGATATTACAGAACATGTAAAATTAGATAATATGAGAAAAGAATTTGTAGCAGATGTATCACATGAATTAAAAACACCAATTACATCAATTATGGGGTATTCAGATACACTTCTAGAAGGAGAATATGATGAAGAAACGAGAGAAAAATTTTTAAATGTAATATCTTCAGAAGCAAGACGCATGGCAAGATTAGTAACTGATTTATTAACTTTATCAAAATATGATAATAAAAAAGTAACGTCAGAAATTACAAGTTTTGATTTAGGGGAATTAGTTAAAAAATGTGAAGAAAAATTAAAATTCGAGATAAAAAAGAAGAAACATAATGTAGAATGCTTTGTTACAGCAAGCGTACCACCAGTACTGGCAGATAAATATGGTATAGAAAGAGTTGTACTAAATATTCTATCAAATGCAATAAAATATACAAAAGAACATGGTACAATAAAGGTATATGTTGGTTTTGTATATAATGATGCATATATTAAAATTATAGACAATGGAATAGGAATACCAGAAGAAGATTTAAGTAGAATTTTTGATAGATTTTATAGAGTTGATAAGGCTCGTAGTAGAGAAATGGGTGGAACGGGTCTGGGTCTATCTATTGCAAAAGAAATATTAGACCAGAACAAAGGAAGCATTAATATAAAAAGTAAAGTTGGAAAAGGAACAGAAGTTGTTATAAGAATACCAACTAAAAAAATTAGTGAGAAATAGAAAAGAAGGTTGTTATGTTATAAAATGAAACAAAACTACTTGTTTTTTTAGCATTTTAGTGTAATTCAACTATTGACATAAGTTTAAAAAAATGGTAAAATATTCATGTTATTTTATAAGGCAAATTATGCCTAAAAGGGAAAGAGGTGAAATTTAAGTGCCAACAATTAATCAATTAGTAAGAAAAGGAAGAAAAAGTTCTACAACAAAATCTACAGCACCAGCTTTACAACATGGATATAACTCTAGAAATAAAAAATTAACAAATAAGAGATCTCCACAAAAAAGAGGTGTTTGTACAGTTGTAAAAACAGTAACACCAAAGAAGCCAAACTCAGCATTAAGAAAAGTTGCCAGAGTTAGACTTTCAAACGGATATGAAGTAACTTCATATATTCCAGGTATAGGACATAACTTACAAGAGCACAGTGTTGTTTTAATAAGAGGAGGAAGAGTAAAAGACCTTCCAGGTGTTAGATACCATATAATTAGAGGTACATTAGATACAGCAGGCGTTAAAGATAGAATGCAAGGTAGGTCTAAGTATGGAGCTAAGAAACCTAAAAAATAAAAATTTTAGTGAAAAGCTGCGTCTTACGTTGTCAAGCGTCGCTTAAAAATTTTTCGATGTACACATGTACTATCTCAAAATTTTTAGCTAGCTTTCCTAGTAATACTTGCTTTTGACTAAAATTTTAGTATCAAAATAATACAAAGCTAAATTTGTATTTTTAAGTTATATGATTTTTTAGGTAGATGGTGCATATATGAAATTACTAATTTAAGGTACTTAAATTTATAATAGAATATATAGCACTATACGGAAAAGAAAAAATCTTTTCAGAGTAACTTTAGGTGTTTTTTTAGATACCAAAAAGATATTTAAAAATAATATCAAGAAAAGGAGTGAAGAATAGTGCCAAGAAGAGGAATTATAGCAAAAAGAGACGTTTTACCAGATCCAATATACAATAGCAAAGTTGTTACAAAATTAATAAACAATGTTATGTTAGATGGTAAAAAGACAGTTGCTCAAGCAATAGTTTATGATGCTTTCGATATAATCAAAGAAAAAGAACAAAAAGATGCTTTAGAAGTATTCGAAGCAGCTCTTGAAAATGTAATGCCAGTTCTAGAAGTTAAAGCTAGAAGAATTGGTGGAGCTACTTACCAAGTTCCAATCGAAATTAGACCAGAAAGAAGACAAACTTTAGGTTTAAGATGGTTAGTTACTTATGCAAGAAATAGACATGAAAAAACTATGGCTCAAAAATTAGCAGCTGAAATTATGGATGCAGTAGCTGGAAACGGTGGAGCATTCAAGAAGAAAGAAGATATGCATAGAATGGCTGAAGCTAATAAGGCTTTTGCACACTATAAGTTTTAATTAGGAGATATACTTAAAATTAGTTAATCACTAATTCATAAGGTGAGGGAACTACCTCAAATATGAGAAGTGAAACTAGAAAAAAATTATGTCCCCTGACATTGATTAAAAGGAGGATAAAAATGGCTGGAAGAGAGTTTCCTTTAGAAAAAACAAGAAATATAGGAATTATGGCTCATATAGATGCAGGTAAAACTACAACTACAGAGAGAATACTTTTCTATACAGGAAAAACTCATAAGATAGGTGAAGTTCACGAAGGTGAAGCTACTATGGACTGGATGGTTCAAGAGCAAGAAAGAGGTATAACAATTACTTCTGCTGCTACAACATGTCAATGGTTAGGTCATAGAATCAATATCATTGATACCCCAGGACACGTTGACTTTACTGTTGAAGTTCAAAGATCTTTAAGAGTACTTGACGGAGCTGTTACAGTATTAGCAGCTAAAGGTGGAGTTCAACCACAAACAGAAACAGTTTGGAGACAAGCTGATAAATATCAAGTTCCTAGAATGGTATATGTAAATAAAATGGATATTACAGGAGCAAACTTTATGCTTTGTGTATCTCAATTAAAAGATAGATTAAAAGCAAATGCTGTTCCAATTCAATTACCAATAGGAGCAGAAGATAATTTCCAAGGAATTGTTGATTTAATTAAAATGAGAGCATTTATTCATAAAGATGATTTAGGAAAAGATATTGAAGAAACAGACATTCCTGACGACTTAAAAGCTCAAGCAGAAGAATACAGAGAAAAAATGATAGAAGCTGCAGCTGAGCAAGATGATGAATTAATGATGAAATATTTAGATGAAGGTACTTTATCTGAAGAAGAAATCAAAAAAGGTTTAAGAATAGGAACTATAGGAAATAAAATTGTTCCTGTTGTATGTGGTTCATCATACAAAAATAAAGGTGTTCAAGAATTATTAAATGCAGTTGTTGACTTCATGCCATCACCATTAGATATCGCTGATATTAAAGGTGAAACATTAGATGGAGAAGAAACAGAAAGAAAAACATCTGATACAGAACCATTTGCAGCACTTGCATTCAAAATTGCAACAGATCCATTTGTTGGAAAACTTTGCTTCTTTAGAGTATATTCTGGAACTTTAGAAGCAGGATCTACAATATTAAATGCAAACAAAGGTAAGAAAGACAGAATGGGAAGAATTCTTTTAATGCATTCTAACCATAGACAAGATATTGATAAAGTATATGCTGGAGATATAGCAGCAGCAGTTGGATTAAAAGAAGTATCAACAGGTGATACACTTTGTGATCCAGCACATCCAGTTATACTAGAATCTATGGAATTCCCAGAACCTGTTATTGATATCGCTATTGAGCCAAAAGATAAGGCAAATAGTGAAAAAATGAGTATAGCTCTTGCAAAACTTGCAGAAGAAGACCCAACATTTAAAACATATACAAACCAAGAAACAGGTCAAACTGTTATTGCGGGTATGGGTGAATTACACTTAGATATTATAGTAGACAGATTAAAAAGAGAATTTAAAGTTGAATGTACAGTAGGTAAACCACAAGTTTCTTACAAAGAAACAATTAGAAATAAAGTTAAAGTAGAGGGAAAATTCATTCGTCAATCAGGTGGACGTGGACAATATGGTCATGTATGGCTAGAAATGGAACCACTAGAAGCTGGTAAAGGTATAGAATTTGAGAGCAAAATTGTTGGTGGTGTTGTTCCAAAAGAATATATCAAACCAATTGAAGAAGGAATTAGAGAAGCTGCTGAAACTGGTGTTCTTGCAGGATACCCAGTTATAGACTTTAAAGCTACTTTAGTTGATGGTTCTTACCATGAAGTTGACTCTTCAGAAATGGCATTCAAAATAGCTGGTTCAATGGCATTCAAAGAAGGATGTAAACAAGCAAAATCAGTTATATTAGAGCCAATTATGAAAGTTGAAATAACAGTTCCTGAAGAATATATGGGAGATGTTATTGGAGATGTAAACTCTAGACGTGGAAGATTAGAAGGAATGGATGCAGAAGGTGGAAACCAAGTTATAAGATCATTTATTCCATTATCAGAAATGTTCGGATATGCAACAGACTTACGTTCTAAAACACAAGGTAGAGGAACATATTCTATGGAACCATCTCATTATGAAGAAGTTCCAAAATCAATACTTGACAATATAGTTGCAAGTAGAGCAAAAAAAGACTAAAAAAATTATTAAACTCTTGCTTTTTTAGCGAAAATGTTATAAAATGCAAGTGACAAAATATTTGATTTTAATTTTTAAATAAATATAAGGAAATAAAAATTTCCAAAATTTAAAGGAGGATTTAAAATGGCTAAAGCTAAATTTGAAAGAAATAAACCACATGTTAACATTGGTACAATTGGTCACGTTGACCATGGAAAAACAACAACAACAGCAGCTATTACTAAATACTTAGCTTTATTTGGTAAAGCTCAATATGAAGCATACGATCAAATCGATAGTGCTCCAGAAGAAAGAGAAAGAGGAATTACAATTAACACAGCTCACGTTGAATATGAAACAGAAAATAGACACTATGCACACGTTGACTGCCCAGGACACGCTGACTATGTAAAGAACATGATTACAGGTGCTGCTCAAATGGATGGTGCTATACTAGTTGTTTCAGCAGCTGATGGTCCAATGCCTCAAACAAGAGAGCACATCCTACTTGCAAGACAAGTTGGTGTTAAATATATCGTTGTTTACTTAAATAAATGCGATATGGTTGATGATCCAGAATTATTAGAATTAGTTGAAATGGAAGTTAGAGACCTATTAACAGAATATGGTTTCCCAGGAGACGAAATTCCAGTTATAAAAGGATCTTCATTAAAAGTACTAGAAAGTGATTCAAAAGATCCTAATGATGCAGTTTATGCACCAATTAAAGAATTAATGGATGCAGTAGATAGCTACATTCCAACACCAGAAAGACCAGTAGACCAACCATTCTTAATGCCTGTTGAAGATGTATTCACAATTACAGGTAGAGGAACAGTTGCTACAGGTAGAGTAGAAAGAGGAACAGTTAAACTTCAAGACGAAGTTGAAATTGTTGGTCTTGCAAAAGAATCTAAGAAAACAGTTGTTACTGGTGTAGAAATGTTTAGAAAATTGCTAGACCAAGCTGAAGCTGGAGATAACATCGGTGTTCTTCTAAGAGGTATTCAAAGAGAAGAAATTGAAAGAGGTCAAGTTTTAGCAAAACCAGGAACAATACATCCACATACAAAATTCAAAGCACAAGTTTACGTTCTAACAAAAGAAGAAGGTGGACGTCATACACCATTCTTCAATGGATATAGACCACAATTCTATTTCAGAACAACAGACGTTACAGGTGTTATTGAATTAGCAGCTGGAACAGAAATGGTTATGCCAGGTGATAATATAGACATGACAGTTGAACTTATCACTCCAATAGCTATTGAAAAAGGACTAAGATTTGCTATCCGTGAAGGTGGTAGAACAGTTGGTTCAGGTGTTGTTTCAGAAGTTATTGAATAAAATTGATAAATAAAATTATAGCAAGGGGCACTCTAAAAGTGAAATCCTTGCTATTTTTCTTGACTTTTTTCTTAAATGATTATATACTATAATCGTGTTTTAGGAGGAATAGCAATGAATTTATTAAAAAAGATAATATATGTATTAATTATTTTACTAATACTAATATTTGCCAATATAACTATAGCAAAAGCCAAAACTGTAGAAATAACAACAGAAACACTAAACCTAAGAAAAGAAGCTTCAACTGAATCTAATATAGTAGCACAAATTTCTATAGGAGAAGAGTGTGAAGTATTAGGCGAAGAAGGAGATTGGTATAAAGTAAAATACAAAGATTATACTGGTTATATTAGTAAAGAATATACTAAAGTAATTGGAGGTAATGAAGAAGAAACAAGTAATGAAGGTACTACAACAGGCGAAAATGATACTAGTTTAACTGAAAAAACAGAAGAACAACAAAATGAAACAGAAAATGTATCAAATACAACTGATAAAAATTCTAATCAAGGTAAATTAAATAAGAAATCAGATATAAAGATAGTTCCCTTAATCAATTCAAGCAATATTGACACATTAGGTAAAGATGAAAAGGTAACTGTAATAAATGAAATAAATGGATGGTTATATATTCAAACAGATACAATATCTGGTTGGGTAAGAACAGAAAATATAACAATTCAAAAAGCAAACAATAATGATGATAATAAAGAAAATAATTCTGATGATAGTAAAACAGATACTACTAAGGAAGATAATAATTCAAGTAGCACTGATGATAAAAATAAATCAGATAATGAAAATAATACAAACACATTTGAAGAAAAGACAATGTATGCAACAGACTATGTAAATATTAGAAAAGAACCAAGTACTAATGCAGATAAATTAATGGTAGTTAGTACTAATACTGCTTTAAAAGTAATAGGAGAAGAGGGAGATTGGTACAAAATAAGCACAAGCGAAGGAGAGGCTTATGTATCAAAAGATGTTGTATCAGATAAAAAAGTTACAGTAACTAATAGAGGTGATGTAGATAGGACAGAAACTACTACAAATAGCCAAACAAGCAAAAAAGAAACAACAACATCAACTTCAAAAGAAGAAGAAAATACTGCAAGTTCTATAAATACAAGTGAAATAGTATCTTATGCAAAGAAATTTTTAGGTGTACCATATGTTTACGGGGGAGCAAGTTCATCAGGATTTGATTGCTCAGGTTTTACAATGTATGTTTATAACCATTTTGGAATATCGATGAGGCACGGTGCACAAGCACAAGCTAAATTAGGAATAGCAATAAAAACAGATAAAAGTTCAAAATCTAGCTTATTAAATAATCTAAAAGCAGGAGATTTAGTATTTTTCTTAGACTATGAAACTATGGACGAAATAGGCCATTGTGGTATATATATAGGAGACGGAAACTTTATTCATGCATCATCTGGTTCAGGTTATTGTGTAAAAATAAATAGCTTACTTCCAGGAGAGTATTATAATACTAGATATTGTGCAGCAAGGAGAATTGTATAAAATTTTATCTGTAAAAAATATAAGCGGATATTGCAAGGTAAAATTTAGTTAAAAAGCAGAGGTATACTTTTGTACAGAGAGTATTTTAACAAATCAAGATGATTGTTTAGATTTTTTATAAAACGGGGGCAAATGAAAGGGTGAAATAATATAAAAAGACCAATTTGTATTGCTTCTATTTTTTATATGATAGGAATATTGATTGGACTATATTTGAAAATTAATATAGTCTTTTTATGTTTATTAATAATACTATTTTCTGTTGGAATATATTTATTTAGCAAAAAAATAATATATATATCTTTTCTTATAATTACTCTTACGGGATTTATATATATAAGAACTTTAGATGTGAATTATGAAAATAAATACAAAGAGATAAATGATGAAGTAAAGATAAAGGGAATAATTATAGAAGAGTTACAAGAAAAAGAGTATAAATATGTGTATACTTTAAGGGTAGAGACAATTAATAATGATAATAAATACAATAATACAAAATTAATATTGAATTTCAAGAAAACAAATAATAAAAAAAATACTATTAAAGTTGGGGACGAAATAGAAATAACAACTCAAGTAGAAAAATCTGATAGTGCTAGAAACTACAGAGGTTTTGATTATAAAGCATATTTAAAAACTAAAAAAATTTATGGAACTATAGAAACTGACAAAATTAAAATAATAGAAAATAATAAATTGAGTTTTATAGAAAAACTTTTGAATATAGTACAAAAAAGTATTAAAAATAATTTGTTTAAAATACTTGGAGATGATGAAACTGCTTTATGTATAGGAATATTAATAGGAGATAGAGATAATATATCAGAAGAAATAGAAAACAATTTTAAAGTCAGTAATTTAACACATATGCTTGCAATATCAGGTTCACATATAACATATATTATTTCAGCTTTAGCATTATTATTAGGAAAAGCAAGTAAAAGATTTACTAAAATTTTTACAATAGGATTTTTAGTATTTTTCATGGCACTTACTGGCTTTACTGCTTCGGTAATTAGAGCAAGTATAATGGGTACTTTAATACTTACAGCAAGTCTATTCTATAAAAAGTCTGATACAATAAATAATTTGGGAATATCGTCATTAATAATATTAATATATAATCCTTATTTAATAACAGATTTAGGATTTTTGCTATCTTATGCAGGAACAATAGGTATAATCTTTTTAGGGACTCCTTTAACTCAAAAATTATATAATTTAATAAATAAAGTAACAAACGAAAAAATAAATTTACAAGAAAATGGGGATGTTGAAATAAACGAAAGCTGTGCTTCGATTTCAAATGAAATACTGAAAATAAGCAAATATAGAGTAAAAAGACTATTTTATGTAATACTAAAATATGTAATAAATGCATTTAGTATAACATCATCTGCTAATATAATCATTATACCAATTATGGCATATTCTTTTAGTACTGTATCATTTACTTTTTGGATTTCAAATATATTAGCAGGTCCAATTATGGAAATAGTAACAATATTTGGATTTATTGTATATTTTATTTCATTAGTATGCTTTCCTATAGCACAATTTTTAGGAATATTTTTAAATTTTTTTCTTAGCATACTATTAAAAATTTCAGAAATATCATCATTAATTCCAGGTTCATCGATTTATATAAAAACACCATATTTGATAGAATGTATTATATATTATTTAATAGTATTTGTAATATATAATAAAAGAAAAATAACAATAATATTAAAATATTTAAGTTGGCTTTATACAAATAAATATAAAATCATTGCAATTGTAATTATAATAGTTATATCAATTTATTTTATTTCTAATTTAATTCCAAACAGTCTAAGAATATATTTTGTAGATGTAGGACAAGGAGATTGTACTTTAATACAAACACCAGAAAATAAAAATATTTTAATAGATGGAGGAGGCAGTGAATTTGGAAATTTTGATGTAGGGGAAAAAACACTTTTACCATATTTATTAGCAAGAAGAATAACTACAATAGATTATATGATTATATCTCATTTTGATAGTGATCATATACGGACGGCTTATTTTATATTATGGAAAATTTGAAAGTAAAAAATATAATTATTTCTATGCAAGGTAAGGAATCAGAAAATTTAAGTAAATTTAGAGAAATGGTTACTAAAAACAATATAAACGTAATAGTAATAAAAAAAGGAGATTATTTAAAAATAGATAAATATTCATATTTTGAGATATTATTCCCAGAAGAAGAGTTGATAAGTGAAAATATATTAAATAATAATTCAATAGTAGCAAAGTTTTATAGTTTGGGATTTACAATGTTATTTACGGGAGATATAGAAGAGATAGCAGAAAAAAGATTAATTGCGTTATATAAAGAAACTGAAAAATTAAAAGCAACAGTAATAAAAATAGCTCATCATGGTTCTAAAACCTCAAGCATAAATGAATTTTTAAAATTAGTAAATCCTAAGATAGCTTTAATAGGTGTAGGAGAAAATAATAATTTTGGACATCCAAACGAAACTGTATTGAATAGATTAAATTATATACGGAACAAAAATATATAGAACAGACTTAAATGGAGAAATTAAAATAAAATTAAAAGATAAAAGAATGACAATTAATACAGTATATTAATTATTTATTATATGATAAACAATTAAATTATATAGAAATGTATAAATTTTCTAAAAAATATCATACTAATATTAAATTAATTATTAGAAGGTGTGAATTAGTATGGATAAAAAGTGGATAATAAGTGTAATTTTAGTTATAATACTGGGATTATTAATAGGAATAGGTATTGCAATGTATTCTGAAAATAAAAATAAGACAGAAAGAATTGATATGTTAAGCGAAAAAGAATTAGCTTATAATTCAAATACGGAGAAAGAAAATGGCATTCAAAATACAATAAAAAGTATTGAAACTTCGGTAAGTGAAAGTACTATTTCACCAAATGCAATTATTATAAAAAAAACTTATTATGAAGATTGTGATCATTTAATAAGAAAAAGTGGAGACATACCAGAAGAATTGGTGAATAAAAAAGAGGAAGATGTAAAAAAAATGTTTCCAGATTGGAATATAGAAGAATATTCACCTACACAAATAATTTTATATAAAACATCTAGTGGAAATTGTGGAGAACATTATTTTGTACAAGAGCATAATGGAGTAATAGGAATTTACACAGTGGATGAATATGGGATAAAAACATTAAAAGAAGATACAGAAATATCAACATTATATTTACCTGAAACAGATATAGAAAATTTAAAAGCAGGAGTAGAAATAATAGGATATACTAATCTAGTTGAATTTTTAGAAGATTACGAGTGAACATGAACAAAGGGTGAACAAAGGGGACGTTCCTTAAAGTTCATAAATTGAACTTTAAGGAACGTCCCCTTTGTTCACCCTTTTAGTCTATTCTATTTTTAAATTTTCCTTTTTTAAGTATCCATCTTGATAGAATTGCTTAAAATACATAATAAGTGAAAATACTGTTGTCAAAATTGATAGATAATATATATAATTATCAAAACTAATTAATGGTGAAGTAGGATTTATTGAAGTATTCCAATATTCTATAAATAGTGAAGCAACTATTGCAACATAGAATAATACTGTTGCAAGTTTTCCATACCATCTACTAGAAACTACAAGTTTTTTTCCATAAAGGAAAGAAGCTCCTGATACCATTATAAATTCTTTTAAAAATACTATTAACAATATCCAAAGAGGGATTATCCCTTTAAAAGTAAGTGAGGCAAGTACAGAAACTTGTGTTGTTTTGTCTGCTAATGGATCTATTAGTTTTCCAAAGTTTGTTATAAAATTAAATTTTCTTGCTATAAGTCCATCTAATATATCAGTTAATCCAGAAACAGTAAGCATAACAAAAGCAGCTATATACTGACCTGTAATTATAAAATATACTATAAATGGAATTAAGAAAAATCTTACAATTGTTAGTGCATTTGGAATGTGTTTTAACATATATTTTACTCCTTTAAATTATTTTACTTCAAAACTTAGTTTATCTTTATCAAAAGTTACATTAACTGTATTACCATTAATTAATTCACCTTTTAAAATCATATCAGAAAGTTCATCCTCAAGATATCTTTGTATAGCACGTCTTAAAGGTCTTGCACCATATTTAATATCAGTACCTTTTTCTAATAAGAATTTTTTAGCTTCAATAGATATTTCTAAAGTAATATCTTTATCGATAAGAGCTTTTCTAGTATCATTTAGCATTAAATCAACTATTTTTACTAATTCTTCATTTGATAATTGTTTAAATACTACAATTTCATCCACTCTATTTAAAAATTCTGGTCTAAAAGTATCTTTTAATGCATTCATTATTGCATTATTATTTACTTGATTTCCACCAAAGCCTATAGAATTTGTATTTAAATTTGAACCAGCATTTGATGTCATTATAATTATTGTATTTTCAAAGCTTACTGTATTTCCTTGTGAATCTGTAAGTCTTCCATCATCTAAAACTTGAAGCAATATATTAAATACATCTGGATGAGCTTTTTCAATCTCGTCTAAAAGTACAATAGAATATGGATTTCTTTTTACTTTTTCAGTAAGTTGCCCTGCATCATCATAACCAACATATCCTGGAGGAGAACCAATAAGCTTAGAAGTAGAGTGGCTTTCCATATATTCAGACATATCAATTCTTATTATTGAATCTTCATTACCAAACATTTCATAAGAAAGTGATTTTGCAAGCTCAGTTTTACCAACTCCAGTAGGCCCTACAAATATAAATGAAGGTGGTCTTTTTGTACTTTTTAGTCCTGCTCTATTTCTTCTAATAGCACGAGAGACAGCTTCAACAGCCTCATCTTGACCAATTACCCTTTTATGAAGATTATTTTCTAAATTTAATAGTTTTAAAGTTTCTGCTTCAGTTATTTTTTTTACAGGAATTTTAGTCCAACTTTCAATAACTTCTGCTATATCTTGAACAGTTAAATTAGTTAATTGCAATTTTTTAGTTAGTGCATCTATTTTTTCAGTTAGTGCACATTCTTTAGTTTTAAGTTCAGCAGCTTTTTGATAATCTTCTGTAGAATCAGCTGATGCTGCTTCTTCTTTTTCTTCTTGAACTTTAGCAAGGTCATTTTTTAAAACTTCTAATTCATACAAATCTTTATTATTTAAATTTATTCTAGAACATGCTTCATCTAAAATATCTATTGCTTTATCAGGCAAAAATCTATCATGAATATATTTTTCAGACATTATAACAGCTTGTTTAATAACATCTGTTGAAATTCTTACTTTATGATAATCTTCATAGTATTTTTTTATTCCTTCTAATATATCAATTGTATCTGTAATAGATGGCTCAGCAACTATTACAGGTTGAAATCTTCTTTCTAAAGCAGTATCTTTTTCTATGTATTTTCTGTATTCTTTTAAAGTAGTAGTTCCAACTAACTGAATTTCACCATTTGCAAGAGATGGTTTTAAAATATTTGCAGCATTCATAGCATGCTCTGCATCTCCAGCACCAATGATATTATGAATTTCATCAATAACCAAAATTATATTTCCTAATGATTTACATTCATCAATAATTGATTTCATTCTAGCTTCAAATTGACCTCTAAATTGAGTTCCAGCAATAACAGCAGTCATATCTAAAAGATATACTTCTTTATTTAATAGTTTAGCTGGTACTGTACCCTCTGCAATTCTAATGGCTAGTCCATGTGCTATAGCAGTTTTACCGACACCAGGTTCTCCTATAAGGCATGGATTATTTTTAGAGCGTCTGTTTAAAATTTGAATAATTCTTTCAATTTCTTTATCTCTACCTATAACAGCATCTAACTCATTATTTTTAGCTTTTGAAGTTAAATTAGTTCCAAAAGTTTCTAAAGTTTTTCTTTTTTTAGGATTCTTTTTATCTACTTTAACTTTTTTCTTTCCAGATGAACTTTCGTCAGAATTAGTAGAGTTTTCAGTGTTTCCAAACATATTAGAAAATATAGAACCTAAAGGAATAGCACCAAATTGTATTCCCTTATTTGTATCATCTGAATTATACGAATCATTAGAATCTTCTTGTAAAGTTTGAAAGTTCATATTTTCAGACATATCTTTGAACATTGATTCAAATTGCTGTGACATATTATTTAAATCATCTTCTGAAAGATTAGCTTGTTTCATTAGACTATCAATAGGGTTAATACCTCTTTTTTTAGCACAATCATAACAATAACCCTCTAAAGTGTTTTTTCCGTCAGTATCTTTTTTATTAACAAAAACAACTGCATTATTTTTTTTACAGTCTGAACATAACATTATATATATCTCCTTTATTTACGTTTTTATACATAATATATAATACATTAAAATATGCTTAAAGTCAATAAAAATGTTAGTATATAATGTTTTGATAATAAATATATATTGTTTTCTATATTTTAGACTTATTTAAATAATTATATAGTAACATAAAAATACATAATATTGATAATTATAATTGAAATTCGTTAAGCTATGTTGTATACTATATATGTAGAAATAAAAAATGTAAAATTAAAAAAGTTACACGTATAACTCAGAAAGGAATGAAATGAAAGATGAAGAACCCAAAAATAATGTATATATTAATAAGCACATTTTGTATTTTTGCCATAATAGCAGGAATATATGCACAATTTATAGATAGTAATGATAGTACTAATACTTCAAACCAAAATGTTCAAAATGAAGTATTAGAAAAATCACAAGATGAAATTAAATCTGAGTTTAATGAACTTTTTACGAATACTTTAAATTTAGGAGGATTTGATACTACAGGAATACAAAAAATAAATAATGAAAATGATATAGTATATTCAATTTATGAGATAGAAGAGACTAGTGATGCTTATGAAGTAAAAATGAGCATACCTGTAATTAATATAAAAAACGAGTTAACAACTACTTTAAATCAAATTACACAGGCTAATTTTGTAAATAAAGCAAATGAAATATTACAAAAAACAGATACTGAAAATAAAACGATTTACACAATTGATTATGTAGCTTATGTAAATAATAACATCTTATCTTTAATAATTAGATCTACACTAAAAGAAGGAACTTCTGCACAACGTGTAATTATTCAGACATATAATTATAATTTATCAACTAATACTAAAGCTACTTTAGTAGATTTAATAAATATTAAAAAGCTTAATAAAGATGAAGTAAATAATAAAATAATTGAAGTGGTAACAAAAGCAAACGAGGAAGATGAGGCACTTCAAGATATGGGATATAATCAAATATTTGTAAGAGATTTGACAAGTGATATGTATAATGTAGATAATGCAGGTTCATATTTCTTAGGACCAAATGAAGAATTATATATTATTTATCCTTATGGAAATAATGAATTTACTTCAAAAATGGATATAGTGTTATTTGAATAAAGCGTTGAAAAAGAATTACAATTTTGACGCCCACAAACTTCATTTGAAATTTAAGTGAGCGTACACAAAGTACGCCTCATAAATTTCAAACTTGTTTTCCTAGTCAAAATTTAATTCTTTTTCAACTAAGCTTATGTCTAATGAAAAGGCTGGTGTAAAAATGGCAAAAAAGATGCTTGTAACAGAGAAACCATCAGTAGCAATGGAATTTGCAAAAGTATTAAAAATAAATGGAACAAGAAAAGATGGGTATTTAGAATCTGAAAATTGGATAGTAACCTGGTGTGTTGGACACTTGGTTACTATGTCATATCCGGAAGTATATGACGAAAAATTAAAGTTTTGGAGGCTAGATACTCTTCCTTTTATGCCTAAAGAATATAAATATGAAGTTATACCAAGTGTGCAAAAGCAGTACAATGTAATTAAAAATTTATTATCTAGAGAAGATGTAGATTCGGTATATGTTGCAACTGACTCTGGACGTGAAGGAGAATATATTTTTAGATTAGTTGAAAATCAAATAGGTATAAAGAAACAAAATAGAAGAAGAGTTTGGATAGATTCTCAAACTGAAGAAGAAATTAAAAGAGGAATAGAAGAGGCAAAAGATTTATCAGAATATGATAGCTTATCAGATTCTGCATATTTAAGGGCTAAAGAAGATTATTTGATAGGAATAAATTTTTCTAGATTATTATCCATAATTTATGGAAAAAGAGTTGCAAAAGAATTAGAAGAAGATAAAATTTCCATTGCAGTAGGTAGAGTTATGACTTGTGTTTTAGGGATGATTGTATCTCGTGAAAGAGAAATTAGGAACTTTATCAAAACACCATATTACAAGGTAATAGGAGAATTTGGAAAAGAAAATTCATCTGTAAAAGCTGAATGGAGAGTAAATGAAGAATCTAAAATGTTTGAATCTCCAAAGCTTTACAACGAAGCAGGATTTAAGAAAGAAAAAGATGCAAAAGATTTTATAATTTCACTTCAAGGAAAAAAAGCATTAGTTACAGAAGTAAAGAAAAGCAAAACAAAGGAGAATGCGCCACTTTTGTTTAACTTAGCAGAAATACAAAATGAATGTACAAAAAGATTTAAAATAAAACCAGATGAAA
>CAMMTN010000008.1 GCA_946499885.1 uncultured Clostridium sp. | reverse complement strand
TAAATGAAGAAAGGAGTGTATGGTTATTTAAGTTATTAAATATATCATACAAGTATATATGAAAACTTATAGAAAATTGTATGATGCTCAAAAATTTAATACAATAAGAGAATATATTAATATAGCAATTGAGAAATACCCTAATAATAATGCATTTATTATAAAAAATAAAAATGGTAATGATATCAATTATAAAAAAATAACTTACAAAATGTTTGGAAAAAATTTAAAATCATTAGGTACAGCACTTATTAATTTAGGATTAGAAAACAAACGAATAGCTATAATTGGGAAAAATAGATATGAATGGGCTCTTTCATTTGTATCTATATTATGCGGTGTTGGAATTACAGTTCCACTTGATAAGGGATTACCACCACAAGAAATTGAACTATCTCTAAAAAGGGCAAAAGTCGATGCTGTCATTTTTGAAGATGAATACGCTGATATTATGAAAGATATACGAAAAAGTTCTGATATAAAAGAATTTATATGTATGAATTCTACCTGTGATGGTACTTTTAAAACTTTATCTAGCTTAATTGAATCTGGAAATATTTTAGTTAATAGTGGTGATACTAGATTTGAAAATCATACAATAAATCCTCATGATATTGCTTCAATTATATTCACATCTGGTACTACATCTATGTCAAAAGCTGTAATGCTTTCAAATGCAAATATTGCATCAAATATATATAACATAAATTGTGCTGAAAAAATATATGATACAGATGTAAATATGTTATTTTTGCCACTTCATCATACTTTTGGTTCTACTGGATTATTACTTTTTTTAGCTGACGGAGTTACAAATGTATTTTGCGATGGACTAAGATATATTCAAGCTAATTTAAAAGAATATAAAGTATCTATTTTTGTTTGTGTTCCTCTACTTCTAGAATCTATGTATAAAAAAATCTATGCTGAAGTTGAAAAGCAAGGAAAAACTAAAGTCTTAAAAATTGCAAATAATATAAGTCACATATTACTAAAATTAGGAATTGACATTCGAAGAAAAATTTTTAAACAAATTTTAGATAATTTAGGTGGAAATATTCGCTTTGTTATTAGTGGAGCATCTGCTATTGATAAAAATGTTGCAAAAGGCTTTTATGATTTTGGAATTTTAGCAGTTCAAGGTTATGGACTTACAGAAACTTCTCCTGTGCTAAGTGCTGAAAATGAAAAATGTATTAAATTTGGTTCTGTAGGACTTCCTTTACCAGAGGTAGAGATTAGAATAGATAATCCTAACGAAGAAGGTATTGGAGAAATTGTTGCAAAAGGGCCAAATATTATGCTTGGATACTATGAAATGGAAAAAGAAACTTCAAAAGTACTAAAAGATGGCTGGTTTTATACTGGTGACTTAGGCTATATAGATAAAGATGGATTTTTATTTATAACCGGAAGAAAGAAAAATGTTATTGTATTAAAAAATGGTAAAAATATATATCCAGAAGAAATTGAATTACTAATAAATAACTTGCCTTATTCTTTAGAATCTATGGTATTTGGATTACCTAAAGATGATGATTTATTATTATCTGCAAAAATTGTATACAATAAAGATTATATTAAAGAAAAATATGGAGAGATAAATCAAACAGATTTAAAAGATATAATTTGGAAAGACATCAAAAATATCAATTCTACTCTAGCTAATTATAAACATATAAAAAACTTAATTATTACAGATGAGCCAATGATTAAAACAACTACTCAAAAAGTAAAAAGATTTGAAGAAATGAAAAAAATAAAATAGGCCATTGGGGTGCACTTCAGCGTCCCCAATGGCCTATTTTATTTCACAAGCTTTATTTTCTTTTCTTCTATCTATTATATAAGCACTTCCCATTGTTGTTTTAGCTAAGTGTTTTACTTGTGCTCCTACTTCTCCAATTTCTAGTACATTATGGAATCTTCCTTTATGTGCAACAACTACTCCTATTGATATAGAAGTTAATGGAAATTGTTCTATTACACATTTCCTATTTGGAACTTCTAAATATCCTCTTTCTATATCTTCCTCATTAAAATATTTTAAAACTCCTTTATCAAATTCTGCTATTATATTTTGGCAAATTGCCTCATAATCATCTTCCTCAGATACTATTGCTACGAAATCATCTCCTCCAATATGCCCTATAAATGTATTTCCACTAGTTGATATTTTATCTATGTTATCTCCAATAGTTCTTGCTGTAAATTTGATTATTTCATCTCCGTTTAAAAATCCATATACATCATTATATGCTTTAAAATTATCTAAGTCCAAGTAAAGCATTACAAAATTTTCTTTATTTAATAACCTTTTTTTCATTTCAGCAAGTATTTGTACATTACCTGGAAGTCCAGTAAGTGGGCTTACTCTTCTATTTGTATCAAGCAATCTTATAACATTTTTTATAGTATAATACATGTATTCTTTATCTATTGGAGCTTTTATATAATGTTCAACACATTCTTTTAGTACTTCTACTCTATGCTCTTTTTCTTTATTTGAGGATACTACTATTATTGGAGTAATACTATTATCCTCGTTTTGTCTTATTCTTTTACATATTTCTATTATATTTTCATCAATACTATCTTCATTTATTATAATCAAAGAAGGTATATTTTTTAGAGCATCATCAATATTTACTGTTGCTACTTTTTTTAATTTAAATTCCTTCTCTTTTTTTAGCATTTCCTCGATGATAGACTTTAATTCATTACTATCATCAATAATATAGATTTCCTGTGCCATACTATCTCTCCTTGTACTTTTTTATTTTTTCTGTTAAATCCTTTAATTCAATTTTTTGTTTCATAAATTTAGTTATATTTTCTGATGTCATATCTGGAAATGATTTTCTAAATTTAATAATTCTTTTATATAATTTAATTTTAAGTATAGCTTGCTTTAATTTTAGCTCTTTAATAAGTTTTTGCAAATTTTCCTTGTAATTTTCTTCTAAAGTTTGCTTCTTTATTTCTAAAATTTTTTCCTTTATTGTTTCACCAATTTCAAATACTTGTCTAATTTTCTTATCAATAAACATAATCCTAAATATAGTTATTGTTCCATCAACTACTATTGCTAAAGATAAAATAATCTCAACATAAATTAGTATTTCATCTGGTATCAAATTTGTAACTTTTTGAATAGACGGTTGTATTACAAATATTAATAATACTCCTAAAATTCCCCAATATATAGAATTTTTTAAACATATTCTCCCTTGTATATTAAACTTTAACTTAGAATAATCCCAGTATTTTGTTTTAAACAGTTTTTCTAATATTACTGCAACTATATATTCCCAAATAGAAAATAATATAAAAGAAAGTAGAAATATTATAATTACATTATTAGATAATTTTCCTAGTTCTAACATAAGTACAGCACCAATTCCATACATTGGGCAAAATGGGCCGTACAAAAAGCCGCTATTTGTTGGTCTTTTTAATATTATCGTTTTATAAACTGATTCCAAGCACCAACCTAAAAATGAATAAACTATAAAATAAAATATTAATTTATCTTGCATAATCAAACTCTGTTGCTCCTTCTGCTGTAATCCCATTAACATTAGTAAGTTTTATACTTATTGTATTTTTACCTTCCTGAATATTTAATGAAAAAGTTGCTTCAGTTCTATTTACATCATTCATACTATAAACAGCACCATTTAGATTAACTTCTATTGCTTTAATTCCGTCTACATCTGCTGCTTCAATTATTATTTTACTATTTTCTTGGTCTATACTAATGTTTTTAATAGTTGGTCTTTCAGATGAAATAATTATTGGTGCTTCTTCTGCTGCTATATTTCCAAAGCTATCTACCGCTGTAGCATAAAGTGTATGTTCTCCTCTAGGCATATCTTTTAAAATATACTCTATTATTTTATCATTATCTTCATTTCTTTCGATTTTTACTTCTTCACCATCATCTATTCTATATGTTATATATTCTATTTTAGTTTCATCAACCGCATTAATTCTTATACTTGCACCTTGCCCTTGTTCTATTTCAATAGATGGTTTTGTTATATCTATTCCATCTAGTATAATTTCTTTTGTATATGTCACTGCTCGTCCTGTCTCATCTTCTAATATTATTGTTAAAACATTATTCTCGCTTGGTAATATTATTTCTTCTTCAAAACTGTTACTTCCTTCTGATATAGAAGTTTGCTGAGAATTTTCCCAATTATACTTAAACTTTTCTATAATATACTTGCTTTGCACATCTACTATTAAAGTATCATTTTCTCTAGTTAAAGTAATATTTGCTAAATTACTTGTATTATTTCCTTTAGCTTCTCTATATAATGCATATGAACTATGGCTTATTATACAAATTGCAAATATAATAATTACTATAGCAAAAAATCTTATAATATTTTTTATTTCTATTGGTTTTGAAGAGTTTTTATTTTTTTTAGTTTTTTTCTTGTTTTCAACCATTAAAATTTGATTCATTAGTTAACCTCCACTATATTTGAAATTATACCATAGTGTTTTTTTAAAGTAAACATTTATTTACAATTTTTTAAAGACGGTTCTATAAATGAACCGTCCTCTTATTTACACTATAATACAAATTTCTTGATTAAAACTATTCCTGCTCCTAATATTACAACTACTGCTGTAATTACTCCTAAATAGTGTTCTCCAACACCGGTTACTATTGATAATACTACTTCTGCTTTATCAATATCATCTTCTCCTTCTTTAAAGTTATCTGGTGTTGAGTCTATATCATCATCACTATCTTTTGATATTTCTGCCCAGTTTGTTTTAACTCCTAAATTGTTATGTCCGTTAATCCATCTTAATGTTACTTCAACTACTTTACTGTCTCCAGGTTCTAATAATGTGTCTTTTAACTGGTCTGTTGTTATTGTTTTTCCATCTTCTGATAATGTCCAATTCTTGTTATCTTCTGCTACAAATTTTAGCCCATCTGGAATATAGTCTTTAATTTCTAGTGCATATCCTGCTTTATTTCCTTCATTTGTTATACGTATTTGATATGTAAATTTTATTACTGCATCATTAATTTTATGATTTCCAAGTTCTACTTTTACAACTTCTTCTGGTTCATCTTCAAATTTGTGTCCTGTCTCTTCAACTGTCGTTTTTCCATCTAAAGTCATTGTAACTTTTGATATTATTTTTCTTAAAGCTAAATCAAAATATGAAACTTTTACTTTTTCAATATCAATATCATCTTCTCCATCCTCATCATTATCTGGAGTTGAATCTATATCTTTTACTGGCCCTCCATTTTCATTGCTATCATCTGATATTTCTGCTGTATTAATTATTATTCTGTCTGATGTATTTGGCTCTGTAACTTTAAATGCAATTTTTAGGTCTTTAGAATCTGGCTCTGTCATTGTTTCTGGGTCAAAACCTTCTAGTAAATTATTTCTTCCTGTTTCATCTTCTTGTGCTTTTGATAAATAATCTGTTCTTATTGTTACTGCTTCTTCTACGTTTTCTGTTTCTTCTCCTGCTTCATTATACATTACCCATCTATACTCAGTATTTATGCTATTTTCTGGTAAGAATTCTAAACCTTCTGGTAAGTCATCTTTCACTTCTTCTGCATATCCTGCTTGACTTCCTTCATTATATATTCTTAATGTATAAATTACAGTATCACCATTTGCAACTTCTACTGGATCTTTTGGATGTGTATATGTATATTTTCCGTCTTCTATACTAAATACTGGAACTCTATTATTTATGTCATTATCATTTACACCAGTAATAAATTTTCTTAAAGCTAAATCAAAATATTTTACTTTTACTTTTTCAATATCTATATCATCTTCTCCGTCTTTATCATTATCTGGAGTTGAATCTATATCTTCTACTGGTTCTCCATCTTCATCTGCGTCTTCTGATATTTCTGCTGTATTAATTATTACTCTATCTGATGTATTTGGCATAGTTACTTTAAATGCTATTCTTACCTCTTTATAGTCTGGTTCGTCCATTGTTTCTGGATTAAATGCTTCTACTAAATTGTCTCTTCCAGTTTCATTTTCCTGTGCTTTTGATAAATAATCTGTTCTTATTGTTACTGCTTCTTCTACATTTTCTGTTTCTTCTCCATCCTTATTGTACATTACCCATCTGTAATTAATATTGGTTGTATTTTCTGGTAAGAACTCTAATCCTTCTGGAATATCGTCTTTTACTTCCTCTGCATATCCTGCAATATCTCCTTCATTATATATTCTTAATGTATAAATTACAGTATCTCCAGTTGCTACTTCTACTGGCTCCTTTGTATGTGTATATGTATATTTTTCATCTTCTATACTAAATACTGGTTCTCTATTAGTAATTACTTTATCGTTTACACCAGTAATAAATTTTCTTAATGCTAAATCGAATTTTTGAATAACTACTTTTTCAAAATCATCATCATCTTCTTGACCTGGAATATATTTATCTCCTCTATTTATTTCATCATCTTTGTAGCTTGGAAGTGTAGTATCTGATGGAAGTGTAATATTATCCTCAGTAGAATCTCTATCTGTTATTTCTTCTTTATCTGAATCAGAAAATTTAGTTATTTCAGCTATATTAGTTAATTTTTCATCTGGAACTGCTGTGCTTTTTACTTTTACTTTTATTTTAACATCAATATAGTCTAACTTGTTTCCATCAAATGCTTCTAATATTACTTTATCTGTTCCATTTTTTCTGTCTTCGTAAATTGTATCTCTGCTTGCTGAATACTCTGTATTTGGTGATGTAATATTTGTTGTTACTGTTCTACCATCTCCTGATATTTGCCAACCGTATTTAGCATTAAATTCATCATTTACAAATTCTAAATTTTCTGGTAAATGATCTGTTATTTCATCTACATAACCATCTAACTGTCCTTCATTATATACTCTTAAAGTATATATGATTTCATCTCCAATAGATACACTTACTGGATTTTTAGGATGGTTATATGTAGCTGTAGTTGATGCCCCTGATTTTAATTCTGTAATATCTACTTCTGGTTCTCTTAAATATTTTCCATTTTCATCTTTAAGTTCAGTATCATTTACTTGAACAATGAATTTTCTTAAAGATAAATCAAAATATTGTCCTAATATTATTAAATCTTCAAAGTCATCATCATCCTCTTGGCTGGTTGTTCCATAGCCTTGCACTCTAACATTATTTGGAGTAGAATCTCTATCTTCTTCTCCTGTATCATTTGTTGCTTCTGTTATTTCAGCAATATTTTTAAGTTTAGTATCTGTATTTGATGTTTTAGCTATTACTTCACATTCTATTTGAACATCTGCATAATCTAAAGCTTCCCCTTTAAATGCTTGTAATGTTGTTCCTGATAATTTTGTTGTTTTTATTGTTTTTCCATCATCAGTTGTCCATCCATATTGTGTATTTATACTGCTAGATTCTTTTAATTTTAATCCATCAGGTAAATAATCAGTAATTTCAGTTACTTTTCCGTCTACATTACCTTCATTATATACTCTAATAGTATAAACTACACTATCTCCAGTTTCTACAGTTAATGGATCTTTTGTATGTATTTTTTCAGCTGTTGTTATTTTTCCGTTCTTTAAATCTTCTAAAGTTTGTATGCTTATTTCTGGTTCTCTACTTACAGAAGGTGCTATTCCATTAATTGATGTAATAAATTTTCTTAATGCCAAATCAAATATTTCTTCTTTATTTGTAAATTTTACTTCATCACTATAATTTTCCTTCGTTCTTTCTATTATCGCTACTGGCTGATCTTGTGCTGGGGCTCCTTCTACAGACCAATATGTAATATTGGTATTAAAGTACATTCCAGTAATGCTAAATGTAATTTCTGTTATATCTGTTGAACTTGGTACAACAATATAAAATTCTTTTCCAATTGTTTCTGTTATATTATTAAATATCTTTCCACTAGCATCTTGCAATATTGGATTTAATGTCCCACTACTATTAGTAAAAGTAGCTATTAATGTAGCATTTGAATCACTAATTTTATTTATTTTAAATGGACCTATTATATAATTACTGTCTTGTGTTTTTACAGTTTGTGTTAAACTTGCTAATTCATAAGGTTTAGAATGAATACTTGGTATATTTGTAGCTGCATTTTCTGTAGCTGTATCAATTAAATATTTATATAAAATTTGTGCTTCCTCTGCTCTATCATAACCATTTTCTCCACCTTTTCCTTCTTCATCACTTAGTGGATAGTAATTTCCATCTGTTCCTGCAACAGCATTTATCCATAATTCAAAATTTCCTTTTTCTCCTGCATCATATGCATCATCATTTGTAAAATGCCATACTGCTAGTTGCTGAACTGCGTCAATATCATCATCTGTTAAATATCCTCCTGCTATTCCTGCTTGTTCTAATAATAATTCTCTATATTCTGCTGCTTCCTGTTTTTCTTCTGAAGATGCTGCTTCTTTTGGTGCAACATATACATTTTCAAGTAACCATAATAAAGCTTTATATGTATCACTATTTACATCTGGCAAGGCATTTTGATACGTACTGGGTATTGAATCTGGATCTTTCATATCAAAATATCTTGTATACTCTCTTACAGTTGGACTACCACTTCCAAATTCTCCAGAACCAAAACCTGGACCTCCCTTTAAACAGTAAATTGTACTATCATAATTAGCTGAAGTTCCACTACTATTAGTTTCTACTATTTTCCATATGTTTTTTTCTAATGCTTTATATCCAAACCCAGATTGTCTAAGCATTTTTATTCCTAAATATTTACTTCCTGTAGCAGCATTTGATATATTTAATTGTCCTAACATTAATACTGCTAATAAGGTTATTATGATAAAAACTGCTATTTTCTTAAACTTCATATTCTCTACCATCCTTTTCACCTTTTAATATACTTTATATTTTAAATGTATTTTTTTTCATAGTCAATATCACTTTTTTCCATATTTGCTATATTTTTGAAAACATTTTTTCTGTGCTTACGGATATTGACTTTAAAAAATATTACAGTTATATTACAATTATATTACATTTTTGTAATATTTTCAATGTTTTTAGGGATTTTCGTCTTAATTATTTAGGGAATTGTAACTATTTTTACATATATTTTTCACAATTGTTGTATAATATATATAAATATGCTATTATATACTTATATTTTATAAAAAGGAGGAAATAAACTATGTTATGGATTATACTTATAATAGTTGCAGTAATTGTTATAGCTTTAATATTAATGTATAATAGCTTAGTTACATTAAGACTTAGAGTAAAAAATGCTTGGAGCCAAATTGATGTTCAATTACAAAGAAGATTTGATCTAATTCCAAATTTAGTTGAAACAGTAAAAGGATATATGGCTCATGAAGCTGAAGTTCTTACAAAAATAGCAGGTTTACGCTCTTCTTGGGCTAATGCTAAAACAGTGGATGAAAAAGCAAAACTTGATAATGAACTATCAGAATCTTTAAAAACAATTATGGCAGTTGCAGAGAATTATCCAGATTTAAAAGCAAATCAAAACTTTTCTGAATTGCAGACAGAATTAACAAATACAGAAAATAAAATTTCTTATTCAAGACAATTTTATAACGATACTGTAACTAGATACAATACAAAATTAGAAGTCTTTCCTTCAAACATTATAGCTTCTATATTTCATTTTACAGCTGAAGCATTATTTGAAGTTGATAATCAAGAAGCTAGAAAAAATGTTAAAGTTGACTTCAAAAACAACATTTAATATTATTACAATTCATAGATATATACTTTATTATACTATGAATTGTAATAAGCTTATTTTCTTCAAAATAAAGGATTGATGTAATAAATGTATGATGATATTAGAAATAATAAAATAAAAACAGGTGTAATAGTAGCTATATTTTTAGTTGCAATTACTTTAATAGTATATTATGTATGTATGGCATTTGATTTAGGCCCAATTTCAATAGTTATAGCTATTGTTTTTTCAATTGCTACTTCTTGGGCTTCATATTATTATAGTGATAAAATTGTTTTATCTGTAAACAAAGCCTATCCTGCAAATCAGGAACAATATAAAAAACTAAATAATATTTTAGATGGCTTAATGGTTTCTTCTGGATTACAACATAGACCTAAATTATATGTAGTGGATGATCCTCAACCTAATGCTTTTGCAACTGGTAGAAATCCTCAAAACTCTGTAATATGCGTTACTACCGGACTACTTAATAAAATGGACTATTATGAATTAGAAGGCGTAGTAGCACATGAATTATCTCATATAAAGAATTATGATATAAGACTTTCTGCTGTAGTTAGTGTTATGGTAGGATTTATTGTAATTTTAGCGGATTGGGTAAGTAGGGCTCTTTTTTGGGGAGCAGGTGATAAAGATAATGATTCTAAGGGGAATCCAATACTTATGCTAGTGGGTTTACTTTGTCTAATATTAGCTCCTATATTTGGGCAGCTTATGCAACTTGCACTTTCTAGACGTAGAGAATATTTAGCGGATGCTAGTGCTGTTGAGCTTACTAGAAATCCAGATGGACTAATATCTGCACTTCAAAAACTAGATGCTGATACAAATGAATTAAAAACTGCAAATAATGCTACTGCTTATATGTATATAGTAAGTCCTTTTAAAGCAAATGCAAAAGATCAAAAAAAGAAAAAAAGTAGCTTATTTTCTACTCATCCTTCTATTGATGATAGAATTGAAGCTATTAGAAATTTACAATAAACACTAAAGACAGTTTTTTGTTTTATAGTTAAAACCAAAAACTGTCTTTATTATACTAAAAAACGTCTTGTCTTAAATTTCAAATATATTGCAAGCATTTTTATAAGTTATATTTGCTATTTCTTCTAAAGCCATTTGTTTCACATTTGCTATTTTTTGTGCTATAAATTTTACATTTCGAGAATCATTTCTTTTTCCTCTATTTGGTTCTGGAGATAAATATGGACTATCAGTTTCAATTAAAATTCTATCTAGTGGCACCATATCAACTATTTCATTCGCGTTTTTTGAGTTTTTAAATGTTACAGGGCCTGCAAATGATATATAAAATCCAAGTTTTAAAGCTTCTCTTACTAGTTCTCTGTTTAAAGGACAGCAATGAAATACACCTTTCTTTAGTGGCTCATTTTCTTTTAACATTTGAATAGTATCCATCACTGCTTCCCTTGTATGAATTACAATAGGCAAATTATACTTATTAGCAAGTTCTATTTGTTTTATAAAAGCTATTTTTTGTAACCCTTTGTTATCTACATTCCAATAATAATCTAATCCAATTTCTCCAATTGCAACTATTTTTCTTGTATCTTTTTCGTAATTTACAAATTCATCTAATTCTTTTAACTGTTTTTCTAATTCAATTTCAGTATCACTTATGTCATTTGGCGATATTCCTGAAATTATATACATCCAAGCATATTTTTTTGCAATTTCTAACGCCTTTTTAGATGATTCTAAACTATATCCTGCATTTATTAACTTAGTTATACCTGATTTGTGTAATTCTTCTATTAATTCTTCTCTATCTTCATCAAACTTTTCGTCATTATAATGAGCATGTGAGTCAAAAAATCCCATGAATTTACTACCTCTTTTCTCAATTTAGTAGACAATGTATATTTATTTATTTTTATTTGAGTGCTTAAGGTGAGGACCGGCTTCTATTCATCTATAACCACAACCGCACTTGCAACAGCAAATTCCTTTATATGAGAAATACTAATATCAATATCTTTAATATTTATATTATTTGCAGTTTTATCGGTATTTTTTATTAGTTCATCCACATTTACGCATGGTTTTCCACTTTCTAAATTAATAACTTCTATATCTTTCCATAATGCATCTTCTCTTCCGGAAGTATATTCAGAAATTGCTTTGAATACAGCTTCTTTAACTGCAAATCTTGCAGCAAAGTGTTGATATTTGATAATTTCAGATTTATTGCAATATAGTATTTCACTTTCTGTAAATATTTTATTTAAAAAGTTATCTCCTAATTCTTCTATAGCTTTCTTTATTCTATCTACTTCAATAATATCTATTCCTGTTTTAATTTTCATTTAGATTCTCCTCAAAAACAACTTTCATTTTAAGCTTGCATATATTATAGTAATAATATTTATAATAAGTATTGTAATAACAACAACCCTTGTTATCTTATTGTTTTTATTTAATTCTTCTACATTATGTTTTTTATATGATATATCATATTCGTTTTTCAATTTCATAAATGTTTTTTCTAATTCCAAATCTGCAATCCAGCTCTTTTCTAATTTTCTTCCAAATTCTTCATTTGTTATATCTTGTATCCATAGTTTTTTTGTAAATTCTAAAAAACCATTTTCAGCTTGCTTGAAGTTTTTTTCAAATTTATAGTTTAACACATTTAACAGTATTTTTTTATATAATGTTAATATGTATGTATATAAATATTCACTTTCATATTTTTGTGGAACTAAAGTAAAATTAGTTGTATTTATATTTGATGTAAATAATACTGTACTTTCAACATTAAATCCATATCTTATATACTGATTTTTATATATTGATTTTATTTCTTTTTCAGTGTCTTTTAATGTATATTTATCATTTATTATTTGTGAATTTACAGGTGATATTGAACGGTATTTCTCAAATAAATTATCTAATTCTTCTTCATCTGAATTTTCATTCCAATCTTTCTGATCTATACAAGCATATGAATAAACATAAAATTTTTCATTTCCTAAATTTACTTTTTTAGAAATATTCTCACTCCCTGTTATATCCTTTATTATTTTTGATATATCTTTTATATCTTTAAAAGTATTTGATTGTATTTTAATATTTTCATATTCTTTTAATCCATATGCCGCCGAATTTATTTCTCTAAACTTATAATTAAAATTTAATATATCTGAAAATTTATCACTATTCTCTAGATTAGTTTTAAATATTAAAAATGATACTCCTGTCTTAAAACAAATAATTTTTATCTTTGAAATTTCAAAAAAAATTCCGTTGTCTGTTTCAACTTTTCCTTGTAAATTTTCTGGTAATTCATAATTAAATATATTGCATTCATGTTCAGATAGCAGTGTTGATTTTACTGTTGTATCTAATTTTTCAAAATCTCTTATAGCATTTTTATTTAACCCAAATGACCAAAACATGTACTCTCTAACATTAGGCAAAAAATATGTAAATAGATGAATGTCTTTTTGGTTGTCAAAAAATCTTATTTTACATTTTTTATTACTTAATAAGTTTTGCAAATATCTTTTATATTTTTTTGCTTCTATTACATAAGGATATATGAAATATGTATATTGATATTTTGTCATAAGTTCCATTTTAATCTTTTCCTTTCCTTTTAACAATTTAGCTAAAAAAGAGTAATTTCTTTTTTAGCCTTTTCCTCCTTGGTTATTTATCTGTAAAATAGTATAAATTTAAATCTTCTCCTAAATGCCATTTTCCAATAAATTCTATTAAAATATTGTTTTCTAAATTTAAAGATGGTTCCATTACTACTTGTCCTTTAGAATCTATTGTTCCCCATAATCCATCTTTTTTTATACTTGCATATCCATAGCTATTTTGTTCTCTTGCGTCATCATAAATATAGTTTACTACTACATTTCCATTTCTATCTACAAATCCGTACTTTCCTTCTTCATTTTTACTTAAGAAAATGGTATTTGTAGCTAATACATCTTTACTTTCTTTTTGTTCAAATTTAAAATTATAATATTTATATTCATCATTTTCTCTTACTTTAATGTATCCGTCATCTTCATTATATTCTGAAATTATAACCTTTGTTAGTTTTACATTTAAGCTTGAATCTAACAAGTCTGATGTATAATCACTATTTGTAGCTTCATATATATTGCTTAATTGTCTATATACAATATTTGAATATTTAAAATCAATTAATTTGTTTCCATTAACATCTATGATCCCGTATTTTGAATCTTTACAAACAATGTAGTTTTCTCCTGAACCATAAGCTATATTGTCATAACTAATATCTATGATGTTTTTTCCATCTTCTATAGATACAACACCATATTTTTTATCATTTTTAACAATTGCATTTTTGCTATCTACAAATACTATGTCATCATATTTTCCTTTTAAATATTCTTTTCCATCTGTATCTACTATTTCCCAATTGTTACCATTTTTAACTATATAATATTTTCCATTTCCATAGACATTTTTAATATCATCATATTTATTTTCTACTGCTACGGCTTTTGTATATGTTATTACTCCATATTTTCCTTTTTCATCTTTTACAATAAATCCATCTTCATATTTAGTAGATACTGGTTCTATAGATGTATATTTATTTTCTACAATAACTGATCCAACATTATCAATTATTCCATACTTATTATTTTGTTTAGTAAGCAAACTATTTGTTACTCCTTTAAGAGTTTCTATTGAATCATAATTACATTCTACTATTTCTTTTCCACTAGTATCTATTACTCCATACTTTCCGTCTTTAGATACTTTTAAAATATCTTTCTCATACCATAAGTTGTTATTTTCATCATAATTTTCAAATGCTTCTACAGTATCATATCCTGTAAGTATTTCCTCATTTTTTTCATTTAATACAGTAGTTTTATATATTCCTTTTTCATAATTAACATCTGTAGTGGTTATAAAAACTGGTTTTGAATTATCTGGCACTACTATATATTCATCATATATTGGTTCTATAATTGTGTTTCCCTTTGAATCTATTACACCCCATTTTTCATTTGTGTATACTGGAAAGTATCTTAATGCTACTGCTTTTTCTTGTGCAACGCTGTCTTTATTAAATAATTTACCTATTCCAATAAAGAACATGATTATTACTGCTATTGCAATAACTACAGCAAATACTTTCTTTAAATTTAGCTTTTGCTCTCCGTCGTATCTTTTACCTCTACTCATTTTTCACACATTCCTTTCTAGTCACAAATCCAGTTGGAAAAGAATTAAATTTTAACTAGGAAAACAATTTTGAAATTTATGAGGGCATTTATTGTACGCTCACTTAAATTTCAAATGAAGTTTATGGGCTTCAAAATTTTAATTATTTTTCAACATTATCTGCAAAAAGATTATTTTTTTACATATATACTATATCATTTTTATGGCGAAATTACAAGAAAATTGTATATAATTTTTGCACAAGATTAAAGCCTTCTATAATTTAATATAGAAAGCTTTAATATATCTACTTTTTACTAATCTTTGCAACCATAACGGTCATATCATCTTTTTGAGTTCCAAAATCATTATCTATTGCTTCACCTATGATAATGTCTGCAATTTTTTGGGCATCATTTGTTTCAATATCTTCTAACAAATATTTAAGCCATAAATGTTTATTTAAATACTCTTTGTTAGAATCTATAATTCCATCTGTACACATTACAAGTATATCTCCATCTTGTAAGTCATAATCATATACTACTAAATCTACATCATTTAGTATTCCTGTTGGTAGTGACATAGATTTTAATAATTGCACACTTTTTCCTCTTTTTACAAAAGTAGGACAAGCACCATTTTTTATAAATTCCATATTGCCATTAAATAAATCTAAAATTTCAATGTCTAATGTGGCATACATATCATCTTCTGTATTTGCAGAAAGTGTAGAATTAATTAGTTTTAATGATACATCTTTTTCAAAACCTGCTGTTAATAATCTTTCTAGCATTTTTACTGCAATTTTACTGCTTTTCATTGCTTCTGGCCCTGAGCCCATTCCATCACTTAATGCTAATAAATATTTTCCGTCATCTAGTTTAATTTGCAGACTACTATCTCCAGATACTGGTGAACCTGCTTTTGTTGATTTAGCAATTCCTATTTGTATTCCAAATTTGTCATCTGAAATATATGTAAATTTGCAGATGTCTTTATTAAGTCTTAAACCACATTCCTGTTTTTGTATTATCATTTTTTGTTCTAATACTTTACTTAAAATTTTGCAAATCTTTTTAATATCACATTCAGTTCCATCTAAATTGTTGCAGATATCTGTGTATATATCTACAATATATCTCCCTGATGACTTTTGTTTTATTTCTATATTTTTGATTTTTATTTCTTTTTGTTCTAATAATTTTGTTATCTCTCTTCTTTTATCTAAGAATTCATCTTCTTTTTTATCTATATCATTTGCCATTTTAAAAATAGCTTCTGAAACACCTTTTAGCTGGTATGATACATTCTTTTTGCTTTCATCCAATTTCTTTTTCCATATAAAATTTATTTTACTAATTTTATATGAATAATTTATTGCTTTTACTATTTGATAAATATCTTCTCTTGCTTGTCCTTTTGTATTTTCAAATCCTACTATATAATTATTATTTTTTTCTAATATTTTTATAAACTCTTTTTCTGTTATAATATCATTTTCTAATAGGTGGTTAAATATATCTGTAATTAAATCTTCCGTAGGATAATATATTTCTTCATAAAGCATGTTATTTTCTAGGCTTTCTAAATTATTTCTTAGCTCATCTACGAAAATATCAATATTAGTTTTTTCTTGTTCTTTTAATTCTTTATCTGAAAGAATTGTAGCAGCGGCTTCACTATAACTTTCTGCCATATCATATAAAGTTTCGGACATACTGTTTAGTTTGTATATTGTATCTTTGTTACCTTCTAGGTCTCTTTCTGTTACCTCTGGTAAAAGTTTTGTACTTCCTACTAAGTCTTCAATATTAATTTCAATATCCTTTGGTATTGCTAAAAGTCCAAGTGATGCAATTAAAATCTCCTGAAACACTATAAGATCTGAAGTATTTCCATTTGCTATATATGCAAGTGCAACATTTCCTAATGTAAAACCTGCTATTACACCAATCCTTCCAAATTTATTTAGTAGTCCTGCTATAAGTCCTGAAATAGCATAAGCTGCAATCATAATAGGCTCGCTACTTGTAATTACTCCAAGCACAACTCCTATTGTTATTCCTCCTGTTGCTCCAACTAGCATTCCATTTTTCCAACCTAAAACTAAGACAATTAAAATACTAAGTATATTTTGTATGCTAAATCCAAATATATTTAGGTTACCAAATGCAGTAAATGCAATGGCTAAAAGCAAGCTTGTTCCTATTACTTCTTCAATTGTAAAAGCTCTTTTTGTTCCTAAGTCTATAATCATAGTAATTGAATTAGTAAATATTTTATAAAAAATATATGTAGTAATTCCAAGCATGATACTTGTTAATAAATCAAATACATAAAAGCTTCTAAAAAACATTGGAATAATTTGTACTAAAACTACTGCAAAAAATAGATGTCCTCCTATTTTCTTTTTTTCATTAACATTTTCTTGCAAAATCGGTCTTATAGCTAAAACTAATATAAAAAATATTAATGAAGTAACAAAATATACAAGTAAGTTATTAAGTCCAAATCCAATAAAAGTTCCTATTAATGATAGTACATACATTATCCCAATCGGTCTATTATTGCTAAGAGCTCCTGCAATAATAGCTAGTCCAAATGGAGCTAAAGAAAAAAATAAGCTATTCCCTTCAAAACCTACCATTGATATCATAAATGTTATTGTATACAATACTATATTTTGCTTTGCGAATAATCTTTTTATCACATCTTTTGTAAGTACTTTTTTATTATTTTCTTGATATTCATTCTCACTATCAATATTGTCTCTTGCTATATTTTGAAACATACTAACCACCTCTAACTTTTTATTTATGCATTAATGTTTTTATTTTAGAATTGTCTTTCGTGTTAATAAGCATTTTTTAATGCTATTAAATTATAGTTCAAATAAAAATATTTTTTTGTCACATTTAATCCATAATATAAAAAAGTTTTTTACAAAATGTGATGTGTTATTAATATATTTTTTCTTTTTGTACAATTTACTTATATAATTTTATCGCAAAATCAAGTTTTTTTCAATAATTTGTCGTTAAAATGTAAAAATGAAGATATTTTTGAAAAATATCTTCATTTTTATTTATAGCCTATTCATTTTTGCCTTTAAGTACTTTCTTCTTTATTAATACGATTCCTCCTATTAATAAGATTGCTACAATTGCACCTAAGATATAGTACATACGTACTTCACCAAATGGTGGTAAGATAACTATTTTTTCTGCTACGTTTGCGTCTATTTCTGATGGTTCTTCATCTAATGGATCTTGATTTCCTACTACTGAATATGCCATTCTTCTACCAACTGTATTTGATGTTTTAACAATTTCAACCATATTACTATAAGTTAAATCATCTGCATCATTTTCTGGTGTAATTAATTGTGATAATATTAATGTTTTTGATATTTCCTGACCAGGTACAAGTTGTTCTTCAAAACTATTTGTTTGAATTATAGTATTAAATTTATTCAAATTCTCTTGTAATTTATTGTTTACTAAATTTCCTGCTGTTAAATTATCTGATGATATTGCTGACCACTTATTAGCTGATTGACTATTTACTTTATTTGAAGCATCAAATTGTAAATTATTTTGTACATAATCAACAACTTGATTTGCAGTTGTAGTTACTACAGTTATATCTGAAGAATTTCCTTGATAATAGAAATTTTTATTAACTCCATCTACATAATCTATTTCTCCTACATTTGTTATTTTAACAACATATGTTATTTGAATTGTTGCACCATGCATTATTTCTTCATCCATTGTAAGTTGTATTAAACCTCTATCAGTTCTATCCATAATCTTATCAATTTCTGTTCTATAAGAGTATCTATGTTTACTACTAATTCCATAATATTCTTCGTACATATTGTTTTTCTTATTTTTATCTATATTATATTCTTCATGGTCTTTCCAAATAGCATTATTAGCAGCTTCATTTATGTCAAATAATATACTTCCGTTTGCAAGAGTTACTTTAACATTAGCAACTGACTTATCTATTTCAAGTTGTGCTTTTGGTCTTTCTACTAATCCAAAATCTATGTTGCCTAATACATAATTTCCATTTTTATCATTTTCTCCAGTTGCAATATTATTGCTTGCATCATTATCACCATCTGTTTGGATTCTATCATACTCAAATTCAACTGCTATAATTCCTGTTTCTGCTGTCATGTATGTATTTTCCATTAATTCCTTATATAATGAATCCATATCATTTTCTGTATAGTTTATATTGTTATATTCTGGAACATCATATGGTGATGCTAACACTTCAGCTTTATGGTTTGTAACATTATCTTTGCTATAATTTATTACTTCTTCTCTACCTCTTATGTCATTTCTTCCATTTGATGTCCATAAATCTTTTGCATCAGAGTAATTTACACCTGCTTTATCAGCTTCACTAATATTATATCCATAAGTATTTTCTGATGTTGCTGAATCTTTTTCAGAATTATATATTCCTGTAATATTTTGTCCTGCTGTATTTACATAACCATAATATCTATTTAAAGAGTCTGTTGCTTCATCTTGATTGATATTTGAAGAAATATTTCCATTCTCAACTTCCATTTGATATGTTGTAGATTTAAAGTCTTGACCATTATATGAAGTTGCATTTTTGCCCCCATTTTCTTCTGTAAGAGTTGTATCTGTTGTGTCTCCGTATTTAAATCTTATAACATAATCTCCTGGTATAAATTCCGCAAAATTATATCCTCCATTAGAATCAGTTTTTGCTTCTTGCCATATATATTCTGTTCCATTTGTACATTTTTCAACTAATTGTACTGTAACACCTTGAACTACTATTTCTTTATCTTGTCTTATACCATCTCCAACCATTGCATTATTAACGTTTTGAGTTCTTTCATCTTCCCATACAATACCATTTGCTTCTCTTTTTAAGTTTGGATTAATAACTACTTTTAAACCTTTAGATCTATCTGTATCATCTTCAAAGTTTTGCTCATATCTTCCGTTTTCTTGTACTAAATCGTCTGATGATAAGTTACCTGCTGTAGAATCTCTATCTATTAATCCTGCAAAATCATTTTGTCCTTTTGTGCCGTAATTTGGTATTGTTGTACCGTCTCTATAATATGTTTTATATCCATTTATTTCTGCATAATTGTATTTTAGAGATTTGTCATCATCTAATATTATACTGCTTCCTTCGCCTTTCACCTTAAATGTTAAGTAAATATATGCACTTTCTCCACTTTGTAATTTATGACCTTGTAGTCCATCAATATAAACATTTTGATATCCATTGCCTAAATTATACTGTGTAACTTTTCCATATTTACTATTAGTGCTACTCTTAGCATCTATTCCATTAGTTATGGTTCCATTCCAATTTTTAGTATAATGCATCATGTAATAATATTCATCATTATCAAATTTTTTGTCAAATGTAACCCAAGATAAATCTTTCATAAAATCATAATCTTTATCATAATAATCTACTATTTCCATTATTTCATTTAGTGTTGATTGTGATTGGTTTCTTACAATTATTTGATATGTTACATATACTTCTAAATTTTTGCCCCCATTAGTCCTTTGTCCATTATAGTTTACATCTGATTTATATAGATCCCTATTATATGTAGTATTATAATAATTATCATAATCACTTACTCTTGCTTGAATTTCCCAATATTCTGAATCTTCATTTTCTCTCTTATCGTATTTATATACCTCAGTCTTTCCATTTATTTGAGTAACTGCTCTATATAAATCTTTTCTTAATGCCACATCACTTTCTTGTCTTATTGTTAAGCCTAAATTTATTTGTAATTGTCCTGGATAAATATTTTTATATTCTTTATTTTCATTAATTTTTTGTGTTATAACATGGTATTTAAAATGATTTCCTGCACCTGGATTTCCATCATATATATTTTTATCACATATTGCATAAATTTTGTATAAATGGCTTCCATATGTAGTAACATTTCCATTATATGTTCCATCTTGATAACTATTGTTTGGATATTGATTTCCACTCTTTATTTGTATTGAAAATTGATCATATACTGGATATTTATCATAATCATTTACATTACTTGCTGATTGTTTTTTAGTGTAAGCATTTATTTTTGTATCTTCTATAAATTGTAATTTTTGCCATGTTTCCTCGTTGTTACCTGCTATTTGAGAATAAATATCTATCATTTCATCTTCTGTTGGATATGACTTATTCTTATTAATAAAATCTTTTATTGCTCTACTAATTATTCCTTCTTGCCACTCGCTTGTTACATTACCTTGATCATCATATTGTAGATATCCATTTTCATCAAATAAGTAACCATCAATTAGTTGTTTACCTGAATTGTACTCATATTTTCCTGCTGAATTTAAAGTATAACCCATTAAATCATAGTCTGAAAATGTAACATTGTACCATTCTCCTTGGTCACTTGTTAAAATATTGCTTCCCAAGTTCAAATTATTGGTAGATACATAACTTTTTGGTTCTGAACCAATTTCAGAAAATCTGTCTGTATACTTTTCTCTTGTTCCTGTTACTTCTGTTCCTTTTGAGGTCAACTCCCAATAGCTATTATTATTTACTGTACTATATGCTCCTGCTTTTACCATATCTGCTACAGAGTTATATGTTGTTTGGCTTCCTCCATTAGTTGATAAATATTGTGTTGCAAAATAATTTTGTCCATTATATGTATACATTACAACATATTTCTTTGCTAAATTTAGTCCTCTAAATTCATAATATCCATATTCATCAGTTAAAGTTGGATTAATTCTTCTACTCCAATCATTTTTATCATTAACTTCATCTTTAGTAGCATTTGGATTTTCTTCTTGTAGAGTAGCTAAACTTGCTAATTTAAGTCCGCCATTTTGATTTACTTCATATAATGTAACTTTTATATTTGATAAAGTTCTATCTTCACTACCCAAAGTACCATTCCAAGTATTCTCTTTTCCAGAATTTGCTTCTTCAAATACCTTTCCTCCTATTTTCATTGATAGCGGAATATATTTTCCTCCTCCAAATTCTATACTATCCTCTTTTAATATTCTTTCTGCAGATGATATATATACTTGTCCTTGTGCCTTTGCGCTATTTATAAATGGTGTTTTCTCACATTTTTTGTGACTATGAGTATATGAATGTGATATTCCGTTTTCATCTATCCATCTATCTGTATGTGTTCCACTATGTTTTTCATTTTGATCAATATAATATATTGTTCCATCTCTAAAACATAATTCTATTTTACATTCTAACCATTTAAAATCTACATGTAACTTCACTCCATTTGGTATTTCATCTGTATATGAAAATTGTATATAAAATTCTTGATTTGGAAGTGGTGCTATTTTACCATAAGCCCAAAAGTCTAAATAATTTATATTAGCCTCTCCAGCATAACTTCCATGGCCATCTGGTATTATGTAACTATAAAAACTATTATATTTATGATTATTGTCTACTTCAATTTTTGTCAAACCATTATTTCCGCTATCATAGCAAATATAATCAATATTTATTTTCTTTCCTGTTGCATCATATAAATACATATCAGATATTCCACCAATAGAAACATCTCCTGCACCTATTCTACAGTCAATATAATCTATAGAAAAAGGTCCCATTAAGACAGTTTTGTTATTTTGATCAACATCTATATATATGTCTGAATCTATTGTTGCACCATCTTCTTTTTTTATTGTATCATTATTTGCTTTTATATTTTCCATTACTCCTTGGTAACCTGTTGGAACATATCCGTATTCAGTTGTAGGATTAAAGCTTCCAAAAACTTCATTTCCTGCTTCTGTACTTATGAATTTTCCTGAGTAAAGCTTAATAGTCTTAATAGCACGCTTTTCTTCAGCAGTCGCATCTCTTACATCATCTTCTAATGAAAATCCATCTTTCTGGCAAAGAATAGAATCCCATACCATCAATTGTTTTACTCTTGTCCAATCACTTATATTAAAATCTCTTGATTCTCTCCAAGATAATTGAAATGCAATATCATATAAATTATCGTGTGTAACTCCATTTCTGTCTGTATAAGAATCATTTTCTGTATAATGATCATTTTTACAATGAAAATATGTTGTGCTTGTTTCCAAATAGTATGGTACATCTGGTGCTTCTGGAGAACATCCAGAAGCTGATGTTTTTCTAGAATTAGCAAGTATATCTTCGAGTTGTAACTTAGTTCTATAATTTTCAGCATAACTAGCTACAATTCTATCCCCACTACTTGATTCTGATATTGTTATTAAGTCTCCTGGACTTATACAATATAATTGTCCAGTTTCTCCTAAATCCTCATGTGGTATTGGCATCCACAATGTTCCGTTTCCATCAGCATCACTGCTTACCTTTATATCATCTTTCAAAGTAATTATACTAATTTCATCTTCAAAACTTCTTACACTATCAGCATAATTTAATTTTTCTGATATATTAGTCGTTTCAATATCAAACTTTAACATTAATAAAGAATATAATAATGAAATAACTAACATTATTGCAAGTAGTATTAAAATTATTTTGTTATTTGTTATTTTAGTATTATCCATTTTTCTCCCCCTTTCCCTTTTATTTTTTATTAAGTACTCTTTTTTTAATTTCATAAATTCCTACTCCTAATATTAAAATTATAACTATTCCTATAATTATGTGCATAATTATTGTATTACCTGTTACAATTGATAGTAATATTTCTGCTTCAGATAAGTCATCTTCTGTGCTTACATTATTTCCTACTGTTGAATCAACATCTGGAATACCTTGTTCATTATAACTTTCACAAATTTCTGCAACATTTGTTAAAATTTTTCCTATATTAGAAGTTGTTATTTGCATACTTAGAATTAGTGAAACTTCTTTGCTTTCACCTGGTTCTATTTTCTCATTTGCTAAACTTGCATTATATACACTATTAGTTTCATTAGACATGTACCAATCAGTATTTAATTCAGCATCAAATTTAGTTGTTTCAGGTAAATAATCTACTATTTTTTTAGCGTATCCTGCAATTCTTCCTTCATTTGTTACTACTATTTTATATTCAACTACTACATTACTTTGATTAATGTTTTTCTCTAAAATTTCCACTTTTTGTAACTTTGAATTATTTAAATTTGTTACTTGTGTACCAATTGTAGGAGTAGTTAATGTTATTTTTGATATATATTTATCTAATCTTAAATCGAATTTTTCTGCTAAATATAAACCTATATCTACATTTCGTGCATTTTCATTTGAAATATTAATTATATCTGTTACTCCGGCTTGTTTTTGCTCTCCATTTAATATAATCTTCATACTTATTGCATCTGAATTTACACTTTCCTCTACATCTTCTTTTTGATAATCTGTTATACTATATTGAGAAGCATCATATAAGAATATAACAATATAGTCTCCATTCTCCACATTATTAAATGTGTATTTTCCATCATTTCCAGTTGTTATTATTTCTTCTTTCCCTGTCTCTTTATTTTTTACTAATTCATTTTTTGTTTTATTTAAAAGCATTACTTGCACACCTGATAAAAGTTCTTCTTCCGAATCTCTTCTTCCATCTTGGTTACTATCTATCCATGCAATGCCGCTTATTTTATTTTCTTCCATTGATGGATTTTCTGGATTTTCTGAGTCTTCATGTTGAGATTTATCATATTCTATGTATGCAGTTACAGAATTAAGTTCAATTTTTTCTACTTGATTTGTTACAACAGTTGCTTTATTTATTACTGCTTTCTCATTATCAGTTTCTGATTTTAGGTAACCTTTTACAATAATTTCTATATTAATTGTTGCATTTGGTTGCAATCTATCTATTTTGCCTGTAACAATATTATCTTTATATGAAATATCTATCGATTCATCATCTGCTGCTTCTGGATATGTTACATCTATATTTGCTCTCACATATTCTAATTCCTCTGGTAAAACATCTTCAAATATAAAATTATTTTGACTTCCGGTTCCTCCTGTCTTTATTTCAAATTTATAACTAAATTCTTTTCCTTCTTTTATATATGCATCATCTAATTCTAATTGTTTTCCTGATAATTCTGGAACTCCCTTATTTACAAATCTTTCATTAGAATAATGTATCCCAGTATTAACTGTTTCTTCGTCTAAGTTAAATTCACCTTTAGCATTTACCTGCGTTGAAAAAGAAGTTTGAGTTTTTGCTCCTAGTCTAAATGTTACTATAAATTTGTTAATTCCTATGTTTAGGTTTGCTTTAGTTGCAATTATTTTATTTGTAGATATTTGTACTCCATCTCTATCCTGCTCATTATCTATAGACCAATATGCATCTAGTTCTTTTAAGTCATCTGGTAATGGTATATTTAATTCAAAATTATATATGCCTTCAGTTTGATTTATTATTGTTATTTCATATTCAACTTTATTTCCTGTTGTATATACATAATTTTCTCTAACATTTGGTATATTTTTTATTGTAAAAAATGCTTGTCTATAATTCATTAATAATTCATCACTATTAGCTGTATAATTCATATTTCCGGCTGTAGCATTTATACTAACTTTTCCTTCTACTTTTTCTACATTTTCTCCAACAACTTTAAAATCTTTTTTCAAACGTAAATCAAAACTATAAGTCGAACTTTCTCCTACTTTTACTGTCCCTAAAGTCACTTCATTTTCTTCTATAACATCATATCCTGAATAAGAATCATTATATTGTAATAATTCCAATTCATCTGGTCTGTTTACATTTAATTTTACATTTTCGGCATCTAATTTTCCTGTGTTTTCAACTGTTACCCAAAATCTAACCATTTCTCCTTGTCTTATTATATTTACTCCATTTTCCTGTTTTATATTTGATGTCATTGTCACTTTAAGTTCTGGTCCTTGTCCTGTTTTTAAGCCTACTATTGGAGAAACTTTTGTTTCATTTATTACTGCTTCTGTTGAATTATTTGTGTAAAATACTTTATACATTTCATAACTATTGCTATCATACTCTAAATTTTCAGGTATTGTTGCTTTATATGAAAATTCTATTCTATCTGATGCTATCATATTATTAGCAAGAACAATCATATAACTCTTTACATTAGATAAGTTAGTAGGTTCTGTTGTCCATCCGTTTGTTTCTAAATCTATATCATTTGTTGCATCTACATTTTCTGAATAATATATTGTTGCATTTTCAGCTCCTGTTATAGATATTTTTTGAGATAATGTTATATTGAAATTGCTTCCTAATGATGCATTTGTATCTACATTTTTGTTGTCCTTTGCTGGTAATCTTCCTAAAATAACTACATTACTAATATCATTTGTATAATTATTTATTATAGTTCCTCCAATTGTCATTTCCCTTGAATCAGAATGTACTGGAATGTTTACTTCTTGAACTTCATCTGATATTGCAATTACTGGTGAACTATTTTCAGCATAATCGCTTATATTATTTGTGGCTGTAAGTCCAGAAGGTGCTACTAAATTAACTTTAGTTGATACTTCCCCTGTTATCTCTGTACTCTCTATTTCCATATTTTCATTCTTATATGCCATACTTATTGTTTCTGTTTTGTTTGATGTAAATTTATCTAATGTTAAATCTGCTTTTATTACTATGTTTGCTCCATTAGATATTTCTGTTTGATTAATATTGTTATAATATTTTGTTTGAGTTCCTTCTAAAACTACTTTAATAACTTGTTTCCCATCTCTATCAATTACTTCTGATGATTTTATTTTCAATTCTTCTTCTAATAATAAATTTATACTTTTTAATTCTACCTTAGTAATTTCTTTTGGCAATTCTATTTCAAATACTGGATTTTTATATAATGCATAGTCAGTATTTGAAGTATTTAATATTACTCTTATTTCAACATCTTCATTTTTTACTATTGTAGATAGATTTTGAGGTGTTACAAATAGTTCTGCCTTTGTTACTGGTTCTTGCATACTCATTTCTTTCCAAGCAGTATATGTTGTTGTATTTGTTTTTCCTTCAAATTCTACTTTCATCTTAGTAAAATCTTTCATTTGGTCTTTTGAGTAATCTATATTTCCTTTTATGGCTTTTAACACATATAATTTTAATTGTCCTTCTGTTATAGGTGCAGATGTAACTATGTCAAGCTTATTGCTATCTTTATTACTTATATCTAAAGAATAAATTCCATTTTCTAAATTTGTTTCTTTATTTATAGTTCCTAAAATTTCGTCTTTTTCATTTTTTATAGTAATTATTCCATCTTCTCCTAGAATTTTATTAAATTCTGCTTGTGATACACTAACCTTTTTGTTATATGAATAGTTGTTTTCTCCTACTGTTGTAGAACCTTCTTTATTGTCGTTAGTTATAAATTTGTCATAGTTTTGTATAAATTCTAACGAAGTTGTTAATTTTGCACTATTTACTGTTGCTACATAATTTACAATATATTCTGTTTCATTTTTTTCTGTTGCATCATAATTTGCATATATATAACCTTTACTTATTTTATCTGTTACATTTAATGCAAAATCTGTTAGTGTTCCCTCTTTTTCTGTATACTCGATTGGTGTTGTAACTTGGGAATTAACTACATTTTCTTCATTATTATAAACTATAATATTTGCATTAGTTACTACCTGACTTTCTATTCCATTTTCTTTTGCAAAATTATATATATCTTGTCCTTCAAATAAATATGTTACTAAATATTCATCTGAAACATTTTTTGCCCAGGAAATACTATCTTCTAAATTTGATACATTTATTGTAACTTTTCCATTTTCTTGGTCGTAAGAATAATTATTGTTATTAAAGTCTATTCCATCTGTTTTTCCATTTGTTGCTATAGTAGTTGTTGCTATAACGTTTATTGTTGTTGGTTTTATATTATTTATTGTTGGTACTGTAATTTCTAAGTTAGTATTATGTATTGGAAGGCTAGAATCTTTTATATTAGAATTTATTTTAGTTTGTAACATTACCCCATAATTTTCATCTGTTGCATATGTTACAAATTTATTGGCAGTAACTTTTACTTCTGCTTCAGCATTTCCCTTCCAAGAAAGTTTATTTGTTACTTCTTTTTCTATTTGTTTCTCTTTACCTGAGCCATCAACATAAGTTCCTGTAAATTTTGTAAGTGTTTCTTTGTTAAAATAATCTAATGACACATTATCATTTTTTAATATTTCAATTGGAAGTTCTATTGTAATGTCTGAGCCGTTATTTATTTTGTTTAATAGTATTTTATTATTTTCAGTATCTATACTTTGGATGTTTGCATTTTGTACACCATCTTTTATTTTGAAGTTTACATCTTGGAATTCTATAGTTCCATTTTGTAAATATCCTGCATCTTTAACATTAAGTTTTAGATATATTTTTGCATCCTCACTTCCTATATCGAAAACTTGATTATGCACTTCTCCATAAAAATATGAATTAAACTCCACATTTTTATGATTTGTACTAGAATCTTGTTTAATTAATTCTTCATCACTTAGTGCGTATGCTATTGTATATTCCCCAAGAACTATTAAATTTGCACTTGCTAAGATTATAACTAAAATTAACGCTATTATTTTTTCTAAAATTCTACTCATATTAACCTCCGTTTTTATAGAACATGATAATTATATTATACGATATTTTTGTTGTTTTTTCAACACTTCTACAGTTTTTTTTAAAGTTTTTATGTGTATTTTGTCTTTTAGGACTAATTTTATACTTTTAGTCACTAATATACAATATAATAATTATATTTTAGCACTTATATTTTTTATTTCAATAGCTTATATTATTCAATTTAAAAGCATTTTTCCTTTTATTTTACGGATACTCATTTTAGATACAAATATTAAAATTATATTACATTTTTATTACAATTTTACAAATGTAACTTTTTTAATCATTTTGAATATTATATTATAGTTTTTAACATATACTAATAATGAGGTGATTGTATTTGGAAAAGAATAATATGAATATGAACATGGCTCAGCTTATGTCTATACTTTCTAAAATGGATAAAAAAGATTTAGAGCAGGGGCTTAATAAAATGAATCAAATGCTAAAAAATAATGATGTAAATTCTATTATAAACCAGATAAAAAAAGATAAGTAGTTTTCTTTTTGTGGGGTTACAAATGTAATAATTAGCATAACTACTTATCAAAAATTAAAATTATAAGGAGGAGTTTAAAGTGAATGATAATGATATGAACAATATGTTCGAACAATTCAGTCAAATGTTAAAAAATAATGAATTTCCTGATGATATAAAAAATTTACTTAATAATATAAAAAACTCCTCTAATGATAACAATTCTAATGAAAATAATAATAATTCTAATATTGATATAAATACAATATTGAAAATGAAAAAAATTATGGATTCAATGAATTCAAATAAAGATGATCCTAGATCTAATCTTTTACTTTCTTTAAAACCATATCTTAAAGAAAGTAGAAGAAAAAAAGTAGACCAGTACATACAACTTTTTGGAATAGGAAAAGCTTTTGAAATTATGAATTCCCTAGGTGGTGAGAGTAGTAATGATAAATAATTTCCCTTTTTATCCACAGCCTTACTCTAATTATTATTTAGGTTATCCACAAAACATATACAAAAATGCTCATAACAAGAAAAGTTATAAAGAAAAGTATTCAAACCAAAAGAAGCAAGATAACCATCAAAAAAATAAACAGTTTCAAAATTTAAATAAAATGCAAGATAACTTATATAATCATAAAGAAGTCAAAAAGCTTGCTCAATCTACTTCCAATAAGTCTAATATTTTTGAAAATTTATTTTTTAATAATAATGATACTCCAATGTTTGAATTATTTGGAATACAATTATATCAAGATGATATCTTACTAATATGCTTAATTTTTTTCTTATATAATGAAGGAATTAAGGACGAATTCTTGTTTATTGCATTAATACTTTTGCTTTTGTCTTAAGATTTATGAAATAAAAATTTGCTTGGTTCTAGGTATCTGTTACAAGTTAATGGTTTTGATAAATTTATACCTTAGAAAGCTAGATATATGTTTATTTTTCAAATTTTTTGTTCTTGTTGTCGAAGCCACCTAATCATGCAAATAAAAAGAATTTTTATTTGCATGGAAGGTAGGCTTCTTCAAGCGCACTCGCGTAAAACGCTCGTTTGAACGCTACGCGAACTGCAAAATATTTCAAAATAAACATATATCTAGCTTTCTATATTTTCAAAACAGTTAAAACCATTAACTTGTAACAGATATAAAATCAGATAAAATATTGATAATGTTCTAAACAAGCTTTATTCCAAAATCAATTCATCTTTATCATTTATATATGCAGATGTTTTTATTTTTCTAATTTCATTTTCATCTTTTTCTATTTCTTTAACTTTATCTGCTATTCTTACTTGAAGTGATTCTATGTCAGATGCTTCAATAACTGCATCTTTATTTCCTTTTGCTCCAGCATGAGCTAATCCTCTTAAAGTTCCAAGTATTACTATATTTTCACTTGCTATAACTTCTGCCCCCGCATTTACATCTCCTATAATTACAAGGCTTCCTTCAAATTCTAACCTTTGTCCTGACCTTAACGAACCTTTATGAAATTTTGTTTCAGAAGTTGCAACTTCTTTATAAAATGTTTTCTTTATTCCGTGCAAGCCTAACACTTTTGGGCTATCAAAATCAATTTGCACATCTATAAATCTTTTTATAAGGTTTTGAATTTCTTCCATATCTTTATTTTTTAGAATTTTTCCAGTTACTAAAATAGGTGTTTTATCATCTTGATATAAATTTTTTAGTTCAATTATTTTCTTTTTTAGTGTTGAAATTATTTCTCTTTGTTCTGCATTTTCTTCAATTTTTATAATTACTTGATTCTTCTTTATACTAATACTTATACAATTATTCATATAACTTCCTAGCATTACGCTTTCCTTTCTTTTTTACTTACAACTTACCTAACACTTTCTATGCTTGACTGTGCACTTTTATCCTCAGTAACTTTTTCAGAATTCATTCCAAAATATTCTTCCATTATCTTTTTAGCAACTTCTGCTGTATATCCTCCTGAACCTGCTTTTTCTACAAATACTACAACTGCTATTTCTGGATTATCATATGGTGCAAATCCTGTAAACCAACCATGTGCTTCTCCATCTATTCCCGTTTGTGCTGAACCCGTTTTTCCTGCTATATCTATATCAAAATCTGCAAATGTTGAATAAGCTGTTCCTCCCGCTTCACTTGTAACTCCTCTCATTCCTTTTCTTATTGCATCTAAATTTTCTTTTGATACATTTAAATCTTCTTTAAGTTCATTTTCTGTACCTGTTTTTTCATTTGCAAATTCTCTTATTTCATCTTTTGAAACTTCTGTGCCATCAGATTTTATTATTGATTTTACTATACTTACATCAATATTTTTTCCACCATTTGCAATCATACTAATATATCTAGCCATTTGAATTGGAGTAAATTTATTAAAACTTTGTCCTATAACTGCCGATAAAGTATCTGATATATACCATTCGTTATATCCTACGCTTTGTGCATATTCTTTACTTGCTACTGCTCCTTGTGCTTCTCCTGCAAGTTCTATTCCTGTCCTTTTCCCTAAACCATATTTCATAGCATATTCTGCTACGGTATCTATTCCTAATCTATATCCTAAATCATAGAAAAAATAATTACAAGAATATTTAATCGCTTGTGTAAGATTTAAATAACCGTGTCCTACACCATAGCTTCTATAATACCAACAAGCTTGGCTGGCTCCATAAGGATATACTCCTTTATCATTTATTTTAGTAGATGGTGTTATTTCTCCTGTATCTAATGCAGCTGTTGCTACTGCCATTTTAAATGTAGAACCAGGCGGTTGCTCACTTGATATTACTCTATTTAAATATTTTCCTGTTTCATCTGTGCTTGAATATTCTTCAAAAAACTTTTCTGGATTATAATCTGGATAACTTGCTAATGCCAAAACCTCTCCAGTATTAACATTCATCACCACTACTGCACCTGCTTCAGCATCATATTTTTTTCCAAATTTTCCTAAAGCTATGTCTTTTATATTTTGCTCTAATGCTTCTTCTGCTACTTTTTGCAAGTTAGCATCTATTGTTAGGATTACATCTGAGCCTGCAACCGCTTCTTCTGATATATATTCACTTGTTATTGTTCCATCTACAGTCATATCAACTTGTTTTGTTCCATCTTTTCCTTTTAAATATTCTTCAAATATTTTTTGGATTCCATCTTTTCCTATTACATCATCATTTCTATAAGTATCACTTCTAGTTTTATATTCTTCCTCACTAATTGCTCCTACATATCCAAGCACGTGAGAAGCTAAATTTCCTGATGTATAAGAAACAATTGGCTCAGTTATAACATACATTCCTGCTAATTTTGAATTCTGTTCTCTTATCTGCACAGCAGATGTACTACTTATATCTTTTGCAATTATTACCGATTTAGTATTGCTATATCCATTTTTTGAAATTTCGTATCTAACAGCCATAATTTTTCTAGCAATTTTATTATCTTCTACTGATATTTCATATTTTTCTTTAAGCTTATCAAAGGTTTGCTCTGCTGTTAAATTTTCATCTAATTCATTATTTATTTTCCAAGTTTTTTGTTCTTCTTCACTTATTGTAAATTTGAATGGTTCAACTTCTATAGGCAAATTATCTATAAATTTATCATCATTACTTTCTAATATTTCTATTAATTTTTCAATTGATTTATTTAATTCTTCATCACTAACTTTTGTACTATATATTTCGACACTATAACCTGTTTCTGCTCTTACTAATTCAAACCCTGTTCTATCTTTAATAGAACCTCTTGCTGCTCTTACTATAGTTTCTCTTGTTAATCTAGAGTTAGAAGTTTCTCTATATTCTTCTCCATGTATAATTTGTAAATTAAATAATTGAATAATTAAAATAATTCCAACTATGTAAACAATGGTAATAAGTAAATTATATCTTACTCTATCATTTCTTTTATCTTTGTTCAATCTATCACCATCCTTTAAAAATATCTAGTTAGTATATTTTTAATTTTAAATATTTCTTCTAAATTATGTCCTAATCTTTGCATTATTGGATATATAATAATAGTTATTAACACATTGTAAAGTACTTCTATTAATAATATTTTAGAAAAGCTAATTAGTTCAAAATTTACATCAAGTGTTATTATATTAAACACATAACAGCCTATTTCATAAATAATTGTACTTCCCATTATCATAAGAATTATAGTAATTCTGCTTTCTTTTGAAAAACTTTTGTCAAAATATTCTCCTATAAGTCCAATAGCTCCTAGCATAATTCCAGATATTCCAATTTGTCTACCTATTACAATATCTAAAAAAAGGCCAAATATTATTCCTAGTACTAACCCTAATTTTTTTCCTGCAAAAAGACCTATAAAAAGTACAAATATTACAAACAAATTTGGCTTAATTCCTGCAATTGTGAAATAGGTAAAAAAGTTTGCTTGCAAAAAATATATAATAAAAAAGGATATTATAAGTATTATGATTGATAATGTTTTTCTCAATTTTCTAATCATCCTTTCTATTATTTATTATTAGTTATAACAAGTACTGTATTTAATTTAGTAAAATCAACTGCTGTTTCAACTATTGCATATCTATCTGTTGGATTACTTGTATTTACGACTTCTTTGATTGTGCCTATGTGAATTCCTTTAGGATATATTCCACCTATTCCTGAAGTTTCAACACTATCTCCTTGTAATACCACCGCATCTGTTGGTATAAATGTTGCCTTTAAATTTGATTTATCATCTAATGTTCCTTGTACTATTATTGTATCTTCTGTTGTACTAATTGTGCTTGTTACAGCTGTTGCTGTATCTACTATTGTTTGTACTTTTGAAGTAGTAGGTGTTACGGAAATAACATATCCAACTAATCCATCATCTGCAATAACTGTCATTTCTTCTTTTATTCCATCATTTGAGCCAACATTTATAACTATAATACTACTATAATTGCTAAGATCTCTATTTATTACGTCTGCTGGCATTGTAGTATAATCCTTGTATTTATCTTTCAAATTAACATATTCTTTTAAAGTTTCATTTTCTGCTTTTATTATTTCTAATTCTCTTAACGATTGTTCTAGTTCACTATTTTTTTGTTTTAATTCTTCATTTTCTGCTTTTAGCTTGTCCATATCTGCAAAAAAGTTTTCATTTCCAGAAATCTTATTTTTTAGATAAGTAAAACCATTTTGAACTGGCATAACAAAAACATTACATATATTTTCTAAGAATGAAATTTGATTTATATTGCTATTTGTAAATACAACTAATAAGATTAAAATTATAATTGTTATTACAATTCCTATGACTCCATTTTTTTTGTTTTTGTACATACTAATAAATCATTCCTTTACTAATTCCTTTTTCTTGAATTTATTAACACCGTTTTTAATCTTTCCAAATCTTCTAGCGTTTTTCCTGTACCTTTTACTACACAATTTAGTGGTTCTTCTGCTATATATACTGGCATTTCCATTTTTTCCATTATTAATTTGTCTATATTTTTTATTAGAGCTCCACCTCCTGCTAAAACTATTCCTTTTTCCATTATATCTGACGATAGTTCTGGTGGGGTTCTTTCTAATGTTACTCTTACTATATCTACTATTTTTGCTATAGATTCTCTCATTGCTTCTTGTACTTGGCTAGATACAATTTTTACGGTTTGAGGAAGTCCTGTAGTTAAATCTCTTCCGCTTATCTCCATTCCAATATCATTAACTAAAGGCATTGCGCATCCTATTTCCTTTTTTATTTGTTCTGCTGTAGTATCACCTATTGCAAGATTCATTTCTCTTTTTACGAAGTTTACTATATCTTCATCAAGTTCATCTCCTGCAATTCTAATAGAATTACTTACGACTATTCCACCTAAAGAAATAACTGCAACTTCTGTGGTACCTCCACCTATATCTACAATTATATTTCCACTAGGTTCTGCTATTTCTAATCCTGCTCCTATAGCTGCTGCCATAGGTTCTTCAATTAAATACACTTCTCTTGCTCCGGCTTGCAATATTGCCTCTTCTACTGCTCTTTCTTCTACTTCTGTTATTCCTGATGGTACTCCTACAACTACTCTAGGTTTGCCAATATTATATCTTTTACATATTTTGTGTATTATATTTCTTAACATTAATTGTGTACCTGTAAAATCGGCTATAACGCCATCTTTCATTGGTCTTATAGCTTTTATTTGCTCAGGAGTTCTTCCGAAGCATCTCTTTTGCTTCATGCCCAGTTGCAAGTATTCTATGTGTTTTTCTATCTATTGCAACTACTGATGGCTCATTTAAAACTATACCCTTTCCTTTTAATGTAACTAAAACATTGGCAGTACCTAAATCTATTCCAATATCTTTTGAACCTAATCCAAATAATCTCATTATATTAACCCCTCTCCAATATTAATTATTTTTTCCTAACAAATAAGAAAAGTGGCTTCGCCATATGTGCATTTTGCTTTGCAAATATGCACGGTCCAAGGAAACTTAACCTTGTTGTATAGTCAAAATCTATCGATTTTTCCTATACAATAAAAAATACTTCTAAAACCATAATCTCCAATAACTATGTGGTCTAATAATTCAATTCCCATCAAATTTGCCGCCTCATATACTCTTTTTGTAAAATCTAAATCACTTTGACTAGGAGTTGGATCTCCACTTGGATGATTATGTACTAGAATTATCTTTGGTGCTCCTATTTTAATTGCTTCTTGTAGTACGTCTTTTGGTTTTAATATTGCAGAATTGGTTCCTCCAAAACATATATCAACTATTTTTATTATTACATTTTTAGTATTAAGAATTATAGTTTTTACTATCTCTCTTTTTTCATATTTCATTTCTTCTAATAATTCTGCTACATTACTTGGCTCATTAATTTGTACTTTACTAATGTCTAATGGCTTAGACATTCTTTTTGTAAGTTCTGCTATTGCTTTTAATTGTATTGCTTTAACTTTTCCGATTCCTTTTATTTTCATAAAATCTTCTATTGATAAATTCTGCAAAAATCTTAAATTGTTTTTTCCGTTTTTTTCTAATGCTAACACTTTTTGTGCAATGCTTACACTACTTTCACCTTTTGTTCCACTTTTTATTATAATTGCTAATAACTCAGCATTTGATAAAGCTTTTTCTCCATACATTTCTAACTTTTCATAAGGTCGTTCCGATATAGGAAGCTCTTTCATTTTCATGTTTTAACCATTCCTTTCTTAAAGCCCCCTATTACATTTTTTATATTTTCTTATAGATAAATATTGCAAGAATCATTCCAATAATGCTTGAAATGTTAATTTTAAACATAAGACCGAAAGTAATTGTTATGACTTGCAAATTTAATATTATTGGCTCAGCTAGTCCAAATTCTTCTCCATAAGATAACCACCATAGAAAATCTACTTTAGAAGCAAGTTCTCCTAGTAAGCCTCCTATTACTAAACCACATAATATAAATAATATAAGAATCCATATATTTTTTTCTCTAGTTGCCATTTTTATTATATCCTCCTCTTTGGTATCTATTCCAATTTTGTTTTTATGATTTTTACTATATTTTTTTACATAAGTATTATATATTGTATAGCAAAATTTTTCAAGATTTGTTAGGAAAGTTTTTCTATTTCTTTTTTGAAAATATTATGTTAAAATAAATTTATCTAAAACTCTTTTATTTTATTTATTTTTATGTTATATTATTTGTTACCTTTTTAATGTTTATAAAATATAATATTATAACTTAGAATTTATTGGAGGATTTTTAATGAAATTTGAAAAGCTTAGTGAAAATAAAATAAGAATTACTCTATCTATACATGATTTAGAAGAAAAGGATATAGATTTTCATGATTTTATGTCTAATTCTTTAGAAACTCAAGATTTGTTTTTAGATATGCTTGAAGAAGCAGAAGAAAAAATAGGTTTTAGAGCTCAAAATTGTAAAATAAAAATAGAGGCACTAGCTATGACAGAAGATAATTTTGTTTTAACTATTACAAAAGTTTTGCCAGCTTCTATTGGTAAAAAAAGTATTCAAAATGTTTCTAAGGTAAAGCCTAAAATAAAGAGAAAAACAACTTCTTTAATTTCAAACCATTTGATATACAAATTTAATACTTTTGACGATTACTGTAATTTTATTGATTATTTATTAGGTAATAAATTTGCTGATTCGTTTAAAATGGCTGAAAAAATAACTGTTTATACATATAATAATTGTTATTTCTTAGATTTATATAATCTTAATGAAAACTATAAAAAAGCATTACTTTTTAGTACTATAGTTACTGAATTTGGTTCTTATGTCTTAAATGCAGATTTATTTGCAAGTAAATTAAATGAAGTAGGAACAGTGTTTATTAAAAATAACGCACTTAAGAAAAGTTTTCTCAAACTTGAAAAAAAATAAAGCTTTAATTTTTGATTAATTCTAACTCCTAAGCAAAAAGAAGAATATATTATTTAACAATATATTCTTCTTTTTGGTTATCTTAAATAAAAAAAGCTAAAATTTGCTTATAATTAATAAACATAATTTTGTGGATTATATGTAATTCCATTTTTTCTTACTTCAAAATGCAAATGGTTTCCTGTTGAATTGCCTGTTGAACCAACTTTTGCAATTACTGTTCCTTGACTTACTGTTTGACCTTTTGAAACAAGTAATTGGCTACAATGTGCATATACGGTTGTTACACCATTTCCATGAGAAATTATAACATAATACCCATATCCATCATTTGCATTTCCTGAATATGTAACTGTTCCTGATGCTGCTGCTTTAATCGGAGTTCCATAAGGAGCTGATATATCTAAACCAGTATGTGAATGGTCTCTTACACTATCATTACTTCCAAATCTTGAAGTTATAACTCCTGAAACTGGATTAATTAGGCTTATTCCTAAACTTACTTTGCTAGACGATACTCCTGAACTATAGTTTGAAGCAGATGGAGTAGAATATACAGTTCTTTGTACTACTACTTTCTTTTCATATAGTTTTGAAACACAAGTTTCAATATCTGTAAATTCTTTTAATTCTTTTCCGTATTTTTCTAAAATTCCCAAGTCGTCGCAGTTTGCACTATCTTTATCTTCTAATTTATCTAATATATCTTCTGCATCTTTAAATGTAGATACATAAAATTTTTCCTTTTTATCTTCTGTAATTGCATAATATTTATAATATGAAGTTGAATCTTCTGTAACTTTACTATATATTTCATCATCATTTGTTTCAATATCTTTTTTTAATAAGCATAATTTATATGTTGGCATTGCATCAATTTGCCTAAACGCTATATTGTTTTCTTCATCTTCTGAAGTATATTCATTAATTTTAGCTTGAAGCTTACTTTTATTTGCAGTATATCCTATGACTTCTCCATTTAAGCTTACTTCATAAGTTGGACTATAAAACAAGACCACCAATCCTATTAACACTATTACTGATAAAATTATCAATACCATTAATTTAATTGATTTTCTAGTAGTTATTGCAGCTTTTCTTAAAATATTAATATTAAACACTCCATTCTTTTATATTTTAACATTGTTATTTTATAACAAAAAAAGAATTTAAACAATAGTAAAATTGATTTAAATTCTTTTTTTATTTGATTTTTATTTCAAGTTTCTTTTATTTTCTCTTAATATCTCACTTTTTTAAGCTTTAATTATTTTTACTGCAAACTATTTTTTAAATCTTGTATTTCCGTAACAGTTGCAGGTGCTGCTGGTTTGTAATATCCTTTAGCTTGGGCAGTTTTAAAAAGTTCATATTGAAAACTTTCGTCATTATTTCTTAATTGTTGTAATGTTTGTCTTAACTGCATATTTTCTGTTTCAGAAATAGCTGTTTGATAAGATCCTAAACTTGCCTTTACTCCTGCTAGAATATCATTTACCATTGTTTTTTCGTCCATATATAACCTCCTAAATTAATTATTTAAAAAAGACATTAATTTTTGTTTTGTGTTTAAGCTATCTTGTGCAGCTTTTGTAAACATTTGCTTTATTTGGGGATCTACTGCTTGAGATGCATACGTATTTAATTTTTGATATGATGTCTCATGTGAACCTATAAAATGTCTTAAATTTTGTAATTCAACTTGACTTAAATTTGGCATATTAATCCTTCCTTTCATTCTTATTTCATATTTATTATGTGCAAATTTATATATTTTATACATAACTTAATCTTATTCTATAATTAAATTTTTTAATTTTTTATAAAAATCCGATTGATACACAAAAAATTCAGCTCAATTAGAACTGAATTTTTTGTAATTTATATTATTTAGTTTTTTTATATCTTTTGAGTTTAATAATGGCAATTAAGGCTACAATTGCACTTATAATAACACCTATAAATATAATTTCCCCTTTGTTGCCTGTTTGTGGAATTGGATCTTTACTAATAGTTACGTCATCTTCTATAGTATTTATTATTATGTTACTGTCATCTTCTGCTATTTCATTTTGAGGTTCTTGTTCTTCTGTATTTTGATCATTATCATTGTTATCATCATCTACAGTTTGTTCACCTGCTATATTTATTACTATAGTTTTATCTGTATCAGTTATAGTAACCTGTCCATCATTAGAAGATACTTCTGTAAATGTAATATTACCTGTTTTTCCTTGGGTGTCTTCTTTCAATTTTAATGTTATTTCTCCAATTTCTTGATCTTCAGTTACCCCTGCTGATAATAGTACTGCTAATAAAGTCCCGTATTCTTCATTTTCTTTTTGATCATTATATGTAATTGACCAGTTGTTTTTTGATGTAATCTTAACTTCTTCAAATATAGATTCATCATATTTAAATGAGCATTTAAAAGTATTAATTCCTAATTCTCCTGCATCTATATCTGATATTTTTAAACTTATTGTAATAGTATCTCCACTTTTCGCGTCTGTCTTGTCAGGTGTAGCTATAAACTTAAAGCTTACTCCTTTTACTGTTGGTATTAAAGCACATAAACTTAAAATAATTATAATTAAAGTAGTTAATATTTTTTTCATTTTTCTCCTCCGTTTTTTAGATTCATACAATCTTTTATAGTAATTTACATTAACAAAAAGATTGTATAGAAAAGTTTAATGTAAATTATTTTTTATAAATTATTTTTTTATTTTTATATCATATGCATTTGAGTAATCAAATGTTGTAGAAGCGTTTAGTCCTGTACTTTCTCCTGGTTGTAATTTTTTCACATATGTTTCAATTGAAGTCATTTCATTTCCATCTTTATCAACAAAAACAATTGTTATAATTGATTCTTCTATAGCCTTTTCAGTTTTATTTGTAATTGTTCCTAATAATTGAGTTACATTACTATTTTCTGTTAATGTTATGTTTGATATTTCCAGTCCGTCTATCTGCTTTGTTTCTGCTAACTTTGGGCTTACATTAACTTTTGTTTCATCATCCATTGTTTGTACCAAATTCTCATTTTCGTTAGTAATAGTCTCCCCTTTTGTTTTTTTCAATATGAAAAAGCTTATCAAACATAGTAGCAATATTATTACAATTATTATTATAATTAATATTAATTTCTTTTTTTTCATTTATATTTCCTTTCTTTTGTATATATTTATACTATTATTATATTTAACCAGATTAAAATTGTCAATATATAAAATTATACAAATTTTACAAAATTTATTAATTATTATCGTACATTGCTAAAAAGACTTAATACTCCTAATGGTAATGCCATTAATGATATTGTTGAAACTATTGGTGATAATGTTGTTTCGTAAAGAGTAATATCCCCATGCACACTTTGTCCATCCGAATTATTCCAATCACAATGTTCAGTAATTTGTCCTATATTTGCTGCATATCCATCTGGGAATGTAACTTGTGAAGAACTATATGGTGTACTGCTTGTTCCTTTAATTATTACTCCTGTATATATATTAACATTAGTTGTGGTATATAACCCATATGAAGAATGTGATGCTAGTATAACAGCATTATTTACATATGTTTCTGTTTCATTTCCTATAGTTAATGTTCCATAATTTTGTATTGCATTCTCGTTATCAGCTTTAATAGTTCCTTCCATAATATTTACTGTTCCTGAATTATTATATATTCCATATCCCTCTGCCCTTATATCTACATTGTTAATTTTTACTGTTCCTGAATCATTATATATTGCATATGAAGGATGACTAGGATTATAGTTATAATTACTAATATATATATCATTTATAGTAACATTACCTGATACATTGTAAATACCATAATAATCTCCATTTACCATTACCCATGGACTTGTTAAAGTAATTGTTCCATTTTCATTGTATATTCCTATTGTACTCGAATAAGAACCCGAACTATCTGCCATTCTTATATTCGATATTGTTACATTACCAGTTACACAATGTATTCCTTTTGCTCCTTCTTTTCTATGTATCCATCCTCCTGTAATTTTTAAAGTTCCTGACTGCATATAAATACCACATGAATTCACGTTTATATCACCATATTTAATGTTCACATAACCATTTTCTGATTTATTATATATTCCTATATTGGACGAAATTGATCCCTCTTGCATATTAACCGTTCCTGTTCCTTCATTATATATTCCTGTATTTGACGAAATTGATCCCTCTTGCATATTAACCGTTCCTGCTCCTTTATTATATATTCCATATGTTTCTCCTTTTACTAATCCATTTTGCATATTAACTGTTCCTATTCCTTCATTATATATTCCATAAGTTGTTCCTTCCAATGTTCCATCTTGCATATTAACTGTTCCTGTTTCTTCATTATATATTCCATAAGTTATTCCTATTAATTTACCTATTGCATTCATATTAACATTTTTTGTATTATATATTGGTGCAAAATTAGTTGATGTATTACTTAAAATACCATTCTTACCTACTTCTATATCAACTGTGCCATTATTTATTATTGTATGTATTGAACCACCAGATGCTAATGTTCCATCTCCTCTTATAGTAAGTGTCTTATCTTCCTCTACTATTATTGATGAAGTAGTTTTAGTTGTAGTTAGTCCATTTAAGTTTAATATTATATTTTTATCAATATTAATTTCATCTGAATTGCTATAGTTTCTTAATGCAATAATCGTATCTCCGTCTTGAGCTGCTGTCACAGCCTCTAATAGAGTTGTATATCCTATTTCTTCTTCTTGTATTATATAATTTACTGTTGTTTCTAATAATATTAAAGAGGTTACATATCTACCGTTTTCGCTATCATATATTGTTTTTGGTACATATCCATTTTTTTTATAAGTAGCTGTCATATTATATGTATTTTCATTATTAGTTGACATTATTTGACCGCTATAATACTTAAATGTATATCTTTCTTCGTCCGAGTTTATTCCCTGCGTACTTCCTATAATTTGTGGTTTTGTTAAATCTTGTGTCTCATTTCCTATAGTAATATTAGTTGCCTTTGATACGACTTTTATGCCATATGTTTCTCCTTCAACAATACCATCATCAATTTTTATAGTAGCTCTTTGATCAACACATATACCTGAATCTTTTCCTGCTATTTTTCCACCTTTAATATTTACACTAGCATGACCTGTATAAATTCCATATTTCTTTCCTTCTATTTCTCCACCTTTAATATTTACGTTAGCATAAGATTTTGCATCAATTCCATATTGCTTTCCTTCTATTCTTCCACCTTCTATAATAACTTCACCATTATCTCCATCTGCTTTAATTCCACTCAAACTTCCTATTAGCTCTCCATCTCTCATAGTAGTTTTTCCTGAATTGTGAACACTCGTTGATCCTTTAATTATTCCTCCATCAATCGCTAATTCTCCATTATTAACTAGGGTCTCATAAGATGTTGAATCTATTGTTCCTCCTGTAATATTAGTTTGATTTATATTTTCTATACAGAAGCCATCTCCATCTTTTCTTTTTATTATAGTTCCTCCAGACATATTTACAGTTCCACTATTATAAATAACTGCCGTATCTCTCGCAGTTGGATTGGATTTATTATTTATTGTTCCACTTTTTATATTTAATGTACCCTTGTTAGTAATATAATCTTGTTCTAAACTAGTGTTTTGAAGTGTTCCATTTGCATTTCCTTCTATATTTACTGTTACCCCACTTTCAATTGTTATAGCACTAGATTTAGTTACTGTATAATCACTTAAGTTGAGTGTAATGTCTTTATCTATTGTAATAGCTCCAGAATCTGTATTTGTTGCTAATACTTCTATAGTACTTCCTGAATTTGCTCCTTCCACTGCTTCACTTAAAGTTTTGTAATAACTAGTATTATCTACCACATAATTTCCTTTAGAAGTCCACTTTGCATATAAAGTTGTTGATTGATTAAAAGTATAACTTGTTCCATTTGTATAATTTGTTCCTGTTCCATCTGCTTTACTGTTCCAGCCAACTCTATCGTAATGCAATTTTGTAACTTCTGTTGTACTACTCATTGTAACACTAGCACCTGTTTTTGTTCCATTATACGCCATATAACAAGTACCATTAACTGCTGCAGGTGCTGTACCAGTGCCTCCATTCATATTATACGTTACTGTTATTTGTGTAGTATACGACGTATAATATGTAACATTTTCTGTTATAGCCCCTGGAGTAACAGTAGCTGCATTATATGCACTTGATTTACTCCATCCTCTTTGTGTATATCCACTTATTGTTGGTATTGTTGGTACTGTTGGTGTTCCTCCTATCATTCCACCGTTGTATGACATATATGCCGTTGCTGTTTGACTACTACTTGTTGCTGCACTTCCACTATAGTAGTTATATGTTGCTTTTACTGTTGTTTGATATGATGCATAATATGTTCTATCAGAACTTAGATTTACTGATTTTCCTCCTGCTGTATAACTTGATGTATTTGCTGTTGTACTTGTACTCCAACCTCTTCCTGTCCAACTTAAACTATTTTTACTAATTTCTGTTATTGTTGGCAATGTTATCGTTGTAGTTGTTTCTGTATTATACATAGTTCCTGTTACTTTTTTATTTGTTGACGCAGTTCCGCTATAGTAATAACAAGTTACTGTTATTGTTTTACTGTAAATCGCATATAAAGTTATGTCATTTTTTGGCATAGTTAAACTTGTTAACCCAGTTGTGGCTGTTTTATCTGTATTCCATCCTACAAAATTCCAACCTGTTTTTGTTGCTACTGCAGTTAAGTCTACTGATTTGCCATATCCTACTCTTTCTGAATTTTTACTACTTGCAGTTCCTCCATTTGTTATATAATCATATGTTACTAAATAATCTCTTATTTCTATTTGTGCTGTTTTTTCTATTGTTGTTCCATCATAATTTGTTAATATTACTGTTACATTAGTTTTTCCTACTTTTTTTCCTGTTACTATTCCTGATGTTGATACTGTTGCAATGCCTGTGTCACTACTTACATATGTTATAGTCTTTGGAGTTCCGTCATAGCTAATTTCTATTTGTTTTGTTTCTCCCACGTCTAATACTAAATCTGTTGTTCTTAAGTTTACATTACTTACTTTATCAACTATACCACTTACTGTTGTCGTTTTAACAGTTGATATATTTCCTACATTGTCTCTTACATATACATACCAAGTTCCATTTGCATTGCTTCCTTCTACTTGTTTAGTATAACTACTATTTGTAGTATTAATCCATTCATATACCCCATTTGTTTTACTTATGCTAACTGCCTCTATTCCACTTTGACTATCTGCCATTCCAGTTACTGTAATAGTTCCTTTGTTTCCTGCTGTTGTACTTCCTGTTACACTTCCTATTGTTGGTGCTGTTTTATCTATATTGCTTATTTTGGTACTTGCTGATGCTCCAACGTTTATTCCATCGGTTAATCTTGCATATATTGTTCCGTTTGTTTTTACTATTACTGTCCCTGTATATTTATACCAATTTTTTCCATTTGTGCTGTATTGTATAGCATAATCTTTTGCTGTTGTTGTAATTGCCACTGTTACATTTTCTTTTGTCCAATTTGTTGGTGTTTGACTAAATGTTACATTATCACTTGTTAAATCTTCTACTGTTTTTGTTATTATTCCATTTGATGTCCCTGTTCCTTTGTTTCCTGCTATATCTTCTGTTGTTACTTTTACGTCATAGCTTGTTGTTTGTGTTAATCCTGTAAATATATAATTTTTATCCGTTCCAGTATAAATTGGTGTTGAATATGATTCTCCACTTTTCTTAATATAGTAATTATATATTACATTTGTTGAAATTCCAGATTGTGCATCTGAGCTTATTACACTTACTGCTATACTATTAGTTGTAACAGTTCCCTTAGTTACTGTTACTGTTGGTGCTATTTTATCTAAGATTGTTACACTTCCTGGTGTTCCTGCATTTACTCCATCTGTTAGCCTTGCATATACTTTATCATTATGCTTTAATCCTGTTACACTTGTTCCTGCCATCCATCCTCCTCCTGATGTTCCGTTTACCTGATACTGTATTGTTAGGCTACTTGTTGTACTTAATGTTATACTTGCTGAACCGTTAGACCATATAGGATCACTTGCAATAATATTTCCGGTTTTTAATCCTTCTGTTGCTCCTTCTACGGTTTTCGTTGTTATTCCATTTGATGTTCCTGTTCCTTTGTTTCCTGCTATATCTTCTGTTGTTACTTTTATATCATAACTTGTTGTTTGTGTTAATCCTGTAAATGTATAGCTTCTTTCTGTTCCTGTATAGTTTGGTGTTCCTTCATAGTCATCTTCGCTTGTTTTCTTTATGTAGTAACTATATACTGGTGCTTCAATCATTCCTGATTGTGCATCTTGGCTTGTTACACTTACTTCTATACTATTTGTTGTTATTTCTCCTTTGCTTACTGTTACTGTTGGTAATATTTCATCTAAGATTGTTACACTACCTGGTGTTCCTGCATTTACCCCATCTGTTAATCTCGCATACACTTTGTCATTATGTTTTAATCCCGTTACACTTGTTCCTGTTGTCCAGCCTTCTTCTGCTGTTCTATTTACTTGATACTGTATTGTTAATCTACTTGTTGTACTTAATGTTATGCTTGCTACCTTATTGTTCCATACTGGTGCACTTGCTTTTATATTTCCACTTTCTAATCCTTCTGTTGCTCCGCCTATTGTTGTTGTTGTTATATTTGTTACTGCACTTTCTTTTATGTTTCCTGCTACATCATATACTTTTGCATATACATTATATGTTCCTTTTACTAAGTTATCTAGGATTAATTGTTTTGTTACTTGTGTTGTTGTTCCTGCTGTATTTCCATTTATTGCCTCATATTCTTGGGTTACTTTTGTGTAATTTGTTTCTGTTGATAGTTTATAATACCAGTCTATTTTGCCTAATCCACTTAAGCTATCTGTTACGGTTATTTTTGCTGTAAATCCCTTTGTTGTTACATTAGCACTTGTTATACTTCCTACTGTTGGTAATGCTTTGTCTATGTTTGCTACTTTTGTACTTGCTGATGTTCCGACATTTATTCCGTCAGTTAATCTTGCATACACTGTTCCATTTGCTTCTACTATCACTGCCCCTGCATATTCATACCATTTACTTCCATTTGTACTATATTCTATCTTGTAATCTTTTACTGTTGTTGCTATTGTTACTGTTACATTTTCTTTTGTCCAATTTGTTGGTGTTTGACTAAATGTTACACTATCACTTGTTAATCCGTCTACGGTTTTCGTTGTTATTCCATTTGATGTTCCTGTTCCTTTGTTTCCTGCTATATCTTCTGTTGTTACTTTTATATCATAACTTGTTGTTTGTGTTAATCCTGTAAATGTATAGCTTCTTTCTGTTCCTGTATAGTTTGGTGTTCCTTCATAGTCATCTTCGCTTGTTTTCTTTATGTAGTAACTATATACTGGTGCTTCAATCATTCCTGATTGTGCATCTTGGCTTGTTACACTTACTTCTATACTATTTGTTGTTATTTCTCCTTTGCTTACTGTTACTGTTGGTAATATTTCATCTAAGATTGTTACACTACCTGGTGTTCCTGCATTTACCCCATCTGTTAATCTCGCATACACTTTGTCATTATGTTTTAATCCCGTTACACTTGTTCCTGTTGTCCAGCCTTCTTCTGCTGTTCTATTTACTTGATACTGTATTGTTAATCTACTTGTTGTACTTAATGTTATGCTTGCTACCTTATTGTTCCATACTGGTGCACTTGCTTTTATATTTCCACTTTCTAATCCTTCTGTTGCTCCGCCTATTGTTGTTGTTGTTATATTTGTTACTGCACTTTCTTTTATGTTTCCTGCTACATCATATACTTTTGCATATACATTATATGTTCCTTTTACTAAGTTATCTAGGATTAATTGTTTTGTTACTTGTGTTGTTGTTCCTGCTGTATTTCCATTTATTGCCTCATATTCTTGGGTTACTTTTGTGTAATTTGTTTCTGTTGATAGTTTATAATACCAGTCTATTTTGCCTAATCCACTTAAGCTATCTGTTACGGTTATTTTTGCTGTAAATCCCTTTGTTGTTACATTTGCACTTGTTATACTTTCTACTGTTGGAGCTGCTTTATCTATATTAGCTACTCTTGCACTTGCTGCTGTTCCTACATTTATTCCATCTGTTAGTCTTGCATATACTGTTCCATTCGATAATATCTTTACACTTGTTCCTATAGTCCAATCATTTCCATTTGTACTATATTCAATATCATATCCTGTCACATTACTTGATAAAAGTACTATTATATCTTTATTAGTCCAATATGTTATATCTGGAGTTATTGTAATTGCTGCACTTCCTGTTGGTATTTCATTTGTCTGTATTATTAATTCTTCTGTTTGTATTACATTTCCTGCCACATCATATACTTTTGCGTATATCGTATAATTTCCTGCTTGTATATTATTTAATTCTAGTATTTTACTTACTTTAGTAGTTTCCCCTGCCTCTGTTCCATTTATTGTTTGATAATTTTGTTCTTCTATTGTATATTCTGCTTGGCTAGAATGTTTATAATACCATTCTATCTTACCTAATCCACTCTCTGTATCTTGAATTGTAATTTGTGCTTCTATTTGTTTACTTGTTACTGTTTTTGCTACTAATTCTTCTATTACTGTTTTTGTCTTATCTATATTTGTTATTTTTAGACTTGCTACTTCTCCAAGATTAACACCATCTGTTAATCTTGCATATATTGTTTGATTTTTGTCTATCTCTACTCTTGTTCCATCTATCCATTTTTTTCCGTCAGTACTATATTGTATTGTAAAGTCTTTTTCGTTACTTTCTAATGTTACTATTACATTTTCGTTTGTCCAATTAGTTATATTTGGTGTCATTGTAATTGCATTATTTCCTGTTGGTATTTGAACTGTTTCTACTACTATTAATTGGCTTTGTACTACATTTCCTGCCACATCATATACTTTTGCGTATATTGTATAACTTCCTGCTTGTATATTATTTAATTCTAATGTTTTGCTTACTTTAACAGTTTCTCCTTTATCTGCTCCATTTATTGTTTGATAATTTTGTTCTTCAATAGTATATTCTGTTTGACTAGAATGTTTATAATACCATTCTATTTTGCCTAGTCCACTTTCTATATCCTCTACTTCTATACTTGCTGTTATATCTTTACTTGTTTTTTCTTTTATTTCTATATTTTCTATTGTTGGATTTACACGATCAATATTTGTTATTGTAGTACTTACTGATTCTCCAACATTTGTTCCATCTGTTAGTCTAGCATATATTGTTCCGTTTTTTTCCATCTTTATTAAACCAGTATATTTGTACCAGTTTTTTCCATCTAAACTATATTCTATTTCATATCCTTCTACTGTTGTTTCTATTTTTATGTCTACACTTGCATTTGTCCAAGTTGATGGTGTAGCTGTTATAATTGTATTTTGCTCTGTTAAGTCTGTTATTTCTTTAGTAGTAATATCTATTATTTCGGTTTCTATTTTATTGCCTGCTACATCATATACTTGTGCATATACTTGATATGTTGTTCCTTGTTCTAAACCAGTATATGTTTTTTCTTTTGTTAATTCTTTTGTTCCAGCCTCTAATCCCTCTTGCACTGTATATGTTTCTTTTGCTTGTGTGTACTCTAAAGTTCCTTGTTTTCTCATATACCATGTAACACTAGATATACCACTCAAATCATCTGCTGTTTGTATTCTTACTGTAAATCCATCACTGTTTGTTTCTAACATTTCATATTTTTCTACTGTTGGTATAGTTTTATCTATATTGGTTATTTCTAAGCTTGTACTTTCTCCTACATTGTTTCCATCTGTTAATCTTGCATATACTGTTGTATTTTTTTCTATTAGAATTCTTTCCCCACTTTGTGTGCTTTTTGTCCAATCTTCTCCATTTATACTATATTCTACTTCATATGGTGTTGTAGTATATTTTATAGTTACTAGTACATTGCCATTTGTCCATTCTTTTCTATCTTGTGTTAATATTATTGTCTCTGTTCCACTAGGTATCTCAGTTGTTTTTATACTATTTTCTACATTTCCAACATTTCCAACATTATCAATTGCTTCTATTTTTACATAATACGTTGTATTTTGATCTAATGATGTATATTCATATTCTTTTTCGTTTGTTCTAGCATATTCTATATATTCTATTTCTCCATGTTCATTTTCTTTACCTAAATAATATATGTAGCCTTTTATTCCACTCTGAGTGTCTTCTGCTTCTATTTCAACACTTATACTATTACTTGTTGAATCTATTTCTTCTATTGTTATTTGTGGTGCTGTTTTATCTATATTGTTTATTTCTATTGTTGTTCCTTCTCCACTATTTTCACCATCTGTTAAACGTACTTGTACTTCTGTATTTTGTTCTACAATTATTCCGTTCTCTTCATCATAGATTTCCCAAGTATTTCCTCCATCTTTAGTATATTCTACTTCATATTCAGTATCTGCAATATCTTCGTCTAATTTTATTTTTATAATAACATCTTCTTTTGTCCATTCTTTTTCTGATATATCCACTTCCATATTCAAATAATTTAATGCTGGTATCTTTTTAGTAGTTTGGTTACTATATAGTTCTACTATATTTCCTGCTTTATCTTGCACTTCTACTTTGATATAATATTTTGTATTTTGTTTTAGACCTCCATATGTATAGCTATTTTTTCCTTTTTCTCTTGGTTCCTGTTCTTGCCAGTTTTCAGCACATTTTATATATTCTATTTCTCCTTGTTCATTTTCTGTTCCTAAATAATATATATATCCTTTTACTCCAGAAATATCATCAATTCCTTCTACTTCTACTTTAATTTTATTTGTTTTTACTTGTTCTACTTTTAATGTTCCTTCTGGTTTTTGTTTATCTATATTACTTACTCTTCCTGAAGCTACTTCTAAATCATTTATTCCATCTGTTAATCTTACTATAATATTTGTATTTTCTTCTATTTCTACTTTTACTTCCTCTTTATATTCGCTCCAGTTCTTTCCACCATCTATACTATATTCTAGCCTACATTCCCCTAGGTCTATTCCGTCTTTTATCCTTATACTTACTATTACATTCTCATTTGTCCAATTAGTATTTGAATATCCTATTTCTATATTACTAATATTAATTTCTGGAAATTTATTTGTTCTTACTGTTTGTTCTATTCTTTTTATATTTCCTGCTTTGTCCTGTATTTCAACAACTACTACATATTCTTCATCTTGCTTTAATCCTTCATATATATATTGAAAATTTTGTCCTTCTTCTGATTTTGTGTATTCTATTTCTCCATTTTGATTTTTTGAACCTAAATAATATGTAAGTTTTTCTATTCCACTTTGGCTATCTTCTACGTTGTTCACATTTACAGTTATTGAATGAGTTGTTTTTGTTGTTTCTATTTCTCCATTTGGCTCTGTTTTATCTATATTTTCTATTTGTTTTGTTATTACATTACTATAATTTGTTCCATCTGTTAATCTTACTTGTATTTCTGTATTTTCTTCAATTGTTAAACTTCCATTATATTCTTGCCAATTATTTTCTCCTATTTTATATTCTATCTTATATACACCATCTGGATTTGCTTGTTCACTTACTTGTATTTGAGCTTCTATATTTTGATTTGTCCATTCTGTTGTATTTCCATTTATTTTTACGTCATCTAGTGTTAAACTACTAATTTGTTTAGTAGTTGTTTTTTCTATTACTTCCTTTTTATTGCCTGCATTGCTTTTTACTTCTACCTTTATTACATATTGTGTATTTTGCAATAAATTTCCATATGTATAGTTATTTTCAGCTGTTTCTCCTACTTTTGTATATTCTATTTCTGCATTCTCAGTTTCTTTTCCTATATAGTATATGTATTGTGCTATTCCAGATATTGCTTCTGCTTGTACTTCTACTCTAATTTGATTACTACTTACTTTTACTACATTAATTTCTTCTGTATTTACTTGTTTTTCAATATTTATTTTTGTAGTAGTTTCATTACTTTCATAACCATCTTTTGAATATGCATATGCTTTAATGGTGTATTCTCCATCTTCGGTTATTTCTATTTCTTCTCCTGAATTTATTATTTTTTCATCTTCATCATTTATACTGTATAGTATTTTTTCTACTTCTACTATGTCATCTTCTTGTTTTGCAATTTCTATTTTAACATTACTTTTATACCATTCATTTTCGCCTTTTGTTCCTTCTATAACTTTAATTTCTGGTGCTTCTGGTTTTTTTGATTCATCAATATCTAACTCTCCATATACAATCCACCTTATTAATATTGTTACGTCTATTTGATCAATTGCACTATCTCCGTTTATATCGGCACTTTCAGCTAATATTCCTTGTATTTCTGAAGTATTTATTCCAACTATATATTTTATAAGAATATTTAGCTCAATTTCTCCCATATTCCCATCGCTATTTAGATCTCCTATTACTGAGATTACGTATTTTTTATCACTATTTTTACATTGAACTACCATTCCTGTGGCAACATTTCCTTCTTCTACTTCTGTCATATCATCTATACTTTTATATACTACCACATCACTTTTAGGCACATTAAATTTGCTTTTAAATGTGCCTATTGGTGTTTCTGGTAAGACCCTTTTTATTAGTGCATCTTTTTCAGAAACGATATATTTTTCACTTTCTAGTTTAGTTGTAGCAAGTTCTACATTAGTATCGTTTTGTAAATTGATTTTAGCATATGTAATTGCAATTGATGCATTATTTGTCATTATTATAGTTAATAATATTATTGCTACAATTTTTTTTACGATTTTCATTACCTAATTTTCGTTTCCTTTCTTTTTTATATTTATGTTAACATTATGTGTTTTTTTAGTCAATGGTACTTTTTTCCATAATGTTTATATATTAAATACTAGGTTCTATAATTCCTCCTGTAATATTAGTAGTTCCTAAATTAGTTATTGCTTTACCTGTATTTATTTTATTAGTTATTCTTCCTCCTGTCACTTTTAAGTTTGCGCCTTGATAATTATGTATTGTTGCATATTCTTCACTTGAATTATATATATATGCATTATCAGATATAGTTGTATTTCCTTTATTCTGAATTGCATTAGTATTTTCTGAGAAAATTTCCCCTCCCATTATTTTTAAATTTCCTGTTGTTGCATTATACAAAGTAGAAAAATCATCTGCTGTTCCTTTTATAATTCCATTGGTAATTGTTAATGCTCCTGAATTATAAATTGCCACATTTTCATTGTTTTGTATTGTCCCAGATGCAATATTTAATGTACCTTTATTATTAATTCTTCCTGTGATTGTATAATTTCCTGCTTCTAAAATTATATTTGTATCTTCTGGTATAACTACCGATTCATCAATATTTCTTAATATTTCTACTGTTACTTGTTCTGAAGTTTCTATACTTTCTAATGCTTCTGTCAGTGATGAATATATATTGTCTCCAATTTTTATAGTATCTGTTAATGGTATTAATTCTGAAATTTGATATGTATCATAGTTTTTAGTATATATTGAATAGTTCTCTGGAGTTATTGGTGATATACTATTTATTGATGTTTTTCCATATATTTTACCATCATAATAATAAAAATTTGATAATGTATATACTCCATATTCTTTTCCTTTAATTAATGGAGAATCTGTTATTATTTGTTGGTCATTTTCTCCAATTATTATAGTAGAATTTTCTTTTCCTAAAAGTGCCGTATTGTTCTTTGAAGTTATATTGCCACCATTTATTGTAGTATTTCCTGAATTTTCTGTAATAATACATGCTATATCTTGTGATTTATTTTCTATTGTTCCATTTTTTACTTCTAATATTCCATAATTTACAATTGCACTGTTATTTTCTGATACTATATTTCCGTTTGTAATTATTACTTTAGCTTTTTGTGTATTATAGATAACTGGTGATGATGTACTACTACCTTTTAAACTTCCGCCTGTAATATATGTTTCTCCATTATTAAATAATAATGTATTTTGTATATCTACTATATTACCTGATTCTACTGTTAATTTTCCTTCATTTATTATATCTCCTGTTAAAGTATAATTACCAATATCTAATACTATATTTGTATTTTCTGGTATTACTATATTTTCATTTACATCTCTCATAAAACTAATTTTAGTTTCAATATTTTCTCCACTTACAGATTCAATAGCTGAATAAGCTGTTTTGTAATATTCTATTGAAGTTTCTTTTTTTACATATACTTTATATTCTGATTTTGATACTAATTTAGAAGTATAATATTCATCAACTATATCTGTACTCATGATATATCCATCTTTGTAAATAGGTGTTTTAATTGCATAATATCCTGGATTTTGTTTTCCCTTTATCATTCCACCATAATAATAAATTTGTGTTCCTTCATCTGCAAATATTCCATACTCTTCCCCAATAATTACAGGATTATTTAAATTAATAGCACTATTATTATCTCCTAATATTATAGTATTAGTTTGAGTTATACTTACAATTCCGTATATACTACCTTGTACTCTTCCACTAATTATATTTAAAAGTGAATTTGTTGTTTGTACTATACCATATTTATTTCCTTGTATGTTAGTATCTTGTACTTCTAAATTTCCCATATATGCTACTATAGCACTATCACTTGTTGATTGAATTTCTCCTGATTTTATATTTAAATTACCATTTTCTAATATTACTATTTCCTTTTCTCTTGTAAGCGTATAACCATTTAAATTTAGAATAATATTTTTACTAATTTCTACATCTGAAACATCAAATGTATCTTGTAATAATTCAATTGTATCTCCTGAATTAGAAGCATTTATTGCTTCTTCTAGTGTAACATATTTTGAACCATTTACACTATATTTTGGAGTTACTAAAGTACCTGTTTGTGTTCCATCTACAATATCTTTATTAATTAAATATCCATTTTCAAGTTTAGTAACATCTCCTAAAATTATTTCCTTTGCAATAATTTTACCATCAAACCAATTTAACTCCCCTGTTGTGTATATTCCATAATCTTTTCCAATAATAATTGGTGATGATGTGTTAACTCTTGAATCATTTATTCCTAATGTCAATGTACCCTTATTATTTATTGCTATGTTATTTAATGCTTGTACTTGTGCATTTATAATATTTATTTCTCCACCAGATTGATTTGAAATTGCTTCAGCACTTTGTGAATTTGTCATTATAAATCCATTGTTTATTAAAATACTTCCATAATTTAAAATAGCATTATTATTATTTGAAACAATCTCACCATTTTCTATTGTCACAGATGAATTGTTTAAATTATGTATTGCTATTATATCTGAAATTATTTTGCCTCCTCTTACTATCAAATCTCCTGTATTATAAATAGTTTCATCTGTATTATAAACCTCACCAGAATTAACATACAATACTCCTTTGTTGTTAATTCTTCCTGTAATTTTATAATTACCTATTTCAAGTTCTATTGTCTTATTCTCAGGTATAATAAAGTTTTCTGATATGTTTTTTAATACTTTTACTGTTCCATCACTATTAATTGAATCAATTGCAGAAGATATAGTTGGATAATACATATTACCTACTACTGCTACACTATGTTCTTTATCTACTATATTAATGTCTCGTGTTATTCTAGTTTCAGTTCCATCATAATCTTCTAGTATAATTTCAATTTGTGTATTTGCTTCTGACAAACCTTTTATTCCAATAGTTTTATTCCATCCAATTTGGTTTCCTTCGTCATCTTCTATTGGCTCACTTCTATATATGCTTGGATCTACCTCTATTGCATATTCATTTGCAAATCTTACTTGTAGTTGTTTCGCTTCACCTAAATAGCTTATGTTCAATTCTAATGTCTCATTAATTCCTATTACTTCTTCTATATTTATTTCTACATTACTTACTTTTTGTCTTATATTAGTAACTTCTATAGATTTTTGTGTGATATTTCCCGCCTTATCCTTAACTGCAACATACCATGTTCCATTAGTTTCCACTTCTTTCGTAAATGTACTTTCTTCAATAGACTCCCAATTATATTCATTCTCATTTTTACTAAAGCTAATTTGATAAATTCCGCTTTCATTATCTGTAATTCCTGTTACATAAATATTACTAATATTAGCATTTTCTGTATCTACCTGTATATTCTCAATTTCAGGACCATTCTTATCTATTTTTATTTCTTTTACACTAGTTTGTGATTTTATTCCATATATTGAATATGAATAAGCTGTTATTGAATATATACCATTTTCAGTTAAAGTAATTTCTTCATTCTCACCAATTTCTCTCTCAGCTTGAGTCATAGTACCTGTTATTTCATACATATTTTTTAGTATTTCTATTTTACTTGTTGTATCTTTTTCAATTCTAAATATTACATCACTAGAATACCAATCATCTACTCCTTCTGTTTCGTTTAAAATATATATGGTAGGTGAACCTACCGGTACTTGCGTTACTACATCCATTTTTCCAAATACAATATATCGAATTAAATTTGTAAGATCTATTATATCTACCTTACCATCCATATTCATATCTGCTGATAGAAAAGATATTGAATCTAATTTATAGTTTTCTTTATCCACAATATATTTTATCAATAGATTTAAATCTAATTGTTCAATATTACCATTTCCATTTATATCACCTATTACACTGATTGTATGTGTTTTCATTTGTTGAGTTTCCTTGTCAGTATATCTTAATACCATTCCAGTGCCTATATTTCCAGAACTTACTTCTTGACTACAAGTATTATCTTGATAAATTGCTATAAGCGTTTTATCTATGTTAAACCCTTCTTTAAATTCTTCTATTGGTGTTTTTGGCTTTACTCTGCAAATATATCCATATAGCTGTGATATTACGTATTTATCACTTGTTAAATCACAATCCTCACTTGCATTGCTTATTATAGGGATTATTAAAAATAATACTAAAACCATAAATATTATTAGCACTTTTTTATTTACATTTACTTGTGGCTTCATGTAATAATTCCACCTTTCCTACTTATATAATTATATATTAGCATGTACTATTAAACTTTTCAATAAACAAATTTTTCCTGTTTTATTTGAAGCCTGTAAGTCTTTACGGAAATAGTTTTTTGCTTTTTATTTTTAATTTGTTACATTTTTATTATTTTTTTGTTACAAATCTTCAATTTTATTAATATTTTCTTACGCATTTACGAGTTTGTCGTTTTTATAATATATCAAAAAAACAATTTAGCGGAGGTTTATATAAGTTATCTACATTAATTAATTATATGTGAATAACTTATATAAATCTCCGCTTTCTAAGATATTTTTTCAATTTATTCTATTATCTCAAGTCCTGCAAATTTTGCCATTAATCTTTTATGTCCTGCCTTATCAAATGATATATCTATTTTGTAATCTTCCCCTTCTGGTTCTATTTTATTTATAGTTCCTTCTCCAAATTTTTTGTGATATATACGTTGTCCTTCTTTATATTTAGATATATCTGTTTCTGAATTTGCTTTTTTTGCATTTAATGAATTTAAGAAATTTTCAGCTGTTTTAAATTGAAATCCAGTATTAATACTTGATGCTACAGCTTTTTGCTTATTTATATTAAAATCAGTATCTATTTTATATGATTTTACTTTTGAACTTGTTCCATATTCCCATTTATAGCTACCATCTTCAAAATAATCTACTTTGCTATTATCTAGCTCATCATATCCATTTAATAATTCTTCTGGTATTTCATTTACAAATCTTGAAATTGCATTATAGCTTGTTGAGCCAAATATTGTCCTTTTCTTAGAACATGTTAAATATAAATATTGCTTTGCTCTAGTAATTCCAACATAAAACAAACGTCTTTCTTCTTCTAATTCTTTTGGTTCTCCAATAGATTTATTTCCTGGAAATATTCCTTCTTCCATTCCAACTAGAAATACTACTGGGAATTCTAGTCCTTTTGCACTATGAAGTGTCATAAGTGTTACAGAATCTTCTGTATCTTCCACTGAGTCAATATCACTACTTAGTGTAATTCCTTCTAAGAAATCTGCTAATGTGTTCTCTGCTTCTTCCTCTTCAAACTCTATTGCAACTGTTAGAAATTCTTCTAAGTTTTCTATTCTACTTTCTGCCTCTGTTGTGTTTTCTTGTTCTAATGCTTTTACATATCCTGTTTTATTTAAAGTTTCTTTAATCAATTCCGATATTGATAAATTGTCTATATTTCCTCTTAAATATTCTATTTTTTCTATAAATTCCTGAGCATTTGCTTTTACTCTATTTAGTCCATATTCATCTGCATGTTTTATTATATCAAACATTGAAAGTCCAGTTTTTTCAGATATTTCGGCAATATTATCTATACTTGTTTTTCCAATTCCTCTTTTTGGTTCATTTATTATTCTTTTTAAAGAAATATTATCTGAAAAGTTATATATTAATCTTAAATATGAAATAATATCTTTAATTTCTTTTCTTTCATAGAATTTTAGTCCACCAACAATTTTGTATGGGATTCCCTCTCTTCTTAAAATTTCCTCAATTGCTCTTGATTGTGAATTCATCCTGTACAAAATTGTAAAATCTGAATATTTAAAATATTCTTCTGTTTTTAAATGGTTAATTTGTTCTACTATATATCTTCCTTCATCATATTCGTCATCTGCTTTATGAATTTCTGGTAAAGTTCCTTCTTCATTTTCTGTCCATAATTTTTTCTCATATTTGTTTTCATTATGCTTTATTACTGCATTTGCAGCCTTTAAAATATTCCCTGTACATCTATAGTTTTGCTCTAATTTTACTATTTTAGTTCCAGGAAAATCTTTTTCAAAGTTTAAAATATTAGTAATGTCAGCCCCTCTAAAGCTATATATTCCTTGATCATTATCTCCAACTACTGTGATATTTCCATATTTTGAAGCTAAAATTGTAACTAAAGTAAATTGTGCTTTATTTGTATCTTGATACTCATCTACAAGCACATATTGGAATTTATTTGTATAGTATTCCAAAGCATCTTCATTTTGAGTTAAAATTTTTATTGTAAAATTAATAATATCATCAAAGTCAATTGCATTATTCTCTTTTAGTCTTTGCTGATATAGCTCATATATTCTTCCAATTATTTCTTTTCTATAATCTCCTGAATATTTTGTTTGATATGCTTTTGGTTCTAACATCTCATTTTTTCCATTGCTAATTTCAGCTATAACACTTCTATCGTTAAACATTTTATCATCTATTTTTAATGTTTTCATACATTCTTTTACTAGTGTTCTTTGGTCAGAAGTATCAAAAATTAAAAATGAACGGTCAAAACCTAGTCTATCTATGTATTTTCTTAAAATGCGTACACAAATAGAGTGGAAAGTTCCTATCCACATATCTTTTGCAGCTTCTCCCACAAGTTTTTCTACTCTTTCTTTCATTTCATTTGCTGCTTTATTTGTAAAAGTTATTGCTAAAATATTCCATGGTTTAATATTTTTCTCACTCATCAAATATGCTATTTTATGTGTTAATACTTTGGTTTTACCGCTTCCTGCCCCTGCTATTACTAAGCATGGTCCATCTGTTGCTAAAACTGCTTCTTTTTGTTTATCATTTAATCCATTTATTAAATCTTGCATTACTTTTCTCCTTTATTTTTACTTTAGCTATTATACACTAAAACAAACCAATGTTCAATACATTGGTTTGTTTTTTGAAAATAAAATTACTTATACAATATATCTATATTTTTGTTATATTCTTCTACTTTAAATCCATTTTTTTTCAGAATATTTTTAGTATTTTCATCATTTTGAATAACATATATTGTGTCATCATTTATTTTATTATCATAAAAAACATATCTGCCATAAGCTAATACTACTCCTCTTTGTATAACTGCAGTATTCATAAATTCTTGTGGAGGCATTTCATTTCCAATTAACGTATAAATATATGGTTGTATTGCATATAGCCTAAAATTTATTTTCTTTCCATCAAATTTTTCGTTTTTCTCTATATATTTAACCACTCCTACAGCATCATTATTAAACGATAAATTTGTATTTTCCTTCCCATATATTCCAAAATAATATGTTAGAAAAGCAATATAAATTATTATATAAACAATAATATTAAATTTAAAAATTTTTTCTCTATTTTCTGATACATACATTATTCCTAAAGCAGTATAATAAATAAGAGATATATAAATTGAATTTATTCTGTTTATTCCGGCTTCTACTAAAATATTACAAATACAAACAGATAAAAAATTAGCTAACATTACTATATCCAATGATATGTTCTTTTCCTTAAAGTCTTTTTTTACATTCTTAATAGAATCAATAAATCCAAATATAGTAAAAGGTATGCTTATATAATATAATGTTCCAAATATAGTAAATGCATTATAGTCATTTATATCAAATGCAAACATTGATTTAATTAACACAACTACATTATGTAATATGTTGCTTAAATTTATTTCTCCATTTCTAAACACCCACATTTTTAATATAGACATAAAAGGTAATCTTATTTCTTCTATTACTCCATAATTTACTAAAAGTGATAATATAAGTGGGATAGCTAATAATCCTAATGAAATTCCTAATACAATTATATCTGAGATTTTTATTTTTTTTGCATATAACATATATCCTAAAAGTATTAGTAATAATATTGGAATTATTATATAACTTAGTGCATATGTATACAAAGTTATTCCAAAAAATATTCCTGCTAAGAAATATTTTTTCTTTGACTTTGATTCAACTGCTTTAGTCAATATGTATATTGACATTAGTAGCATTGAAGAAAGTAAATTGCAGTCTAATGCCCATCGTGATTGCATAAAATGCCATGGACAAATTACAATCAGGAATTCCACTAGTAAAGCCATTTTTTTATTTTTTAAATTTTTTGTTATTAAAAATCCAAATATTAAATATAATATTGAAAATAATAGTGCTGGAAGTCTTACTACTGTAAGATTAAATCCAAATAATTTAATAAATACTGCTGCTAAATAAGTATATAATGCACTTTGTCCTCCTCCATAGTTTATCATATAGACTGGGTATGTGCTTCCAAATCTATCTGTTCCGTAATTAGCAATAGTATATGCATCATACATAGTACCTGCTTCATCGACATTTATTCCTATTGGAATTTTGCCTAGTCCAATTATTCTTGTTACAATTCCTATTAACATTATCAAAGTTAAAATGATAGTGTATTTATCAATTTGCTTTTTGTTAGTTTCTATATCTTTCTCTTTCATTTTCTATTATTTTCCCATCTTTTATTTATCTCTCTTTTTCATTTTTTTTATTTCTTTTCATATTTCTACCTTTTTCTTTTTTAGGTACTACCCTTATATTTTCTTTAAATGTATTATTTAAGGAATTCGTTGGCTGTGACAAAAAATTTTCATTTTTATTTTTTGAAAATAGTGTTTTTAAGAATTCCTTTAGCTTGTCTGTTATGCTAATCTTATATTCTTTAAAAACATCTAAAGATGATTCACACTTTTGAACATTATCTTTTGGTATATGATACATTCGTTCATGTTCCTTACATTTTTTAAAATCATCATCACTTTTCAAACAAAATTTGGGCTTTTTCTTTTTCCTAATATCTCTATAATCCCATGTCAAATCTGCATTGTACCATCTTCCATTTATTTTTGCTATATTATATACGTGCTTATCTCCTAGACTAGAACAAACTAAACATTCTATTCCTATAAGGCTCAGTGTTTGTTTTAGAGTTTCTGCAAATCCTGCGCATACAGCTTTATTTAATAGTACTGCATTTTCTAAATTTCTACATTTATTTTCATTTTGTTCTACATATTCACCTTCACCTGCTGCTAGATAGTCATATTCTAACATTTCTCCTAATCTTTTATATACTTTTTTGAATTTATCTTCATCAGATTCATCTGGTAAAATGTCTTTTACAAAACCTATCAATTTATTAAAAATTATTCTATATGTTTCAATGCTCATTTTTTCTACATTAATATTTTCTTTTGCTCCTATTAATACTCTCTGTACTCCATATTGTTCTAACAAATCTATTGGTGCTTGTGATATAGTATCACAATAAAAATAAGTACTAAATTCTTTTGAATTTAGTCTTATACCTCTTTTTTGTAATCTTCCTATATCTTGTGGTTCTAATCTTATCCATAATATTTTCTCATCTTTGCATAATTGTATAGTTTCTTCTAGTAATTCATCTGGAAGAAATTTCAGGCAAACCACATATTCATTTTCATTAACTTTTATAATTTTTATTTTTTTTATTAATTCATGTTGCTGTTTTGTAATTTTTTTATTTAAATTCATAATTATCACTCTAATATATTTTATCAAATATGGTTTTATAATTCAATAAATTTTTTCATATATTCATTGCAAAAACTCCTATTATAAATCCTAAAATATTTCCAAGAGCTGTCATTCTTCCATGATATAATTTGTTTGATTCAGGAGTAAGTTCGCCAGATACAATATAAATCATTGCTCCAGCAGAAAACGCTAAACATAGTGCAATAATTTCTTGAGATATTCCTCCTACTATGCTTCCGAAAAATGCTCCTATCCCTGTAGTAATTCCTGATAATATCACATAATATATTATTTTAGTTGGTTTCATACCTCCACTTTTCATAGGTACAGCCATAGATATCCCTTCTGGTATGTCGTGGAAGCAAATTGCTATTGCAAGTGAAAGTCCCAATTTTAGTGAAGCCTCAAATCCTGAGCCTATTGCTAAACCTTCGGGGAAATTATGTATTGCTAAACCTATACTTACTATAATGCCTGTTTTTAATAAATTGCTTTTATTTTTGTCTTTAATGTTTAATTGCGTATTTCTATTTACAGTTATATTTCTTTTATTAAACTTCTTATCCACAAAAATATCACATATTATCATCATTATTATCCCTGTAATTATTCCCAATAATACTACTGACAGACTTGCTATTGTTAAAGCTTCTGGTATAAGTTCAAAACAAATAATTGCTGTCATAAGTCCGAGAAGCAAATGAAAGAACAAAACTTAAAAACTTATTAGAAGTTCTTTTTAATTTTATTCCAATAATTCCTCCTAAAGTAGTACCAAAAGTACCAAAAAATAGACCTATTAAAGTTGTTTTTATAATAGTTTCCAATGTATTCTCCTTCTAGATTTTATTTACTATTATATTTATTTTAATAGGCTTATATATATTCTAATTTATGATACATATGATATTATCCATATCTTGCTATTCTTCATCACCCTTTAGTTTTTCTGCTCTGTCTGCTGCAATTAAATTATCTATCATTTCATCTAAATTTCCATTTAAAAAATCTTCCATTTGATAAATAGAAAGTCCTATTCTATGATCTGTTATACGTCCTTGTGGATAATTATATGTTCTTATTTTTTCACTTCTATCTCCACTACCTACTTGTGATTTTCTAGCATCTCTAACTTCGCTATCTTGTTTTTGTTTTTCTATATCATATAATTTTGTTTTTAACATTCTCATTGCATTATCTTTATTTTGGAATTGTGAACGTTCAGTTTGGCATTCTACTACTATTCCTGTAGGTTCATGTATAAGTCTTACAGCTGAAGATGTTTTATTTATATGTTGTCCTCCAGCACCAGATGATCTAAATACTTCCATTTTTATGTCTGATGGATTTATTTCTATTTCAACATCTTCTACAACTGGAAGAACTGCAACAGTTGCAGTTGAAGTATGAATTCTACCGCTTGATTCTGTATCTGGAACTCTTTGTACTCTATGAACTCCACTTTCAAATTTTAGTCTACTATACACTCCTTTTCCTGTAATCATAAAAGATATTTCCTTATATCCACCAAGACCTGTTTCATTTTCATTTAGTATTTCTAATTTCCAGTGTTTTCTTTCTGCATACATAGAATACATTCTAAATAATGTTCCTGCAAATAATGCTGCTTCTTCCCCGCCTGCACCAGCTCTAATTTCACAAATTATGTCTTTATCATCATCTTTATCTTTTGGAATTAAAAGAATTTTTATTTCTTCTTCTATTTTTGGAAGTTTTTCTTTAGCTTCTAGCATTTCCATTTCAGCTAAATCTTTTAACTCCTTATCCATTGATGAATCTTCTAGCATTTCTTTAGAATCTTCATATTCTTTTTGAACTTTTTTGTATTCTCTATACTTTTCAACTATTGGCTCTAGTTCTGCATGTTCTTTCATAAATTCTCGCCATTCATTTTGATTTGCAATAACTTCTGGATCACTTATTTTATTTGTTAATTCTTCAAACCTTTTCTCAACTGCATCTAATTTTTGAAACATAAATTAATTACTCCTTATCCTTTAATTTAACAATAACTATTATACATTATTTTCCACTATATTTCAACTAGTATATTTACTAATATTTAATGGCAAACAATGTATATTATAAATTATAACGCATATTTACATTTCTATAAAATTATATTCTATATTTAATTTATCTAATATTTCTTTTTCTCTTTTTGTACATGTAAAAATAATTACTTGATGCCCTTTCATATTTTTACTTAAAAATTTTAATATATTTTCTAATCTAGCATCATCGAAATATGCAAAAGCTTCATCTAATAAAATAGGCATTTTTTCTTCTGATAAATCATCTATCATTGATAATCTTAATGATAAATATAATTGATCTATTGTTCCTATACTTAATCTTTCTGCTGGTATGTATTCTCCATATTCATTTTCAACAATTAAGCCTTTTTCATCATTTATTCCTACTTTTGTATATTTATTACTTGAAATATCACTAATATTTTTAGATAAATTTTCAGTAAATTTTGGAGTTATACTATTTTTCATTTTTACATAAGCTTTTTCTAAAAATTCTTTTGCTAAGTTTATACTTGCATTTTTTTCTTCCAAATTATTTAATTCTTCTTCTAATAATTCATATTCTTCTTTTAGTGAAGCCATATTTCCTAGTTTTTTTGTTTTTTCTTCTTCTCTAATTTTTATTGATTGTAATTCTATTTTATTTTTATTAATTTCTTCTTGTAATTCATAAATGAAATTATTTAAATTATTTTCTTCTATTTTTTCTATATATTTATTTATGTCTAATTTATCTTTATAATTGTTTTTTATTTTTTCTAATTCCAAATCAAATTTATTATCAATTTTTATTTGTTCATTTTCTATTTCATTTTCTATTTTATTTTTTTCTTTTTTATTATTTTTATTTCTTTTTCTATTAGATTAATTTCTTCATTTATTTTTTTATTTTCTATTTTTATTTTATTTTTTTTTTTTTTATTTGT
>CAMMTN010000007.1 GCA_946499885.1 uncultured Clostridium sp. | reverse complement strand
ATTTTTTTTTAATTTTTTCAAAAATCTATTGACTTTTCATAGTTGGTCTCCTTATACTTTTTTTGCTATGTCATTATAACATAGTTTTTTTGTTTTTTGAAATTTTTTTAATAAATTTTTTGATAATTTTTGATATAGTTATTATAATTAACCGTCTATTAGTAAACAATGTATATTTTTATAGTAACTTTTGATTATAGCTATCAATAACTTCCTTTATATATTTTGCAGCAGTTAGTGGCATTTCCTTTCCTGGAATTCCAAGCGCAGTTATAACTTTTATCCCAATGCTACCAGCATAATCTTTGTCTATTCCACCAGGATTTGATGCAACATCTATTAGTAAAACATTTTTATTAAAACATTCTAGTTTTTCTTTATCTATTACCATAGTTGGAACAGTATTTATAAGTATATCTATTTTATGTGCATATTCTTTTATTTCATTATATGTAAGCGGTATATATCTTTTTTCACGTATCCAAGCTAAATCTAATTCTTTTCTTGCAGCACAATATATATTTGCCCCTAAACACCCAAATTTATCACATAAAATTTTTCCAATTCTACCAAATCCACATATTAGTACATTACTTTCATGTATAGTTTCTTCTCTTTCATCTATTGCTATTTTTATTGTTCCTTCTACAGTTGGTATTGCATTTAATATAGTTAATTTTTCGTTTTCTAATAAATCAATATTTTTTATTTGTTCATTATAAAAATCTTTTGGAATACCTCCAGCTATAAATATTTTACCTAATAATTTATCTTTTAGCTCTTCTAATTTTATTTTTTCTTCTGAATATGGTGTATTAACATTAATTTTATCTTTTGAAAATGGCATTCCACTTATAATTATATTTGATTTATCTATAGCTTCTTGTAAATCTTCACAAATTATAATATTATCTTGTACATTTTCTTTAAAATATTTTTCTAATCCATACGTATAAACATTATTTTTCTCTTTTGCATACATTTGTGCAAGTCTTATTATTCTTAAATCTCCGCCAATTATAGAAATATTCAAAAAAATCACATCCTCTATATAATATTATTTAATTATATGAGGAGGCTTTATCTTTTATTTAATTTTCTCTCTGTTTTTCATTTTGATTTATTTCTTTTTCTTTAATATTTTTCATAATTTTTAAGTCATCATTATTCAAACTACTAATTAATGAACAAGTCTTTGACAAATGGCTTAAAGCTTTTCGCTCTTTAAATAAAAGCTTTGTTCTTTTCTTTTCAAAAATATTTTCCTTTTTTGGCTTTCTAATATTATTAATAATTGGTAAGAAAACATTTTCTTTTTGAACTTTATCATAAATACTTGGTTCAAGTTCTATTGCTATATTCATGTAATTAGTTGCTTTTTCCTTATCTCCTTTAAGAATAGCAACTTGTGCTAAATAATAGTATGAACCTGATTCTGTATCTTCACCTTTTATACTTTCTTTAAAATATTCTTCAGCTTCATCTAAATCTCCTGCAATTAAAGCAATTTGTCCTAAGCTAAGTTTCGCATTATATAAAAGAGAATTAATCTGAGCTGCTTTTTGATAAAATTCTTTTGCTCTTTGAAAATCATTAACCATTGTACATACCATTCCAAGATTATAATACAAATCATAATTACCTGGATTATATCTTAAAGCATTCATATATACATTTATTGCTTCTTTATATCTTTCATTCGTATATAAGATTTCTCCTAACAAATTAGTAGCTTTATAATATTCTGGATTCTTTTTCAAAATATCTTGCAATACTTGAATTGCATCATTTGCTCTTTTATCTTTGTTTAATAAATCAGCGATTTTATAATTTAGCTTTATATCCTTATTATTTAGCTCAGTTGCTCTAATATATTCATCTACTGCAACAGAATATTTTTCTTCTTTCTCATAAATTTCTGCTAAAGTCTTGTGACCAATATAACTTTCTGGATATTTGTTTATAAGTTTAAATAAATAATCTTTTGCTTTTTCTGTATTTCCAGCGTTTAATGCAATTTTCGCTAAAGTAATATTTAGCATCTCTGGAAAATCTATTTTTTTCTTATATTCTATTATAAGTATTATTGTTGGAATTATCACTGATAAAATATATATTAAAATTCTAAAGAATAAATTTAAATGTATATTAAAAATTAATTCCAAAAAATTAATTACTATTCCTAAAAATTCTAATCCTAATATATATACATAACTTGTATCATTCTTTTTTATAAACCTTCCAAAAACAATTATAAATATTGCAAATGCTAATAAGTTAAAAACTATTTTTTCAATCAATTAACTCTCTCCTTTTGTCGCGATAGGGACAGGCCTTTTCGCTACATTTTTATGTTAACTTTGAACTTTAGGGACGTTCCTTAAAGTTCATTTTGTAATTAAATATATAGTAATTTCATTTATCTTTCTTGAACTTTAAGGAACGTCCCTAAAGTTCAAAGTTTTCGTCATATCTTTTCATACATTTTTCAATAATTTTTTCTGCTTCTTCTCTTCCTAGCATTCTGTCAACAGTAGTTGTCTTTCCTTCTAATTGCTTATATACTTCAAAAAAGTGTTTTATTTCATCTAATATATGATTTGGAAGTGCAGATATATCATTAAAAACATTTAAATATGGATCTTTTTTAGATATTGCTATTATTTTTTCGTCTTCTTCTCCACCATCATTCATTATTAGTACTCCAATTGGATAACATTCAACTAATGTAAGTGGTTGTATTTCCTCATTACATAGAATAAGTACATCTAATGGATCATTATCTTCTGCATAAGTTCTTGGAATAAACCCATAATTTGTAGGATAATGTGTAGCTGTGTATAAAACTCTGTCTAATCTTAACATTCCTGTTTCTTTATCTAATTCATATTTATTTTTTCCATTTTTAGAAATTTCTACTACTCCAACAAAATCGTTTTTATTTATTCTTTCTTTTCTTATATCATGCCATATATTCATTTTTCATCATTCCTTTGCTTTTTATTTTTTCACACATTATTTTAAAACAAATATCGAAAAAAGTCTAGTAGTATGGAAAATTTATATTTTAACTGCACAAAGACCGCATAAAATGCGGTCTTTATTCTCTACCCATTCTTCAATTTTTCTTCTGCCTTCTTTACTGCTTCTCTTTCATCCCAATAATATTGAACACCTTTTATTTCTTGATACTGTTCATGTCCTTTTCCAATTAAAAGTATCATATCTCCTTCTTGTGCATTAGCCATAGCATATTCTATAGCTTCCCCTCTATCATTTATTGTTATATACTTTCCATTGCTTCTATTTAGTCCAATTATTATATCATTATTAATTGATTCTAATTCTTCAAAACGAGGATTGTCCTCTGTAAGAATTGTAAGTCCTGCATATTTACCTGAAATTTCTCCCATATCATATCTTCTAGATTTAGCACGGTTTCCACCGCCACCAAAAATACATACTATTCTTTTTGGCTTATATTCCATAATTGTTTCCATTAAATTTGTCATTTCATCTTCATTATGAGCATAATCAACTATAAGTTTATATTTTTTATTAAAACTTACTAATTCCATTCTACCTTTTACATAAGCTTTTCTTAAAGCCTTTTTCATAGGTTCTATGCTTACTCCTAATTCATTTGCAATTGTTATTGCACATAAAGAATTGTATACAGAGAATCTTCCTGGAATTGCAACTTCAAATCTATCATTTATTTTGCCTGTAACATCAAATCCCATTCCTAGAAAATCATGTGTCATTATAAATTCTATATTGCTTGCTTTCATATCAACTTCTTCAGAGTTTACACCGAATTTTATTATATCACATGTATGATTTTTTATTATATTTTCCCAATTTTTATCATCTACATTTATTATTCCTTTTTTACATTTTTGGAATAATAGACTCTTGCAATACATATATTCTTCAAAGCTTTCATGCTCATTTGGACCTATATGTTCATTTGATATATTTGTAAATACTCCATAATCAAATGTGAATCCATCTACTCTGTTCATTTTTAATCCTTGAGAAGATACTTCCATAATTGCATATTTACAACCTTCATCCACCATTTTGTCAAATAATCTTTGTACTTCATAATTTTCTGGTGTAGTATTATGGAGGTCTATTTTTGTTTTATCTATAAATGCTCCTATTGTACCAATTAATCCAACCTTATTGCCAGATTCTTCTAACATTTTTTTAAGTATTGTTGTTGTAGAAGTTTTTCCTGCAGTTCCAGTAACACCAATAGTTATTAATTTTTCCGCTGGATGATCAAAATATGAAGCTGAAATATATGCCATAGCTTGTCTAGAAGATTTTACTTTTATTACTGTAACATCTTCTTTTATATCTATATCTTGTTCTATTACAACTGCTTTAGCACCTTTTTTTATTGCATCTGGTATGAATTTATGTGAGTTTGATGTACTTCCTATTTTGGCTATATATAAATCATTTTCTTCTACTTTTCTAGAGTCATCTTTTACATCTGCAATATCTACATCTAAACTTCCTTTTACAAGTTCATAATCCACATTTTCTAGTAATTTTGTTAATTTTTTTACTCTATTTGCTTTTTTATTAATTATTCTGTCAACATCAATTTCTGATTCAAAAACAGTATGAGATGGGCCCTTCATAAACATTTTTCCTGTTTCTTCATCCCAATTTGTTTCCAAAATTCCACCTATTTGATGAACCTTAACTTTTCTATCGCATCTTCCTGTTAAAACCGCTGCTACTGTTGCTGTACAACACCCTGTACCACATCCAATAGTTTCTCCTGTTCCTCTTTCCCATTCTCTCATTTTAATATTGTTTCTATCTATAATTTCTGCAAATGTTACATTTGTTTTGTTAGGGAATAAATCTGTTTTATATTCTATTGCTTTACCATATTTTTCAACATCAAAATTATCTACATCATCTATAAACATTACACAATGAGGATTTCCCCATGATACTGCTGTAATTTTGAAAATTTTGTCTAATACAGTTACTTCTTGTTCAATAAATTCTGGTAAATTAGTATTAACTGGTATTTTTCTTGTATCTAATACTGGTTTTCCAATGTTTGCTTCAATATTTACTGCTTTCCCATCTTCTACAGTTAATTTAACATGTTGAATTCCTCCAAGAGTTTCAATTGTAAGTTCTTCTTTATCTGTCAATTTGTGGTCATATACATATTTACTTAAACTACGTAAAGCATTTCCACACATTTCTCCTTCTGTTCCATCTGGATTAAACATTCTCATTCTAAAATCTGCAACATCAGACTTGCAAATTAGTACCATTCCATCTGAACCTATCCCAAAATGTCTATTACTTACATATTTTGCTAGTTCACTTAAATTATCAATTTTTTGATTAATTGCATCAATGTACACATAGTCATTACCATAGGCTTGCATTTTTGTAAATCTTGTCATAACTTATTCCTCCCCTTTTGGATTAATGGCTTGATCTAAATCTGCAATTATATCATCTGCATCTTCAATTCCTACTGATAAACGAAGTAATGTATCTGTTATTCCTAAAGCTTCTCTTACTTCTTCTAATATTTCAGTATGAGTTCTACTTACTGGGTGAGTAATTAAACTTTCTACTCCTCCCAAACTTTCTGCAAATATGATTAATTTTAATCTTGACAATATATCATTTACAGTTTTTGTACTATCTACTCTAAACGAAATCATTCCGCCAAAACCTGTTGTTTGTTTTTTTGTTACTTCATAATCTTTATGGTCTTCAAAACCTACATAATATACTTTTTCAACTTTTGGTTGATTGCGAAGCCAATTTGCTACTTTCATAGCATTTTCTTGATGTTTTTCCATTCTAAGCGCCAATGTTTTTATTCCTCTTAGCATTATCCATGAATCCATTGGTCCTAAACCTGCACCATATATATACATTTGTATTTCTAGTTTTTCACCAATTTTACTGTCCTTTACAACTACGATACCTGCTAGCACATCATTATGTCCAGCTAAATATTTTGTACCACTATGAACAACTATATCTGCACCTAATGTAAGTGGTCTTTGGAAATATGGTGTTAAAAATGTATTATCAACAACTACTAATGCTCCTATATCATGTCCTATTTTTGATATCTTTTCAATATCAGCAACTTTCATCATAGGGTTTGTAGGTGTTTCTATAAATATCATTTTTGTATTTTTCTTTATTGTTCTTTTTAATAAATCTAAATCAGATAAATCTATGCTGTCATGTTCTACACCATTTACTGATAGAACTTCATTTACTTCTCTAAATGTTCCTCCATAGATATCGTCTGACATAACTATGTGGTCACCTGGTTTTAAGAGTGAGAATACTAGTGTTACTGCAGCCATTCCTGAGTTTACCGCAAAAGCTCTTGTTCCTTCTTCTAGAATTGTCATTGTCTTTTCTAATTCTTCCCTAGTTGGATTAATACATCTAGAGTAATTGTATGGATCTCTTATTTCGATTCCACTGTGTTTAAAAGTAGCTGTCTGATAAATAGGAAAACTAATTGAACCTGTTGCTGGATCAACTCCCTCTCCACCATGTACTACTTTTGATGCTAATTTTAAATTTTCCTTTCTATTAAAGTTTTTGTAATCTTTTGAATCTTTCATGTTTATTACCTCTTCTCCATGGATTTTCTCCACTATTTTATTATATAACAGTACACTCTTAATTAAGAATATAAGCCTGTTGGTTTAAACACATTGTTATTATACACTATTTTGGGAAAATAGTACAGTTTTTTTGAATTTTTTCACCAAAAAAGGAACCCTACTGGATTCCTTTCTTGGCGAATAGATGATTATTCACTTCTTAGTGCTTCTACTGGGTCTTTTTTGCTTGCCATTTTTGCTGGAATTAGTCCTGCAATTACAGTAAGTAGCATACTAATTATTACAAGTGCTATCCCTCCATTTATTGGGAGGCTTGCTATGCCAGATATTCCTGTCATATTTTTTATTATTATATTTATTGGTATGTTTAAAATTATTGTGATTCCTATTCCTAAAATGCCTGCGCATAAACCTACTATAAATGTTTCTGCTTTAAATACTCTTGAAACATCTTTTTTAGATGCACCTATACTTCTTAAAATTCCTATTTCTTTTATTCTTTCTAGTACTGAAATATATGTTATAATTCCTATCATTATTGATGAAACTACAAGCGATATTGAAACAAATGCCATTAATGCATAGCTTATTACATCTATTATTGTAGATACTGAGCTCATCATTGTTCCTACTAAATCTGTATATGTTATAACATTTTCTTCTTTTCCGTTATCTTTTTGTTCTTGATTGTATTCTTCTATGCAAGATGCTATTTGCTCTTTTGCATCAAAATCTTTTGGATATATATTTATGGAACTTGGATTATCTATATCTACTACTCCTAATTTTTCTAGGTTTCCTTCATAGGTAGCATTTGCATTTTCTGTATATTGACTCATTAATTTTGCAAGTTCTTCTTGGCTTAAAGATGCCATATACATTCTTTGTTCATTAGATAAGCTTGAAAAATCAAATTCTTTGCTATCTTCTTTAGGGAAGTTTGTTCCTGTAAATACATTTATGTTCTTATTTTTCTTTTGCTCTTTTACAATATCCGCTTCATTTGTTTTCTCTATAACATATTCTTTAAGTTCTTTTGTGTAACCTATTACACTTGAAACTTCAGTTGCAGCACTTTCTTCATTTTGCTTTACAATTCCAACAATTTTTATTTCTTCTGCATCTTTTAATTTTTCTTTTATATAATCTTCATCTTCTGATTTATCCATCCAAACATCATTTTCTTTTTTGTAATAGTCTGTGTTTAGTAATAATTTAAAAGATGTATTTAGTATTTCATCATAACTATACTCTTTTTCTTTTGATTCCTCTACTTCTTCTCCGTCTTCTATTTTTTCATATTTTTCTTCTAATTCATCTTGGTCAAGTAACCCTAATGAATACAATGTATAATCACTAATTCTGTTATTCTGGTCAACAACTAAAACAACTTCATTATATTTTTCTGGAAGTTTTCCTGCTAATACATCGTATTGTGATTTTAATAATTCTTCATTATCCAATAATTCTGTCCAAACTTCAGATTGAACCAATGCCATTGAACCCATCATTGAATTATCTCTTGCTTCAATCATTTCTCCCATTCCTATTTTGCTGAATACTTGGCTTGGATTTACTTGAACTACTTTATCTTTTTCTTCTTTATATATATTTAAATATAAATTATAGCTATATTGTATTGCATTTATATACTCATTAATCTTACTATTTTCATCATCTAAATATTTTTTAAATTCTTCTAAGTTGTTATTATTTATTTTAGTAGATACTGTAGAAAGCATATCATTTATTATATTTTTTGAATATACTTTGTTTTCTTCTACATTTTCATTCTCGTTATTTTCTCCCATTAAAGAAGTCATCATACTACTTATATCTATAGTTTCCTCTTGTATCGTAATTGGATATGAAGAAAGTGTATCTTCTTCTACTTTATTTATATAGTTTTGCATCCCATTTGATAAAGACATAATTAATGCAATACCAATTATTCCTATACTTCCAGCAAATGATGTAAGAAATGTTCTTCCTTTTTTAGTCATTAAGTTATTAAGACTTAGTGATAATGCAGTTAAGAAATTCATTGAAACCCTGCTATCTTTTTTAGTTGTTCTATCCTCTTTTTCTTCCTCTTCTTTGCTATATGTATTAGAATCGTCAGTTATATTTCCATCCAATATTTTGATAATTCTTGAAGAATATTTTTCTGCTAAATCAGGATTATGTGTAACCATAATAATTAGTTTATCTTTTGAAATTTCTTTTAATATATCCATAATTTGTACACTAGTCTTTGTATCTAATGCACCGGTTGGTTCATCTGCTAAAATTATTTCTGGATCATTTACTAACGCTCTTGCAATAGCAACTCTTTGCATTTGTCCTCCAGATAATTGGTTTGGTTTTTTATTTATTTGTTCTCCTAAGCCTACATCTTCTAATGCTTTAATAGCTTTTTTTCTTCTTTCTCTTTTGCTAACACCAGATAAAGTAAGTGCAAGTTCAACATTTGCTAATATAGTTTGATGTGGTATTAGATTATATGACTGAAATACAAAACCCACGCTATGATTTCTGTATGCATCCCAATCCTTATCTTTAAACTCTTTTGTAGACTTACCATTTATAACTAGGTCACCTGAAGTATATCTATCAAGCCCTCCTATAATATTTAAAAGAGTTGTTTTACCACAACCACTCTGTCCTAATATGGAAACAAACTCGTTTTTTCTAAAATTTAAACTAACACCTTTTAAAGCTTGAACCTTACTGTCGCCTGTAACATAATCTTTTTTAATATTTTCTAATCTTAACATTTTATTTTCCTTTCTTTAAATAAATGTACAGCATATTCTTTAAAAATTTCCAGCTAAAGTACACCTTTCTTGTTATTTTACTGGTAAATAATAACATTTTATCACTTTTTATTCAATATTATTCTTGAATTTTTGTAAATTTTAATTTTCTATTGTCACAATTAACAACTTTATATTTTAAGAAGAAGTATATAACTATAAATAGTAATTTTTCAGTGCATTTGTTTGACAATAGAGTAAATATATATTATATTGTTATTACCGACTTCTCTTAAGTTGGAGAAAGGAGGTCTTCATGAAAAGTTTTATTAAATTGCTAGCTCTTTATGTTATTTACTTAATTGTAAAGCATTTTGATGATTAGCATACAAAAAGACTAGGTCTGGACACCTAGTCTTTTTTACTTCATGAAAAGTTTATTTTGCAATTGCTATAATCATTATAGCTCATTTTTAATTATATGTCAAATTTTAAAAATTTATTCTAGTTTCACATCACATATAATAATATGCAAAAGAAATGCAAAAAACTCCCCAATAAAATAAATAAGTGAAATATAGAATGCATCCATTTATGTTTTTTTCCTAGTCCATAAAGGATTGCCCCTAACGTGTAAGCTATACCACCTGTAACTAGTAATATAAGTGCTCCTAAAGGTAAAAGTACTGGTAGTAAATTTGCTTTAAATATAATTGCCCATCCCATTCCAAGATAACAAATCATAGAAAAGACTTTATATTTCTTTAAATCTATAGCATTTAATATTATTCCTAAAATGGCCATAGCCCATATAATTCCAAAAATTGTCCATCCTGTAGAAGTGTTATATTCTCTAAATGTACAAAGAGCAAATGGAGTATATGAACCAGCAATGAGTAAAAATATAGTGCAATGGTCTAATACTTGCAAGACTTTCTTTCCGCTTACATCTTGGACTAAGTCCATGATATATGCTTGACATTGTATATAAGATTATCATAGTAGTTCCATAAATTGCGCCACTTACAATTCCATACACATTGCCTCTTACTGCCGCCATAATCACACAAAGTACTACAGCAACAATACCTAATATAGAACCCACTATATGAGAAGTCATGTTAAATATTTCCTCGCCTTTTGTATAAGTAGGCAAAACTCTGTCTTTTAATTTTGTTCTTGTCATTAAAATCCTCCTAATACAATTTAAAACAGAATATTTCTTCAGATTTTTTATTTTACTACAACTTACTCTTCTATTATTTTATCTATTGAATCTTTTCTCATCTTTTTTATTATATTACAACTATTATTTAATTTTTCTTGTTCTTCTTTATCTAAATCCAAGTTTAATAATTCTCTTACTCCATGAGAGTTAATAACCGCTGGCACACCTATATATATATCATCTTGCCCATATGCACCATTTTCTAAATATGTTGATACGGTAAGAATAGAATTCTCGTTATCTAATATTGCTCTTACTATTCTATTTAACCCCATTCCTATTCCATAATATGTGGCTTTTTTCTTTTCTATTATTTCATAAGCTGCATTTACTACATCTTTATGAACTTTATCTAAATCTGACATAGGAAGGTTATTGTCTCTCATTATATCTATAACTTTTTTACATCCAATATACGCATGTTTCCAAGGAACAAATGATGAATCTCCATGTTCTCCCATTATATATGCATGAATATTTTTACTAGATATTTTAAAATAATCTGCTAATAAATATCTAAGTCTTGCTGTATCTAGCACTGTACCTGAACCTATTACTTGATTTTTTGGAAGTCCAGATACTTTTGCAACAACGTATGTCATTAAATCTACTGGATTACTTGCAACTATTATTATTCCGTTAAATCCACTTGCCATAATTTGTTTTGTTATACTTTTCATTATTTTTGTATTAACTTCTGCAAGTTCTAATCTTGTTTGTCCCGGCTTTTGAGCAGCCCCTGCAGTTATAACTACTATTTGTGCATCTTTACAATCACTATAATCTCCTGCTTTTATAACCATTTTTTGAGGAGCATATGGAAGTCCATGTGATAAATCCATTTCCTCTCCAATTGTTTTTTCTTTATCTAAATCAACCAAAACTAATTCATTTATACCTCCACGATTTAGCATTGAATATGCCATGCTCATTCCTACAAAGCCTGTTCCCACTAGCACAATTTTACCCTTTTTCATATAAACCAATCCTTTCTTTTTTAAGATATATTCCCTTTTATTTGCGAATTGTATTTTATCATATTATAGCATCTTTTTCAATTACTTAAACAAATTTGAAATAAGCCAAAGGGGACGCACACCTTTGGCTCAGTTTTTTATTTCACTATTATTTCATCATTCTCTGCAACTATTTTCACTTGTTTTTTAGGAATAATTTTTTCATCTAGTATAGCTTCTGCAATTTTATCTTCTACATTACTTTGTATTGCTCTCTTTAAAGGTCGAGCTCCATAATTTGTATCTATTCCTTTTTTTGCAACTAATTCCTTTACAGAATCATCTATTTCCACAATATAATCTTGTTCTTTTAACCTATTTTGTACTTGTCTTAACATTATCTCTATAATTTGTTTTACATCTTCCTCTGTAAGTTTATGGAATACTATAATATCATCTATACGATTTATGAACTCTGGTCTGAACTGTTTCTTAAGTTCTGCCATAACATCTTTCTTGATATTCTCATATTCTTTTTCTTGTCCTTCTTTATTTGCTTGTGATTGACTAAATCCTAGTACATTTTTATCGGTAATCATTCTTGCTCCAACATTAGATGTCATAATAATTACTGTATTTTTAAAGTTTACTGTTCTACCTGTGCTATCACTTAATCTACCATCATCTAGTATTTGTAATAGCATATTCATTACATCTGGATGTGCTTTTTCAATTTCATCAAATAATATTACAGAATATGGTTTTCTTCTTATTTTTTCTGTTAGTTGTCCACCATCATCATAACCAACATATCCTGGAGGCGAACCAATAAGTTTTGCAACTGAATGTGGTTCCATAAATTCAGACATATCTACTCTTATCATTGCATCTTCATTTCCAAATAAACTTTCAGCTAAGGCTTTTGAAAGCTCTGTTTTACCAACACCTGTTGGCCCTAAGAATAAGAATGAACCTATTGGTCTATTAGGATCTTTTAATCCAACTCTTCCTCTTCTTATAGCTTTGCTAACAGCTTCTACTGCTTCGTTTTGTCCAATTACTCTTTTATGTAGTGTTTCTTCCAAATGTTTTAATTTTTCATTTTCATCTTGAGTAATTTTGTTTACTGGTATTCCTGTCCAGCTAGCTATAACTTCCGCAATGTCTTCTTCAGTTAAATTTAAAACATTCTTGCTGTTTTTGTTTTGCCATTTTTTCTTTTCTCTTTCTAATTTTTCTTTTTGCTCCTTTTCTTTATCTCTCAATGTAGCTGCTTTTTCAAAGTCTTGAAGACGAATTGCATCTTCTTTTTCTTTATCCAATGAAGCTATTTTTTCTTCTATCTCTTTTAAATTGTCAGGCATTGTATATGTTCTCATTTTTATCCTTGAAGCTGCTTCGTCCATTAAGTCTATTGCTTTGTCTGGCAAAAATCTATCATTAATATATCTTATAGATAGGTCTACTGCTGCTTTTATAGCTTCTTCTGTAATTTTTACATTATGATGAGCTTCATATTTATCTCTTAGCCCTTCAAGAATTTTTATTGTTTCTTCTTCAGTAGGTTCTCCTACTGTTACTGGACTAAATCTTCTTTCCAAAGCACTATCTTTTTCAATATATTTTCTATATTCATTTAAGGTAGTAGCGCCTACAACTTGAACTTCTCCTCTTGCTAAAAGTGGTTTTAAAATATTAGCCGCATCTACAGCACCTTCGGCTGATCCTGCACCTACTATTGTATGAATTTCGTCAATAAACAAAATTACGTCTCCTGCTTTTTTTACCTCTGCTAAACATTTCTTTATTCTTTCTTCAAAATCTCCTCTATACTTAGCACCTGCAACCATTCCTGAAATGTCAACACTTACTACTCTTTTATCTTTTAACATTTCTGGAACATCTTCTGTAACGATTTTTTCTGCCAATCCTTCAACAACAGCTGTTTTACCAACACCTGGTTCACCAATTAAACATGGGTTGTTTTTTGTTCTTCTTGATAAAATTTGAATTACCCTATCAATTTCATTTTTTCTACCAATTACTGGATCTAGTTTTCCTTCTCTTGCTTGTTTTGTCAAATCAGATCCAAATTGATTTAATGTAGGTGTTGAATTAAAACTTCCTGAATTTTTATCAGCTTGCCTCCTTGTAGAATTTGAATCCATTCCATCTTCATTTATAACTTTTACAATTTCATTATATAATTTTCTTGGGTCAATATTTAAATCCATCATAACTCTAACTGCAACACTATCACCTTCACGCATAATACCTATTAAAAGATGTTCTGTTCCAATAAATTCGCTTCCTAATTTTCTTGCCTCTATGAATGCGTTTTCTATTATTCTTTTACATCTTGGTGTAAAACCTAAAGACTCATTTTCATTTAGTGGTTCTCCTGTACCTACAAGATTTTCAATTTCTTGTAAAATTTCTTCAGGAGTTATATTTTGATTTTCTAAAACTTTACTTGCAACACCAGTACCTTCTTTGCATAATCCATATAAAATATGCTCTGTACCGATATAGTTATGTCCAAGTTCTAATGCAATATCATTTGCAATTTCTATAGCCTTTTCAGCTCTAGCAGTAAATCTATACATCATATTTATCACTCTCCTTTTGTCGCGGAAGGGACTGTCCCTATCGCGACACTTTATTTGATTTTTTTTAAAATTTATGGTAAAATAATATTATGTTTACGTAACACTAAACAGTTTGATTGCAACTGCAATCATATTATGGAGGAAATCTTATGGAAGATTGGAAAACTTTTACTTTAGGCTTTATGAAATTCTTTGCTCTTGTTTTTTCACTTTCTTTGGCAATTGTCCTCGTGATAGGAGAATTTAGTTCAAGCAATATTTTCGTTTTAGCAGTATTTGGAGGTGGAACACTGCTTTTTGGTGTTATCCACCTATTCCAAAATTTTCTCGCTCGTAAGTAATTCTCCTTATGGCAGCTCTTTTTCTTTGGAATTGAGCTGCCCTTTTTTATTAATTCATAATTTGCTTTACAACCTCTGCTCTCTTTATTTCTCTTTCGTAACCCTCTAATGTTTTCCCAAAGTGTTTTTGTAAATTTCCTGATTTAGTATATAGTTCTAATTTTTTAATTTTGCTATCGTCTAGTTCTTTTATAATTCCTAAATCTACACCAAGTTTTACATCTGATAATAATTTTTTACATTCATCTGATGACATTTTGCTTGCAAATTTAAGAATTCCATAAGCTCTATACACTCTATCCTCTAATTCTAGAACATTCTTTCCTAAAAATTTTCTGGCAGTTCTTTCTTGTTCAATTACTTTTTCTACAATATTTTTTACATTTGCAATTATTTCTTTTTCAGTTACTCCTATTGTTTGATTATTAGATATTAAATACATATCTCCTTGATTTTGTGTTCCTTCTCCATATAATCCGTTTACGCTCATTCCAAAGTTATTTACTATTCTTAAAACTTTAGACAAATTACCTGTATAAGTTAGAGCTGGTAGATGAACTATAACTGAAGCTTTCATTCCGGTTCCTATATTTATTGGAGATGTTGCTAAATATCCAAAGTTTTTATTATATGCATAATCTAAAATCTCACCTATTTTTTCATCTATTTCAATTGCTAAATTCATTAAATTTTCTAATTCTTGTCCTGAACTAAACACTTGCAATTTAATATGGTCATCCTCATTTAGCATTATGCAAATATTTTCTTCATCATTTACTATAATTGCTTTTTTAGCATTATTGTTCATTACAAATTCAGGACTTATTAAATGTTTTTCAAGTAAACTAAGTTTAGTTACATCATCTAAATCTTCCAATTTCAAGTATTTTAGTCCATATCCTAAACTATGTACAATTTCTTTTATCTTTTCTAGAATTTTTTCTTGTTCTTCTTTTGAACATTTACTTAAAAATTTGAATCCATTTAAGTTTCTAACTAATCTTACTCTTGAGCTTATTACAACATCTGAATCCTTACCATTTTGTAAATACCAATTCGACATTTTAACTTCCTCCTATTCCTTTTTGATAAAAAATAATGTTTTCTCTTTCTAGTTCCACGTGGCACTTGTACTTTTCTTTCGAATACTTGGAGAAAGAAAACGTCCAAGTGCCAGCAAGATGGAACGGAAATTTTATATAATTATTTTTTATCGAATTTTTTTATCTCATCACGTATTTTAGCTGCATCTTCATATCTTTCATCTTTAATAGCTTTTTGTAAGTCTTTTTGCAACTTTTCTAGTTTTGTTTCTTCTTTCTTTACTTCTTTTTTATTTACTTTTTCTTTATCTGCCTTATCAGCAAGCTCTTTATATCCTCTTCCTATATGTCTATTTGCACCTTGTAAATTTTTAAGTATTGGAGATATTCTATCCTCAAATAAATCATAACAATCACTACATCCAAATTCTCCACTGCTTATGAAATCATCAAATGTTGTTCCACAATTTTTGCACTGCATAGTTTGTGTTCCCATAAAACTTGGTATTAAATTATCTGTATAGTCATTAAAGAAATCTCCTAAGAAACTAGAAAAGCTAATTGGCATACTAAAATTCATATCTTTTAATCCTAGCTCTCTAGCACACTTGTCGCAAAGATTCATCTCCTTTTTAACTCCATTTATAACTTGCGTATATCTAAAAGTAACTTCATTTTTTCCACAATTTTGACACATCATAATAAAAACCTCCTTTAAAATTAATTTTCTACTAAATTTATTAACATGTTTTTAAAAATTTTTGCACGTAATTCATCTTTAATATTTTGTGGTACTGTAAGTACATTGTCGCTTGTTGCAACTTTTAAAAGCTTTGCTTCTTTTTCTGTCACAACTGAATATGATAGAAAATTACTTAAAAAAATGTCTACTTCTTGTGATGTTATTCTATCTCCTATGCTTGAAATAGCATGCATTAAATAGTTGCTTTTTGTAGTATTAATTTTTCTTATGCTAATGTGACCTCCACCGCCTCTTTTACTTTCAACATAATAGCCTTGCGATGGTTTAAATCTTGTTGATATTACATAATTTATTTGTGATGGAACACAATTAAAATGTTCTGCTAAATCATTCCTTTGTATTTCTATATAACCTTCGTCGTCAAATAGTTCTTTTATAAATTCTTCTATCATATCTGACATTCTCAATTTTCTCACTTCCAATCTTAGATCTTTTTATTGCATTGTTTTATCCTGTATTGACTTTGACTTTCTTTGACCTATATTAATATTATACGCTTATTTTTTTAAAAGTCAATAGTTTTTTTATATTTTTTTAGCTCATCCCCATAGAGTCACGATTCACAGCCTTATTTTTTGAAGAAGAATTATATATTTTTTCTTTTTATTGAAGTGCTTAAGGTGGGGACCGACAAGTTTACAAACTGTTAAACGAAGTTTTACAGTTTGTACGATGTTGGGGGCCGGAAACAAAAAGAAAAAAATATATAATTCTTCTTAGATATCAATATAACTGTAAATAGTACCCCCGTAATTTACGGGGGCATAAATTTTTATCTTACTTTTACAATTCTAACACTGCTATATGCACTATACACCTTCTTTCCATCAATTATTTTATATGCTCTAACCTTCACATAATAATTTCTTCCTCTTGTTAATTTATTTATTGTTTTTCTTTGGCTACTTGAAGTTACAACTTTGTATTTTCCATTTTTTGATGTAGCATAGGATATTTCGTAACCACTTGCTCCTGTTGCTTTTGCTGTAATAGTTAAACTTCCTTTTCCTGCTGATATGCTTAATGTTGGAGTTTTTGGCACTATATTAAAATATTTTGTTATAGTTCCTGTATAATTTCCTTTTCCTGTAATTTTTACATAAGCTTTTCCTGTGCTTTTATTTGTTCCATAACTTACTGTATAATTAGTTCCACTTTTTAATGTTGTACTTTCATCTTTAACTGTTACTGTTGGTTTTATTTGTTTTCCCGTATAAGTTTTGTTTGAAATATTGCTTATACTTAAATTTTTCATTTGTTTTGCATTAATTTTAATTGTTCCGCTTCCTTCAATTGTATTATAATTTGAATTTGTAATTCTATAATAAACTGTTGTTGTTCCAACTGATGTCCTCGTTGGTTTTACTGTTGTCCATTTTCCATCTTTACTTGTACGATACTCTACTTTACTTCCTGCTGGTATATTGCTTATGCTAATTGTTTGAGACTTACCGTTGTATGTTACATTTTTATTTTCTACTTTTACATTAAAATCTTTTTTTATAAATTTCCATTGTGCATATAAAGTTACTGTGTCATTATCTTTGCTAGATAAATTCTTTATATTACTTCTATTAGAGTATACAACTGCTCCATTAGGACTTAAAGACCATCCAATAAATTCATATCCATCTTTTACATATGTATTTGCTGGCAAAGTAACTGTTTCATTATATTTTAATGTTATTCTATTCATGCTATTTCGTGTATTTCCATTTCCGTTTAATACTACATTATAGCTATTTATTTTCCATTTAGCCACTAGTGAAACTTCACTTGTAACCTCTTTATTAAAATCGTATTTTTCATTTGTTTTTTCATCATACCAACCTACAAATGTGTAGCCTGTTTTTGTAGGAGCTTTAGGTACTGTTACTTTATTTTTATAACTTACTTTTGTACTTGTTATTTTTCCATCAACATTAAATTTAATTTTATACTCATTTTTCTCCCAAACTGCGTATAAAATTATTTTTTGTCCTTCAGTACTTGATAAATTTGATACAGTTTGTTTATCAAAATAACGTATTATACTGCTTGATTTACTGTTTGTCCAACCTGCAAATGTATATCCTTCTTTTATAAAATTGTTTGCTGATAATCTAAATGATGTTCCATAAAGTATGTTTTCCATTCTGTCCATTGAACCACTTCCACCATTTGCATCAAATTCTACTGTATATTTAATCGGTTTCCATACAGCATATAATGTAACTTTACTATTACTTGGATATTTATTTAGTTCGAATTCAGCTTTATCCAAATATTTTATTTCTGAATTTGCTCCTAACGCCCATCCTTCAAATGTATATCCATTTCTTGTAAAAGTATTTTGAATAAGATTTGCCCTCTCATCAAATTTAATCATTTGTGATAGCATTGAACCTCTTCCACCATTTGCATTAAAAATTATGCTGTATGATTTTGCTTGTATTTTTGAGGTTAATGTTTGTCCTTTTATTGATAGATTAGTATTTCCATTAATGATCTTATCATTTTCATACCATATAACTTCATAACCATCTTGAACTTGTTGATGGTAAAATTCTATTTCTGCCCCATTTCTTATACTATTTGGTAATTCTATTTTATTTAATTTATTATTTACTGCATCTACAGTAATAAGATTTATATTACTTCTTAAATCCAATTCTGTTAAATTGTTTTGCGATACATTTAAATATTCTAATTTTAAGTTTTTACTAACATCAATTTGGCTTAAATTTGTATTCGATAAATCTAATGCAATAAGCTCTGTTAAGCTTGTTAAATCTACGTTATTTAACTTAACATCTGCTCCATAAAAATTTTTTAGCTTTTCAAATTTAGAAATATCAAAATCTTTTAAGCTATAATTGAAGTTAATATAGATATTTTCTATATCTTTTGGTAATTCAATACTTTCTAATAGTTGATTATTAGATGCTTCAATTGTATTTAACTTAACATTTTTAGATAAATCTAATTTCTTTAAGTTATTTACTGAAATATTTAAATATTCTAGACTTATAAAATGTTCTATTCCTGTTAAATCAGTAATTCCATTTTCAGAAACATCTAATGAATTAATTTTAGAAATTTCGTCTAAAGAAAGTACTCCATCTTTTGTGTAATTAGGATAAGCCACTTGTATAGCCTCTCTAAATTTTGCATCCGGAAAGTTAAATTTGTCAAAACTAACACCTTCACTTGCAAATACTGCATTTGGAATTTGTGTCTGTAATACAATAAGTAGCAAAAATATGCAGATACCAGTTAAAATAAATTTAGCTTTCTTGCTCATCATATCCCTCCTTTTATATTATTTACATCTTGATATTATCATATTGTTAACATAAAATTCAAGTTAATATGATGCTATACGTTTATGGTAAATAAATCCAAATTATATGCTTTTATGGATGGAGCAAAAAAGCATATAATTTTATTATTTAAAAATATTTTAATTGCAAAATCTATTTTGTCATATTATCTATTTCTTTTGCTCTTTTCTTCTGTTTTTCTGGTGTAAGCCATGCAAAATATGATGATATAAATTCTCCATATTTAGTAGTATCCTCTGTATTTTCACTTTCATCATTTAATTTTTTTTTACTCAAAAAAGTGCACCTCCTAATACATATTAGTTTGTGCATTTTTATTTAATATATTCTATTTTATGAATTTAAAGATGTGTCCCTATTTTTGACAAAAGTATAGAAATAGGCTTGTTTCTAATCTGACAAAATTGCTTCTGCAACTCCATCTTTATTATTGTTTGCAACAACTTTGTCTGCAATTTCTTTTATATATGGCGCACTATTTCCCATTGCTATGCCTAGTCCTGCGTTTTCTATCATCAATTTATCATTTATATTATCTCCTATTGTCATTATTTCCTCTTTTTGTATATCTAATTCTTTTGCAAGCCATTCTATTGCATTCCATTTATCTACATCTTTGCTAGTTATTTCAGTGTAATAGTATTCTAGTGATACTTCCTCTGTTCCTGATTTTATTATTTTTCTTGACATATGTGCTACATCAAGTACATCTATATTTTTTATTTCTCTTAGTTTTCTTATTATACTGCCAAAAATTATACTACTTGTATCACTTATCGTAAATTTTAAAATGTTTTCATTTTCTAAATTTTCAACATATTCATAAATATTAGAAACTAAATTTATTTTTGTTTTTTTGCTGTCTGGCTTATTTGCATTTTCTTGATGATAAAACATTACATTATTGCTTAATGTTTTTGCAATAACCATATTTTCAGTATATACATTATAGTATATACTATTTTGTTCACATATATTTATAATTTGTAAGGCTTTCTTTTTTTCAATAAATTTATCGTATATTATTTCTTCTTTTTGTAAATCATAAATTAGAGAACCATTTCCACAAATTATATATTTATTATTTCCTATATCATTTGCAATATTTTTTACTGAATTTGTTGATCTTCCTGATGCTAAAACTATTTGTGCTCCATTTTCTTGAGCTTGTTTTAGTGCTAATCTATTTTTTTCAGAAACTTGTCCATATGAATTAAGCAAAGTTCCATCTAAATCTATTGCTATTAATTTATACATTAATTTTCTCCTTTTTAATACATAATTTTATATTATTATTTCTTTTTCGAATATACATTATACCATTTAAATTTTTTATTACAATATTTTATCAAAAATTTCCAGTTTATTTTATTTTTTTCTGAGCATGATATGTAATGTAAAGGTGAGCAATACCTTTTCAAAGTACAAAAATAATTATCACATTCTAGGAGGTGAATGATAATGGCATATTCAAACAGCAATTCAAAAGTTGTTCCAGAAGCAAGAGAAGCTTTAGAAAAATTCAAATATGAAGTAGCTTCAGAAGTAGGTGTTAACTTAAAACAAGGTTATAATGGAGATTTATCTTCAAGAGATGCAGGAAGAATAGGTGGACAAATGGTTAGAAAGTTAATTCAACAAGCTGAAAGCCAAATGAAATAGTTTTTGCGTAGAACATTTTAGTAAAAAATATTAGTTTATTATTCTATTAGTATACTTATATATTTTACTATCTCACGTAAAAAAGCAACCCTTTTAGATTTTAAATTTAAAAAGGTTGCTTTTTTTTATCCTTCTGGTTCTACTAAACCAAAGTTTTTATTATCTTTTAATCTATATATTACGTTTGTTTTTCCTGTATCTATATCAATAAATGCTAAAAATCTATTTTGTGGTTGTTCTTGAAGTTTTAATTTTGCATCTTCAGGTGTCATTGGTTTTATATCATAATATAAAACTTTTACTATCTCGTCAGTTACCTCTTTATCTTCTGTTCTTGCTTCTTCTTTAAGTCTAATAGATTCAGTCATATTTTGTTTATCTTTTTTAGTTTTCATTTTTCTTACTTGACCTTCTAATATATCTATATCCTTGTCTATAGATGCATATAAGTCTCTATGAGCTGTAACTGCTCTAAATTCTTCTGTATCTGCTTTTATACTTATTTCTGCAACTTTGTCGCTTCCTTCTGTTTTTATTGTTGCATAAACATCAAATTCTTCTCCAAAATATTTTTCTAATCTTTCTGCTTTTTTTTCAATATAATCTTTTATAGCTTCTGTAGCTTCTAATTCTTTACTAGTTATTTTTATATTCATAACCAATCTCTCCTTCCATTTATTGTTCTTAAGTTTAATGTATGTATATTATATATTGTATTTCTTAATATTTCAAGTATTTATAGCTTTTTTTTGTTTAATTTTTCTAAAATGCTTGCAAAATAGCTGTTTTCGTGATAAAATATTATACGTTATAATTTGCTTTAGAGGAGGTGCAAAATATGCCAAACATAAAATCAGCTATAAAAAGAGTTAGTGTTATTGAAAAGAAAACATTAAGAAATAACATGATTAAATCTGAATATAAAACAGCTATAAGAAGATTTGAAGAAGCTTTAGCAAGCAATAATGTAGAAGAAGCTACAAAATTATTTTCAGTAGCTACAAAGAAAATAGATCAAGCTTGTACAAAAGGTGTTATAGTAAAGAATACTGCTGCTAGAAAAAAATCTAACTTAGCCAAAAAATTAAATGCTGCAAATGCATAATATAAAAATAAAAAATTGTGCACAGTTTTTTATTTTGTTTTTAGATTGTAAACTTTGTTTTACAATCTTTTTTCTATTTATTTCCTTTGATTTTCATTTCAAATTATGTTAATATTATTTTAGAATTGTTGTTTATTTATTTTTGTACTATAAGTATAGGAGGTATAGGCTTATGAAATTAATTTTACAAAAGTTTAATAAAATGGATTCTAAAATATACAAGCTGCTTATTAATGGGTTGAAATTTTGTTTTATTCTAATACTTTTTGCAACGTTTATATTGATAAGATATCAGGAAGTACATAATTTAAATATGTTTTACATAGGATTTTCTCTTGCAAAATCAACTTTATTTTTTATAGTATTTTTTATTATATGTGCTTTTGCTATTGATACAATAAAAAGTGATATAAAAAAATAAGCAACTAATAACTTAATATTAGTTGCTTGGTTTTTATGTTCATGTATATATAATTGCACCTATGCTAAATAAACAAAATCCTCCTTTCTTAAGGATATACTAATATTAATTTATATAGGGGTGAATATAGATATATAAGAGTATATGTCAGAATAAATTCAATAAGATATTAATTCTTTAGATTTAAAAACAGCATATAATGCAATTATGTTATATATTAAATCACATTATATGCTATTTTGCAAGAAAAATCGTGCGACAAATTTCGACATGAACTTTGGGGACGTTCCTTAAAGTTCACTTAGAATCTTCGCATTTAGTATCTTTTAGACTCATGATTTTTAATAAAAAATAAAAATGAACTTTAAGGAACGTCCCCAAAGTTCATCTTTATTATTTCAATTCTTCTAAAAACATTCTATTAAGCATTTGAGGATTTGCTTTTCCTTTTGTTTCTTTCATAGCTTGTCCAACTAAAAATCCTAATGCTCTATCTTTTCCAGCTTTGTAATCTGCTACTGATTGAGGATTATTCTCCAAGATTTTCATTACAACCTCTTTAATAGCACTTTCATCAGAAATTTGAATCCATCCTTTTTCTTTTATTATCTCTTCTGGATTTTTTGGATTTTCAAATAGTTCTTCAACTACTTTTTTTCCAATTGCAGAGCTTATAGTTCCTTTATCAATTAACTCTACTAGTTTTGCTAAGCATTCTGCGTCAAATGGAATTTCTGAAGGCTCCATCTCTTTTTCATTTAATATTCTTGAAATATCTGAAAGAAGCCAATTTGCTACAGCTTTTGCATTACCACAAATTTTTTCTGCTGCTTCAAACATATTTGATAAATGTTTTGAATTTGTTAAAAGTCTTGAGTCTTTTTCTGATAATTTAAATTCCTCCATGTATCTTGCTTTTCTGCTTTCTGGCATCTCTGGTAAGTTATTTTTTATATTTTCTATATATTCTTCTGAAAGCTTAATAGCTACTAAATCTGGCTCCGGAAAATATCTATAGTCTTGTGCATCTTCTTTGTTTCGCATTGAAAAAGTTTTACCTGAAACGTCATCCCATCTTAGAGTTTCTTGTTCTACCTTTCCACCATTTTCTAATATTTCAATTTGCCTATTAGCTTCATACTCAATCTCTCTAGTTATTGCTCTAAATGAACTCATGTTTTTTGTTTCTGTTCTTGTACCAAATTTAGTTTCACCTTTTTTTCTTACAGAAACATTTACATCTGCTCTAAATGAACCTTCTTGCATCTTGCAATCAGATACTTCAATATATTCTAATATAGCTTTTAATTTTTTCAAATATTTGTCCACTTCTTCGCTTGTACGTAAATCTGGTTCTGAAACTATTTCGATTAAAGGTACTCCAGCCCTGTTTAAGTCCACTAAACTTCCACCACTAAATTCATTATGATTTAATTTTCCAGCGTCATCTTCTATGTGAATTCTTGTGATTCCTATCTTTTTAGGATTTCCTGCATCATCTTCGATTTCTATGTATCCATGCTCGCAAAGAGGTTTATCAAACTGCGATATTTGGTAAGCTCTTGGAGTATCTGGGTAAAAATAATTTTTTCTGTCATTTTTACTGTTTCTTGATATTTCACAATTTGTTGCTAATCCTGCTTTTACTGCATATTCAACAACTTTTTCATTTAATACTGGAAGTGCCCCCGGCATTGCCATACATACAGGACATACATGAGTATTAGGTTCTGCTCCAAATTCTGTAGAGCAAGAACAAAATATTTTTGTTTTTGTTGAAAGTTCAGCATGTACTTCTAGTCCTATTACCATTTCGTAATTTTCATTTGACATTTTATTTCCTCCTAATTAATATTTAACAATGTTAGCTCGTAATTATTTACTTTTTCACTTATTTGTTTATTGTTAAATTAAGTAAACTGTTTTTTATACTTGTTTAGTAAAAAAGAAACGAGAAATGCTAGGCAAAAATTAATTTAAATACCGGAAATGTACTTTGTGTACATTGAGGATTTTAAATTAATTTTTAACAACTAAAGTTCGAAGTTTATTTTTTACTAAAACCTGGTTTGTATTTTGAGCGAAACATATATTCTTGTTCAAAAGCATATGCTGTATTTAATATCTTTTCTTCTTCAAATTTATTTCCAATTAATTGCATTCCTATAGGCATATTATCCCCATTTACTCCACATGGGATAGATATTGCTGGAAGCCCTGCAATATTTACAGATACTGTACAAATGTCAGCCAAATACATTTCTAATGGGTTATTAGATTTTGTTCCTATTTCGAAAGCAACATTTGGAGCTGTTGGCGTTAAAAGCACATCGTATTTATCAAAAGCTTTATTAAATTCATTTTTTACCAATGTACGAACTTGTTGAGCTTTTTTATAATATGCATCATAATATCCTGAAGAAAGTACATAAGTTCCAAGTATAATTCTTCTTTTAACTTCTTCTCCAAACCCTTCACTTCTAGAATTTTTATATAGTTCTTTTAAATTTTGGAAATTCTCAGTTCTATGTCCATAGCGTATTCCATCAAATCTTCCTAAGTTTGAACTTGCCTCTGCGCAAGCAATTATATAGTAAGCTGCTAATGAATATTTTGCTATATCCAATGAAAATTCTTCTACTTCTGCTCCTAGTTTTTTATATGTTTCTATTGCTTGTTCTAATTTTTCCTTAACTTCCTCATTTATTCCTTCTGCAAAAAACTCTTTAGGAACACCTATCTTTAATCCTTTTATATTTTTATTTAAAGCTTTAGTATAATCTTTTTTTGGAATTTCATATGAAGTTGTATCTTTTTCATCATGACCTGCTATTATGTTTAAAAGCATTGCTGCATCTGTTACATCTTTTGTAATAGGACCAACTTGATCTAATGATGATGCAAAAGCTACCAAGCCATATCTTGAAACTAGTCCATAAGTTGGCTTTAGTCCAACCACACCACAAAATGCTGCTGGCTGACGAATAGATCCTCCAGTATCACTTCCAAGAGCCCATGGCACAAGTTCTGCTGCAACTGCTGCTGCACTACCACCAGATGAACCTCCTGGAACACAATTTAAGTTCCATGGATTACTTGTTTTTTTGAAATATGAATATTCGGTTGCTGCTCCCATTGCAAATTCATCCATATTTAATTTACCTAAATTTATTAAATCTTCTTCAAGTAATTTTTCTGTAACCGTTGCATTATATGGTGATATGAAATCTTCAAGCATCTTAGAACTACAGGTTGTCCTAACACCTTTTGTACAAATATTATCTTTTATTCCTACTGGAATTCCTGCAAAATCAGATACTTTTTCTCCTGCTTCTTTTTTGCTATCTATCTCTTTTGCTTTTTCTAAAGCTTCATCACACAATGTAGTAACAAAAGCTTTAACATCTTTTTCTTTATCATTTATTCTATCTACATAAGCTTTTGTAATTTCTTCTGCTGTTAATTCCTTGTTTTTTAATTTTTCTACAAGCTCATGTACTGTTAAATCTTTAATGTTCATTCTCAAACAAACCTCCTACTATTGTATAACCTTAGGTATTTTAAACATATTTCTTTCTTGCTCTTTTGCATTCTGTAATAACATTTTATTATCTTCAAAAACTTTTACTTCATCTTTTCTAAATACATTAAATTTATCATTTTCTCCAATTGTTTCTTCTAATCCTTCTGTATTTGCATTATTTACTATTTCTGCAAAATTTAATATGTCTTGAAGATTTGCTAAATAACTTTCTATTTCTTCATCTTTTATGTTTAAATTTGCAAGATTTGCTATATGCAATAATTCTTCTTTACTTACATTAGCCATATTTTTTATCATTCCTCTCCATATTAATATTTACAATTATACATAGTTTTGACATAAATTACAAGTAGTTTATAAATATAAACTACTTGTAATTTTATAAATATTTTCTTATATCTTCAAAAATTTCTTCATGAATCTCTTCAATTGTTCTTATTGTTCCGTCTTTTACACATTTTATTTCATACCAATTATATTTTTTTACTAATTTACAAGCTTCGTTATATGCATCTTGCAAATGTGATTTACTTCTTTCATGTATATCTTTCTTTTCTTCATGTGTTATTTTATTTGCTCTATTCTCCATTAGTTTTTGAGCATATTCAGTTGGCATATTTAAGAAAAACACTCGTGTTGGAATTGGAAGTCCATAAAAGTTAAATTCAAAATTCCATAACCAATCTAAAAATTTTTCTCTTTCTTTGTCATCTTTTATTTTTCCTGCTTGATGTACCATATTTGCAGTAGTATACCTGTCAGCTAAAATAATTCCTCCATTGTTATAATATTCTTGATAGCCTGTTTTAAAAGTAGCATATCTATCTACTGCATAAAAAGTAGATGCTATATATGGGCTTATTGCTTGTGCATCTGTTCCAAAATCTCCATTTAGATACATTTTTACTAAACTTGATGATGGACTATTATAATTAGGGAAACTAACTGTTCTATATTCAATTTTTTCTTTATCAAATCTTTCTCTTAATTTTTGAAGTTGTGTTTGTTTACCGCTTCCATCTGTTCCATCAATTACAAATAACTTTCCTTGCTTCATTTTCCTACTCCCTTTCTTTTCAGCCAAAGGTGTGCGTCCCCATTGGCTTAATTTGCTCAAGCTAAAACATATATCTTTTTATAAATTTTCTAACTGTATGCCAATATTTTTCTGAATCTACCCATTGTGCTTCTGCATGTCCTGCATTTTTTATTACCAATTTTTCTTTTTTACAATTTGCTGCTTCATATAATTTATCTAACATATAAAATGGAACAAACTTATCTTGATCTCCGTGTATAAAAAGCATTGGCAACTTTGATTTTTTTATTTGTTTTATTGCAGATGCTTTTTTTAACGAATACCCTGCTCTTATTTTAGTAATTAGATTTGCATTATATAGTGCAGGAAATGTTGGCATGTGAAATAAAGTTTTTAATTTTCCTGCAAACTCTTCCCAAACAGAAGTATATCCACAGTCTTCAATAACCATTCTTACATTAGATGGCAATTTTTCTCCGCTTGTCATCATTACAGTTGCTGCTCCCATAGAAATCCCATATAAAATAATTTTTATATTACCATAAGTAGCAATTAGATAGTCAATCCAACACATTAAATCTAATCTATCAAGCCACCCCATTCCTATATATTTTCCATCACTTTTTCCATGTGCACGTAAGTCTGGCATTAATACATTATAGCCATAATTCAAAAACATTTTAGCTGAATTTACCATAAAATTTGCAGAATCTGTATAACCATGCACAGCTATTACCCATATCTTAGATTCTTTTACATTTCTCACTTCATAACTATGTAAATTAAGATTTTTATTTGATATATATACATCTTTTGCATTTTTATCTAGCCACTTTTGACTTTCTATCCTCATTAAATCTTTTTCTTCATCTATTCCATTATTAAAAATAATTGCTTTAGATGATTTTGGATTAAGTGCAAGATTGAATAGAAAATTTCCTGTTATAAATCCAGTTATGATAAATAACAAAATTAGAATAATTAATACTATTATCATCTTTCTTTTCCCATCTTTAATTATATTATATATTTTCTATTTTTATTTTTTCTTCTATACATATATTTGATAGATCTGTTATAAATTGTATCACTTTATCGGCTCTTAAATATTTTGGTTCTCCTTCTGTATATTTCATATATTTAGTTATATTTTCATCTGTTATATTGTATATATGGTACTTTTCAATTAGAACTTTATTTAAACAATCATAATCATAATAATAATTATCGTTATTTTTTATAACTTCTGATGTTTCTTCTTTAAAAGCTTTTAAATAAAAATTATAGTCGGTTAATAAATGTATAAAATAGCCTTTCCAATAGTCTTTACTTAAATCTACATTTTCATCTTTTAAGAATTTATCTAAATGTATTTCTAAATCTATAAAATTCCATTTACCATAATGCGTTATATCCTTGCTTATATTTTTATTTAGCAAACTCATTAAATCTGGTGCAAGTATTCCTTAAAAAATTCTTCTGTATTTTTCACTTCGTTTTTATGTTTTTTTATATATTCTTTTCCTACTGCAATATGTATTACAAATCCTGGCATTTTTTACTCTCCTTTTTCCATGATAAATTGGAGTATAGCTCCAACTTATCAATTTCCATAATAACTATCTATTAATATTTGTTTTAATTCGCTTACAAGTGGAAGTCTTGGGTTTGCTGTTGTACATTGGTCTTCAAATGCTCTATCTGCAAGCATATCTACTTTCGCCATAAATTCATTTTCATCAATTCCGGCATCTTTAAAACATCTTTCAATTCCCAAATCTGCATTTAATTTTTTAATTTCTTCTATTAGTGAGTTTACTCCTTCTTCATTTGTATATGCAGGAAAGTTCATTCTTCTTGAAAGGTCAGCATATTTTTGATCTGCTATAAAGTATTCATATTTTGGGAATGATACAAATTTAGTTGGTTTGCTACTATTGTATCTTATAACATATGGAAGTAATATTGCATTTGCTCTACCATGTGATATGTGGAACTCTCCACCAATTTTATGAGCAAGTGAATGGTTTATTCCTAAGAATGCATTTGTAAATGCCATACCTGCTATTGTACTTGCGTTGTGCATGTGTTCTCTTGCTTCTTTGTTGTTTCCATTGTTATATGCTTCTCTTAAATTCTTAAATACAAGTTCTACAGCTTTTTCAGCAAGACCATCTGTATAGTCTGACGCCATATTTGATACATATGACTCTATTGCATGTGTTAATACATCCATACCAGTATCTGCTGTGATTCTCTTTGGCAAACTCATTACTAAATCTGGATCTACTATTGCAACATCTGGTGTTAACTCATAATCTGCCAAAGGATATTTTTTGTTTAATCTTTTATCCGTTATTACTGCAAATGATGTAACTTCTGAACCTGTTCCAGATGTTGTAGGTATTGCTACAAATTTTGCTTTTTCTCCTAATTTAGGGAATTTGTAAGTACGTTTTCTAATATCCATAAATTTAAGTTTTAATCCTTCTACATCTGCATCTGGATGCTCATAGAAAAGCCACATTCCTTTTGCAGCATCTATTGGACTTCCTCCACCTACTGCAATTATTACATCTGGTTTAAATTCATTCATCATTTTTACACCTTTATTTATTGTATCAAAAGATGGATCAGATTCTACCTCTGAAAAAATTTCAGAATGTACATATTCATTTCTTTTTCTTAAATGATATAATATCTTATCTATATATCCTAAGTCTACCATAGATTTATCTGTTACAATAAATGCTCTTGTAATCTCTGGCATTTTTTCTAAATATCCTATTGAACCTGCTTCAAAATATATTTTTTCTGGAACTTTAAACCATTGCATATTAACCCTCCTATTAGCAACTCTTTTTACATTAATTAAGTTTACACTTGATACATTTGCTGTTGTTGAATTTCCTCCAAATGTACCACAGCCTAGTGTAAGTGATGGCATATTTGTATTGTATATATCACCAATAGCTCCATGAGTTGAAGGAGAATTTACAATTATTCTTCCTACTTTTACTTTTTCAGAGAATTTTAATATTGTTTCTCTATCTTCTGAGTGAATTACTGCTGAATGACCAAGTCCACCAAATTCAATTAATTTTTCTGCTAAATCTATTCCTTCGTCTGCATTTTCAACAACATAATATGCTAAAACTGGACTTAGTTTTTCTTTTGAAAATGGATATTCTATTCCTACACCGTTTTCTTTTAATACTAAAACTTTAGTATCTTGTGGAACTTCTATTCCTGCCTCTCCTGCTATTTTATATGGACTTTGTCCAACTATTGCAGAATTTAATGCTCCATCTTTTTCTTTTATGAACATTGTATCTCTTAATCTATGTGTTTCTTCATCAGATAAAAAATAACATCCTGCTTCTCTCATTAATCTTTCGAATTCATCTTTGATTTCTCTATCTACTATTACAGATTGTTCAGATGCACAAATCATGCCATTATCAAATGACTTTGACATTACTAAATCATTTACAGATGTTCTTAATTTAGCTGTTTTATCTATATAGCATGGTACATTACCAGGCCCTACTCCTAATGCTGGTTTTCCACAAGAATACGCAGCTTTAACCATTCCAGTTCCTCCTGTTGCTAGAATTAAGTTTACATCTGGATGATGCATAAGCATATTTGTTGCAGTTACTGATGGTTCTTCGATCCATAATATACAGTTTTCTGGTGCTCCTGCTGCAACTGCCGCATCTCTTAATATTTTAGCTGCTTCTACGCTACATTTTTGAGCAGATGGATGGAATCCAAAAACTATAACATTTCTAGTTTTAGCAGCAATTATTGACTTAAACATTGTTGTTGAAGTTGGATTTGTAACAGGAGTTACCCCTGCTATTATTCCAATAGGCTCTGCTATTTCTGTATAGCCCTCTTCTTCATTTTCTGAAATAACTCCAACTGTTTTATCATATTTAATACTATGATAAATGTATTCAGTAGCAAACATATTCTTTGTTATTTTATCTTCATATATACCTCTACCTGTTTCTTCTACTGCCATTTTAGCAAGTTTCATATGATGTTCTAATCCTGCCATTGACATAACTTTTACAATTCTATTTACATCTTCTTGATTTAATTTCAAATATTCTTCTGATGCTTTTTTTGCTTTTTCTATTAAATTATCTATCATATTCTTTATTTTTAATTGTTCCTCTTCACTAATTTCTTTTCCCATGTTTACCTCCCAATATTAGAAATGTTTCTTTGTTTTCTAATTTGTAACTAACAACTATAATATATAATTGTCTAATTAATGTCAAGAAAAAACAATATATTAATATATTGTTTTTTTATTTTTCTTGTATTCTTCGAATAAAGAAACACATTCCTCTCTATCTATTTGCTTTAAATTAATTAAATTTTTATTTCTTCCTTCCAAATATTCATATATCACATCATCTCTAAATCCAATATTTCCTGCATCGTCTCTTGTACAAGCATAATATACTTCTTTTATATTTGCCCATATAATTGCTGATAAACACATTGGACATGGTTCACATGATGTATATAAAATATATCCGGATAAATCATATGTTCCAAGCTTTTTACAGGCCTCTCTTATAACCGTTACTTCTGCATGAGCGGTCGGATCATTATTTTTTAAAACCATATTGTTTCCTTTTGCAATTATTTTGCCTTCCTTATCTGTTATTACTGCTCCAAATGGTCCTCCTTCTCCGATATTTGCACCATGTGCAGCACAATCATTTGCTATTTGCATATATTTATTCATACTTACTTTTCCTCCTTAATTTATTTACATTATATATAATAATTTTAAATTTTTCAATATATATTTGACCATAGACAATTGAATATTATAGGTTATATAAAAAGTGACATGATTTTCTTGCTTAATAATTTAGCTTTTATCATATCACTTCCCTATATATATATTAAAAAATTCACACACTAATATTGACAAGCTCATATTAATTGCATACTCTACTATTGCCTTATCGAGTGTTAAAATCTAACTGTGTATTTTCAAAAAGAGATTTTTGAAAATATATGGTTAGATTTTTTTGCATGTAAAAAATAAAAGGAGGTTCAGAAAATGGAAAAAATTAATTTAAACGATTTGCAAAAGAGAAAACTAAATAGATGCTATGTATCTTGGAGTATCATTACAAAAGAAATATATATAAGAAATAATGAGGCTTGCAAAGAAAAGAAAATGTTGTACATCATACTAGGAACAGATATCTCGGGCAATAGACAAGTTTTAGCTTCATTGTTTGAAGATAAATATAATAATAGATTTTGGCTAGAATATTTCGAAAGTATAAAAGCTAGAGGAGCTGAATCCCTACTCTTTGCAGTTATTCCTCAAAACAGAAATCTTGAAAGATGCTTAAAAATAGTATATACTAATGTTCATATAATACATTCTCCAGAAGAAATTATTGTAGATATAACAAGATTTTTTACTGAAAAATCAACAAGAAAATTCATTACAAACTTAAAAGATTTGTTTTTTGCAAAAACACTAGAAGATCATAACATTGAAATAGAAATGTTTAGAGAGCAGTTTAACAATAATAAAGTGGTATTAATGTTACTAGATAGAAATGAAAAAGAAATAAAAAAATTCTATGCATATCCTTATGAAATCAGAAAGTTTCTTTATCCATATTATCCAATAAGAGATATAAAAAGAGAATTAAATAAGCTAAATAACTTAGAAAAATTAGCAAGTAATATATCAGAAGTTAATACATATTTTTTAGAATTCATAAATAAATATGAATCTCGAAGAAGCTGCTATCGTGCCGAATGGTTAGAGTTGTTAAATATAATATATATCAAATACGGAACTGAATTGGAGGAATATTTAAGATGAAAAAAGAATTAAGTGAAGAAGAAAAGATAGATAATCAAATATTAGACTTGCTTATGAAAAAAGGAATAAAATCAGCTAATGATATATCTTCCACATTAAATCAAATGTATGGTAAAGTTGTTCAGAGATTACTAGATGAAGAATTTAATGAATTCATGGAATACAATAAAGGTTCTCATGTTGCCAAAGAAAATGACAATAGAAGAAATGGTTCTACTTCAAAAGGAAAAAAGGTAAAAACAGATAATGGAGAAATAACAATTGTTCCACCAAGAGATAGAAATGGAGAGTTTGAGCCACAAATAGTAAAAAAGAGACAAAAGGTTTTAGAAGGGTTTGACAATTTAGTTATTTCACTTTATGCTAAAGGAAATTCATTAAAAGATATAAGTGAAACTATTGAAGAAATATATTCCATAAAACTAAGTTCTGAAACTATTAGTAATATGACATCAGCAGTTAGTGAAGAAGTAAAAATTTGGCAAAATAGACAACTTCAAAAGTGTTATCCTTTTGTGTATGTAGACTGTTTGTATTGTTCTGTAAAAGAAGATTTAATAAGTATAAAAAAAGCAATCTATGTAGCTTTAGGGGTAGATACTAATGGAATTAAGGATGTATTAGGTATATGGATAGATACAACAGAATCTGCTAGTAAATGGAATGAAATATTTGAAGAATTAAAAAGCAGAGGAGTTGAAGATATTTTCTTTGTTTCTATGGATGGACTTGCAGGTTTACCAGAAGCAGTTGAAAAAGTTTTTCCACAATCAATTATGCAAAGATGTATAGTGCATATTACGAGAAATATTTATGCAATCAGTAATAAAAAAGAGTGTAAAGAAATTATTGCAGATTTTAAAAAGATATATACAGCTGAAAATCTAGAGAAGGCTAAGCTTGAATATGAAAATTTTAAAGACAAATACAAAGATAATAAAAAAATATTAAATAAAGTAAAAGATAATATAGAATGGATTTACCAAATGTTCGAATATCCAATAGGAATAAGAAAAGTTATTTATACAACAAATGCGATTGAGAGTTTAAATGCTGGACTTAGAAAGGTTACTAAAGGAAAAGGTTCGTTCATTAACGAAAATGCACTTATGAAAGTATTATACTTAAGAATAAAGGATTTACAAAAGAATTGGTCTAAAGGGATTGCTAATTGGAAAAATATAAGAAATGAACTTATTGGAATATTTGAAAGCAGATTTTTAAAGTACATTGAAAATTAAAAAAAGGTAACATTTAAAATCAGATTAAATATTACCTTTCAAAAAAATTCTATTTGAATTTACACAGTTAACTTGACAAACTCGCCTTATCTCTATCTTGTTTATTTTCTCTACTTCTCTAATCAGTGTTCAGTGTTACATATAAAGCTGATCGACTAGAGCAATCGTTGTTGGGGTAGTCCGGATAACTGACGCCGCGGGAAGAAGCCGGAAGGCTAGAACCGGAATACATGAAAACGCCACCACGACGAACTCGACCGTTGATGAAGCTCGCCTCTTGTATCCATTCATAATAATTTCCTGCTAAATCGTATATATTTTGCGCACTCCATGCTTTACTATATCCTGTTATTTGTAGTGAACCTTTTCCTGATATATTTGCTGCTCCTGTACTATCGCTATAATTTCCCCAACTTCTTGAATCAGTATCTGTATTATATCCTTTTGTTTTTAACCAAGCTATTGCTTCATCGTATTGGTTTCCATATATCATTGTACTTTGTGCATATTTTGTACTTACTACATTTGTACATGCTTTTTTTAGATAATACCAATTTCCTGCTTTTTCTGCTGACAATACTGCTCCTTTTTGCACTGACGAATTATCTACACTTCCTGTTAACTCAAATCTTCCTATATAAAATCCACCATAAAGTTTTATACTTTCATATGTTGCTGTATACTCTGCTACCATTTTATCTGCCATATCTTTTGCACTACTACATCCTAATATACTATAATATTGTGATTGTGTATCACAAGTAGTTAGTAAATCTGGCTCTCTATATTCTGTACTTCCTGGTTTTCCTGCTGTTACTCCTCTTAATTTACTATACACATTTGTTGTAGTTGTTACTTCTGATAATGTAATTGGTTCTGATACTTCTTCATACATTGCCCTATAATCTGCTACTGGTATCCACACAAATTGGTTTCCTTTGCTATCCTTTATTACAAGTCCATCATTTACTGTATTTATGCCATCTGATACTCCTACTGCAAAGCCTCCTGGAATCCATGCAACATTTCCTTCACTATCTGTATATTTAGTTGTTGTTTGATATATCTCTGAGAACTTTTCGCCTAAAGCTATTACCCCTGTCTCTTTATTTGTTGTTAATCCTTCTGGATAGTTTTCATTTACCTCTCCTACTAATTCTACTTTTATTATATATGATTTTTCTTCTAATCCGTCAAATGTATATGTGTTTTCTGTTTTTGTATCTTTTAATTCATATTCTCCATTTTCTTCTTTTATATAATATTTATATTGTGGAGTTTCTACTTTTTCTATTCTTACTGCACTTACTGTTACACTTATTGTTTTTGCTTCCACATCTACTTCATATTCTATTTTACTTATTCTTGCTGGTAAATTTCCTGCCTCCCCTATATAGTCACCTAATTCTGGTACTTCTCTATTTAACTCAAATGTATGTCCATTTAAACTTATTTCATTACTTTCTGGTCCTTCTATATATGCCTCTGGCTCCCTTGCTACTATGAAGTCATTTAGAAATTGATTTTGGTCATATTCTTCTTTATTTGTTATCTTTTCTGTATATGCATCTGCTAAGACTAAACTTAGTCTTTCCCTTGCTTCTGCTTTTTCTTGTTCTAGCTTTCCTTTTTCCGCACTTGTTATTAATCCACTTTCTCCAAATATTGCATTTATTGCTACTGTTGCTAATATGATTAATATTACAATTGTTATCACTAATGCAATTAGTGTAATGCCCTTATCTAATTTCAATATCTTTAATACTCTTTCATTCATATTATTTTCCTCCTTTGATTAATTTATATGTATATATTTAATTTAAATTAATTATATTAAACATGTCGTTTAATGTCAATATGTTTTTTCTTTTTTTTGTGCAATAATTGTATGAGTACTTTAATTGAGGAATGATGTATATGATAAAAGAAAAGAGGAAATCTAAAAAATATACTCAGGAACAAATGGCGAATATTCTTGGCATTAGCCTAAGACAATATGTTCGTATAGATAAGGAAGAAGATTTACCCAGGAGAGATATATTATATAAGTTAATTTCAGAGTTAGGTTTAACTGACGATGAGATTGGAAAATATATTAGAAATATTACTAAAAATACTATTCATTAAAACTATTAACATTTTTATTGTTAATAGTTTTTTATTATTTCTGTTTCAAAAAATATAAAAACTATGGAATTTTTCGCCATTTTGTGTTATAGTATTATAAATTTTACTTATATAGAGAGGATTGATGTTATGTCATATAACTTTAATGAGATAGAACAAAAGTGGCAAGAATATTGGGAAAAAAATGAAACATTTAAAACTGATGTATGGGACTTTTCTAAACCTAAATATTATGCATTAGATATGTTTCCTTACCCATCTGGACAAGGTCTTCACGTTGGTCATCCAGAAGGATACACTGCAACAGATATAATGTCTAGAATGAGAAGAATGCAAGGATACAATGTTCTTCATCCTATGGGTTGGGATGCCTTTGGACTTCCTGCTGAACAATATGCAATAAAAACAGGAAATCATCCAGCAGGATTTACAAAAAAGAATATTGAAACATTTAAAAGACAATTAAAAATGCTTGGTTTCTCTTTTGACTGGAGCAAAGAGGTTTCTACCTGTGACCCAAGTTATTATAAATGGACACAATGGATATTTAAAAAATTATATGAAGATGGACTAGCTAAATTAGTCGAAATGCCTGTAAATTGGTGCGAAGGATTGGGTTGCGTTCTTTCAAATGATGAAGTTATAAATGGAAAAAGCGAAAGAGGTGGATTCCCTGTTGTTCGTAAAAATATGAAGCAATGGGTTATGGATATACCTAAATATGCTGAAACTTTACTTGATGGCTTAGATGATCTTGATTGGCCAGAATCTACAAAGGAGATTCAACGTAACTGGATAGGAAAATCTGTTGGTGCTGAAGTTAAGTTTAAAGTTGCTGGCACTGATAAAACATTTACAGTATTTACAACAAGAGCAGATACTTTATTTGGTGCAACTTATTGTGTACTTTCACCTGAGCATGAATTAGTAGATGAAATTACTACTCCTGAACAAAAAGATTTGATAACAGAATACAAAGCTTTAGCTGCTTCTAAATCAGACTTAGAAAGAACTGAGTTAAATAAAGAAAAAACAGGATGCTTTACAGGAGCTTATGCTATTAATCCTGTAAGTGGAAAAGAAATTCCAATTTGGATTTCAGATTATGTACTTTCTACTTATGGCACAGGTGCTATTATGGCTGTTCCTGCACACGATGAAAGAGATTATGAATTTGCCAAGAAATTTGAAATTGAAATAATTCCTGTTCTAGAAGGTGGAGATGTCTCAAAAGAAGCATTTACTGGAGATGGAATTCATATTAATTCTAACTTCTTAAATGGTTTAGGAAAACAAGAAGCAATCGATAAAATGCTTGCTTGGTTAGAAGAAAAAGGTATAGGTACTAAAAAGGTAAATTATAAACTACGTGAATGGATATTCGCAAGACAACGTTATTGGGGAGAACCAATTCCTGTTGTATTTACTGAAGGGGACGAAATCCATGTTATTGCAGATAGTGAACTTCCCTTAGTTCTACCAGAACTTGAAGATTACGCCCCATCTAAATCAGGTGCTTCTCCATTAGATAAAGCAACTGATTGGGTAAACACTACATTTGATGGAAAGAAGGCAAGACGTGAAACAAGTACAATGCCTGGTAGTGCCGGTTCTAGTTGGTATTTCTTAAGATATATTGATCCTAACAATGAAAATGAAATAGCAGACCCAGAACTTCTAAAGCATTGGATGCCTGTTGACCTTTATGTTGGAGGACCTGAACATGCAGTAGGACATTTGTTATATTCAAGATTTTGGAATAACTATCTATATAACAAAGGTGTGGTTTATACTAAAGAACCATTTGCAAAACTTCGTCATCAAGGAATGATATTAGGTTCAAATGGCGAAAAAATGAGTAAATCTAAAGGAAATGTTATAAATCCTGATGATATGGTTAAGGAATATGGTGCAGACGCATTAAGAGTTTATGAAATGTTTATGGGACCAATTGATGCTGCAAAACCATGGGACCCAAACGGAATAGATGGTTCAAAAAAATTCTTGGATAGAATATGGAGATTATTTGTTGAATCTGATAAAGTTCAAGATAAACCAAACATAAATCTTGAAAAAGTATATAACTTTACTGTAAAAAAAGTTACAAATGATTATGAGAATATGTATTTTAATACTGCAATTTCTCAAATGATGATATTTATAAATTCTGCTACTAAAGAGAATATCATTCCAAAAGAATATGCAGAAGGATTTGTAAAATTATTAAGCCCAGTTGCTCCTCATATTGCAGAAGAATTGTGGAATAGGTTAGGTCATTCAGACACAATCACTTATGAATCATGGCCTACATATGATGAAAGCAAATTAGTAGATGATGAAATAAATCTTCCTGTACAAGTAAATGGAAAAGTTAGAGCTACAATAAAGATTCCTGTGGATGCTACTCAAGAACAAATAAAAGAAATTGCACATCAAGTTGAAAATGTGCAGGCACATCTTGAAGGAAAAACAATTGTAAAAGAAATATATGTAAAAGGTAAAATCTATAACATAGTTGTAAAATAACCTAAAAATGAGCCATTGGGGACGTACTTATTTGGCTCATTTTAAAATTTATATTTAATTATTTATATAAAGCAAGAAATGAGCCAAATAAGTACGTCCCCAATGGCTCATTTTTAGGTTTGTAATAATTTTGTAACACAAACGTAATACTTCTGTAATACTACTTTCTAACTTTTTGTAGTATAATGTTGATATATGAATTACTAAGGAGAAATACGTATGAGTATTGAATCAGATTTAAAAAAAGATGGAATTAAGGTTATTGGACCTTTAGATACGCTTAGCATAAATACTATATCTAGAAATATTGCTGAAAAACTTTGCAAAACATTTCCTGATCAAAATTTTATCTTTCAAAATTTATTTATAGCATTATCAAGAATTCCTATGTATATTGCAGATATACCAGATGGTTTTGCTGAAGCAACATATTTTTATAAAAATTCATCCATATATTTTAAACAAGGTCTCAGCTTAGATGAATTAGAAAAATTTGCTATTCATGAATTTATACATTATTTGCAGGAAATAAAAGATAAAAAAGGTCATTTACTAAGATTAGGATTATGTGATTTTGAAGATATTAGAGTATGTGGAATGGGATTAAATGAAGGTGCAGTACAACTTATGGCTTCAAAAGCAAATGGCTGTGAAGAAGAAATTGTAAAATACTATGGAATTTCACTTCCTACAACTAGTCCTTCATACTATCCTATATTATGCAATCTTGTTAAACAAATGGCTTATATTACTGGAGAAGATTCATTATATGATAGTACTTTTTATGGTTCTAGTATTTTTAAAGAAAAATTTTCAAATTTATGCGGTTTAAATAATTTTTTAAAAATACAAAATAATTTAGATAAAATAATGGAAACCGAAGAAAAAGCAATTAGCCTAAATAATAAACTTATGGGTGATAAATGCCACGGAATGAAAGCACAAAAAATTGCTAAAAAAATAGAAGATTATAAGTTAAAAATCAAAAAATTATTCTTCGAAACTCAAAATCTTATATATTCTTCATATTTTAATACGCAATTTAATAAAATATCTACTACTGCAGATATCGATGATTTTAGATTAAAACTTTACAACTATAAAAATTTTATAGGAATTTCTGAAAATTATTCAGACTTTAATGAATTTTATATTAATAAGATGATGGATTTAGATGTAAAATATGAAAGTATAATGAACAATACATCTGTCGCTGTTGTAAATAATTCTAAAATTTTAACTTTCTTTAGAAAACTAAAAGCAATTTTATCTGCATCTGTTGAATTTAAAAAATAGTAAAATGAGCCATTGGGGACGTACACCTTTGGCTCACTTTTAATAACTTATTTATTTTAAGATTTTTTTATTATTTTGTTTATAGTACTTCTATTTACATTTAAATATTTGGCAAGATTTCTATTAGATATTGAAATTCTTTTCTTTATTTCCAATACTATATTCTCTATATCATCCTTATTAGCAATAATTTCATTCCAGTCCTTGCTATATTCATTTTCATAATCTATAATTATTTCCATCATATTTTCATCAGTCATATCAATATTTTCCATAAAGTAATATTTATTTGAAAAGTGCATTTGTTTAAACTTTTCTTTATCGATCTTCTTGCTTCCAAAAATTAATTCGCATAAATTCTCATTTAAGAAACTCACATTTCTTAAATAATCATTATAACTAGAATATGGATAATATTCACATTTTTCTACCATGTTTGCCTTTACTGGATTTTTATGTATATATGCGATGCAATTTAATAAATACTTATAATCTGTAATAGGCTCACTTAAAAATCTACCTTTGAAGACATATCCTACTCTTTTTTCTACATAATTATAATATCTTGCATAATCTTCATTAATCCTTTTCATAAACATAGATAAATTATTTATACTATCAGTATGAATTAAAATATGTGCATGATTTGACATTATGCAATATGAAACAATATCTAAATTGTATTTTTCCTTTCTACTTTTTAATATTTTCAAATATTTTTCTTTATATTTATTCTGCTCGAATATATATTCTTTATTTATTCCCTGAACAATAACATGAAAAAAAGATGTACTCAAACTTTCACGCGATCTACGAGCCATAAAATCACAACCTTTCTATATGAAATTTACCCCCGAAGATGCATAATAAATTATCATACATCAATTTTAATTATTATTTTTTAAGCCAATTGTGTACGTCCCCATTGGCTTAATATTGCTTCTGCTGCATCTCTTCCTGCTCTTGCTGCCCATGCAACAGTTCCCTTATCACCTGCCGCATCTCCTCCTGCATATATTTTTTCATTAGATGTTTGTTTGTTTTCGTTTACATCTATATTTCCCCATTTATTTAATCTTAACCCTAGTTTATCTACTAATTCTTTTTCTGTGCTAGATCCCACTGCCATTACTACATAGTCAATATCCATTTCATAGTTGCTTCCTTCTATATTAACTGGAACTTCTCTTGTTTCTCCTTCTTTTTTTACAAGCTCTGTTTTTATACATTCTATTTTTTCTACTTTTGAGTCTCCCAGTATTTTCACAATATTATTTTTGAATAAAAATTCTATCCCTTCATTTTTTGCTTCTTCAATTTCTTTGCTTTCTGCTGGCATTTGCTTTTCTGCTCTTCTATATATTACATATACTTTATCTGCGCCTAATCTCTTTATAGTTCTAGAGCAATCCATTGCAACATTTCCACCACCAATTACTGCAACTTTTTTTCCTTTATATGATGGATGTTTGCCTGTTTCTAACAAACTATTTCCTCCATAAACGCCTTCTAGTTCTTCTCCTTCTATATTCATTTTAGAAGGTATGTTAGCACCAAATCCTAAGAATATTGCGTCATATTCTTTTTCCAAATCTTCTAGTTTTAAATTTTTTCCTAATTCTTTATTATATTCTACTTTTATACCAATATCTAGTATTGCTTCTATTGTTTTATCTAATATATCTTTTTCTAATCTGAAGTTAGGTATTCCATGTCTTAAAATACCACCAAGTTTATCATATTTTTCATATATGTTAACTTCTGCTCCACTTCTGGCTAAAAAAATAGCGCAAGTTAATCCGGCAGGTCCGCTTCCTACCACCGCTATTTTCTTTCCTTGCATTTCTGATGTTTTTTGTATATTTTTATACCACTTATTTTTTAATGCCTCATCAAAAACAAATGCTTCTATTTCTCCTATTTGTACTGGATCTCCTTTTATTCCCCTTATACAACTACCTTCACATTGTTTCATATGAGGACATATTCTTCCACAAATACTTCCTAAAACAGTAGTCTTAGAAAGCATTTTATATGCATCTTCTACATTGCCTTCTTTTACTAACTTGATAAATGCTGGTATATCATTATTTAGTGGACATCCTTTATTACTACATGGTTTTAATGGACAATTTAAGCAATATTCTGTATAGCTTTGTATTTTTTCGTTCATCTTTTAGTTCCTTTCAAATAATTTTTTGTACAATTATCATAATATTTAAAATATACTATTGTCAAGATGCTGACCATTTGTTCTTATCTATCTTCATACATAAAATAATGAAGTAAACCAATTGCTTCACTAGATGTTTTTATTTCCCCCTTATCTAACATCTGCTTTACTTCACCTTTTGGTAACTCTAATACTTCTATATCTTCTGTTTCGTCTAAATGCCCCTTTGTTTTTATCAAATCTTTTGCTAAAAATATTATTGTTTTTTCGTTAGAATATCCTATTGCAGGATATACTTCTCTTAATTTCTTTATACTTTTTGCTCTATATCCAGTTTCTTCTTCTAACTCTCTTATTGCTCCATCTTCCTCTGTCTCTCCTTTTTCTATCATTCCTGCTGGAAAAGCTAGAACTGTTAGTCCAACTGGAGTACGAGGCTCTTTAATCATTATAAAATTACCATCATTTGTTTCTGGAATAATTATAGCTGCATGTCCTGCTAAAACATGCTCTCGATATAATATTTCATTTGTTCGAGGATTTTTATAATGTAACTCTTCTACTACTATTCTTTTTCCCTTATAGGCTATTTTTCTATCTAATAATTCATAATCTATTTTTTCATAATATTTATTTGACATTTAATATCTCTCTTTTCTTTTTTATATGCTTGCTATTAATACTATTGCACTATTTCTTTATACTTCCTCATTACTTCTTTCAAATCTTTCCAAAATTCTATCTTTTTATTTTCATCTCTTAGAAGCGCTGCTGGATGCCAAGTCGGCATATATAGTATTCCTCTCTTTTCAATCCACTTTCCTCTTGCAGATGTAATAGCATAATCTTTACCACATATATTTTTTAATGCTGTACTGCCCAGCAAAACAATTATTTTTGGTTTTACTAAAATAACTTGATTTCTTAAATAATTTAAACAAGCTACTGCTTCGTCATCCTCCGGAACTCTGTTAGCTGGTGGTCTACATTTTACAATATTAGCTATATATACACTTTCTCTTTCTATTCCTAATCCTTCGAAAGCCTTATTCATTAATTGTCCTGCTTTTCCAACAAAAGGTATTCCTTGTTTATCTTCATCTCCTCCTGGTCCTTCACCAATTAGCATAATATCAGCATTTTTATTTCCTGTTCCAAATACAATGTTCAGTCTCGTTTTACATAGCTTACACTTATTACAATTTTCTATTGATTCTTCTAGTTCTTCCCAATTATTGTACATTTTATTTTTCCTTCCTGCGCAATTTAGCCAAAGGGGACGCACACATTTGGCTTACTATTAATTATTATTTTATCTAATAGGTAATTTCTTTAAAATTTCTATTAGATAAAAAGGCTATAATCATAATTAGCCTTTGAGATTTCCTCTTTTTAGTCGGAAACTCAAATCGGCACGAACAAATGGCGACCAATGTCGATTTATTCTTAACCAATACTCATTTATATTATAATTTGTTTTTTACTACATCTTCCAATTATATTTTAAGCCAAATGTGTACGTCCCCTTTGGCTTAAAATATAAAATTCTCTGTTATTTCTATTTTTACTTTTTTAGTTGTATCAATTCTTGCTTTTCCCCCTACTGGAATTACTGTTTTCTTTTCTGTATGGCCGAAATTATTTGACTTAATTATTGGAAAACTGTATTTATCTCCAATTACATCTAGTAATATTTTTTCTAATGCTACACTTCCATCATAATTTCCTATCCACATTCCTTTTATCTTATCAAATACACCATTTTGCTTCATATGGTACAAATAGTTACTTACTCCTTCTGGTGGAGTCTCTAAACAGAATTCTTCTATGAATAGTATCTTATCTTTAAAATCAATGCTGTAATTTCCAGCTGCCATTTCACTTAATAAGCTTAAGTTTCCACCAACTAATTTTCCTTCTGCTTTCCCTTCTCTTATGGTTATATACTCATCATTATCTTGCCCCAATTGCATATTTCCATCTATAAATCTTTTTACCACTTCTTCATAAGCATATGGTGTTGCCCAAGATGTTAGAGCCTTAAAAGTTGGTCCATTAAATGTTATTACCCCTGTTTTTTCATAAATCACATTTGTTAATGATGTTGTATCACTAAATCCACATAATGGTTTTGGATTATTTTTTATTACATCATAGTCTAAATATTCAAACAAAGAATTTGAATTAAATCCACCACTTACTGCAAATATCATTTTTACTTCATCATCTAAAAACATCTGTCTAATATCCTCTGCTTTTTCTCCAGGTGTAGCACTATATCCTAATGTTTTACTAAAAGCATTTTTAGCAAATTTTACTTTAAGTCCTGTACTTTCCATCAATAGTACAGAATTATTTATTGCTTCTAAATCATCTTCATCAATTGGAGATGATGGAGCAATTACTCCTATTGTATCGCCCTTTTTTAATCTTTTAAACATGTTTTATGCACCTTTCTTTCTATTTTTATATATTACCATTATTCAATTCTATTATCAAGTTATATATATGTTATTTTATCAAAAAATCCGGTATTGTTAAAAATTAGTCTTTCATATAATTTTGAAATTAGCGAAATCACTGGACTTTTTAGCGTTTTTGTGGTATAATAGATATGTAGGGGGCTTAAAAATTTTACTTAATTTTATATATATTTTTAAGTTGGAGGATACAAAAATGTTTAATGAAGATATATTTAATTTTGATATAAACAATATAAAAAATGATTTAGCAATAGAAGGATTATCTATTTCTGATAATGATATAACTTTATTTAAACAATTTGCAAATAATGAAATAGATATGACAAACTTAATTCAAACAATAAAAAATGAAATTAATTAGACAAAAACCTCTTAAGAAATACTTCTAAGAGGTTTTTTGATATTCTTTATCTATACTTCTCTACATTTTACAACTAATCTTTGCGTTCCATAGTTAGTACAAGTAATTAGAGTTAGTTCTTTTCTGCCATTAGTTCGTTGACTAGTACATTTAGTATCTGTTGGTTCTACTACAAATCTATCATATACCGCATATTTAATTGTCCTACCTGTTAAATCTTCTAATTCTACAATATCTCCATTTTCTAATTCATGTAATCTACCAAACATTTTTCCATTTCTATAATTATGTCCAACAATACAATAGTTTCCAACATCATTTGGATTCATTTTATCCTTTTCTGGCCAATATCTGTTAACTGAAATTTCTAATAATTCATCTGATGTTTCTGAAAGAACTGGATAACTTATATCAATTTTAGGTATTGTAATAATAGCCTCTGTAGAATAAGTTTTATCTCCTATTTGAATATTACTTACGATTTCATTTGTTTGTTCTGTAACCTGTTCATCTATTTGTTCTGCTTCACTTTCACTAAGTACTATAATTATTGGATCATTTTCTAAACTTTTTTTAACTGTATCATCAGACTTTATCTCTGACAATAACACTTGTGATACTTCCTCGCTTTTATTTCTGTCGTATTCGGCATATATATAATATGAAGATAAAAGAAACACAAGAAAAATAGATATACAAAATTCTATTTTGTACAATCTTTTTTTTCTTTTTAGTTCTGGTGTAACATACAATTTTTCAGTAACTAAAATTTGATTCAATTTCTTCCCTCCTCATATAATTATTATATCATATATTCTTTTATTTTTAAATAGTTTTTCCTATTAAATTTGATAATTCTGCGAACTGCTCTAGTGTAAGTTTTTCCCCTCTTATTTCTAAATTTAAGCCTATTTCTTCAAAAATATCTTTTATGACACTTTTATCTGTTATTATTCCTGAATTAATTAGCCCATTTACTAATGTTTTTCTTCTTTGCATAAAACTTGCTTTAATGACTCTAAAAAATAATTCCTCATTTTCCACCTCTACTTGTGGTTTATTTCTTATTTTTAATTGTATAACTTCTGAATCTACTTCTGGTGATGGCATAAAGCAGTTTTTATCTACAAACACAATATTTTTTGCCTCTGCATAATAATTTACACTATATGTTATTGCTCCGGAAAGTTTATTACCCGGAAGCGCAGTTATTCTATCTGCTACTTCTTTTTGTACCATAACTGTAATACTTTCTATTTCTAACTTATCTTCTAACAATTTCATTATAATTGGTGTAGTTATATAGTATGGAAGATTTGCTACTACTTTTACTCTTTTATTACTATGCTTAGTTATTAATTCTTTTAAATTTACTTTTAAAACATCTTCATTTAACAGAATAAAATTATCATATAAATTAAATCTATCTTTCAAAATTTTTATCATATTTGTATCTAACTCAATTGCAATTACTTTTCCTGCATTTTCTAAAAGTTTTGAAGTAAGTGTCCCTAATCCTGGTCCTATTTCAATTACTAAATCTTCTTTATTTATTTGAGATGTAGATATTATTTCGTCTATAATTTCATCATTAATTAAGAAATTTTGTCCTAACTTTTTATTTGCCTTAATATTATACTTCTTTAAAATATATTTTGTTTCTTCTAAGCTATTTTGCATTAAAATAATCTCCTTATTAATCTAATCTTCCTGTAATACCACATTAACAATAGTTCCTTCTTCTACAGATGTTCCAGCCATTATTTCTTGACTTGCTACTCGTCCGCTTCCAGTATACTTAATATTTAAATTTTTGTTTTTCAAAGCTGCTTTTGCTTCTGATAAACTCATTCCTTTTAAATTAGGTACTTTTTGAGAAACTCTAGTATCGTTTTCTTCTGTATATATTTTTACTATTGATCCTTCAATTAAGCTTGAACCTGCTACTGGCATTTGAGCACTTACTATATCATCTTCATTTCCAGAAATTTCACATTCAAATCCTTGATTTTCTATTATTTTTTTTGCTTCTGCAACAGTTTTATTTTTTACATTTGATAATGTAATTGTTTCAGCTGAACTATTACTATCAGTAGTATCTGATGGTATTCCTAAATATGGCAATACTTCAGTTAATATTTGCGAAACTACTGGAGCTGCCACTGTACTTCCATGATAATTATTTGGTACTCCATATAGAGTTAAAAGAATTACTACTTCTGGGCTTTCTACTGGCGATATTGCTGCAAAGGAAGCAACAAATCCTGCTTCTTTATTTGTATAATCAGGCTCAGATGTACCTGTTTTTCCTGCAATACTATAACCCTTTACCTTTGCTAATTTTCCTGTTCCACTATCCACAACTGTTTCTAACATGTCTAGCAATTTTTCTGATGTTTCTTTAGAAATAACTTGTCTTACTTTTGTTGGTTGTATTGTTGTAACTGCTCCTGTATCTGTATTTTTTATTTCTTTTGCGATTCTAGGCTGCATTAAAACTCCATCATTTGCTACTGCTGAAACTGCTGTTATCATTTGAAGTGGTGTTATTCTAAATCTTTGACCAAATGACATTGTTGCAAGTTCTATACTTCCAACATCATTTAAATTCCAGAAATATCCTGCTCTTTCTCCTGAACTTCCTGAATCTCCGATATTTGCAAACCCAGTAGTACTAAAAAAGCCAAAAGCATCATAATATCTATATAATGTTGCTGCACCTATCTTTTGTCCTAATTGTATAAAAGATGGGTTACAAGAATATTTTAAAGCATCTCTTAGGCTCAGACTTCCATGCCCTGAAGTGTCTGAGCAATTTATTCTTACCCCTGAAACTTTTTCATATCCTTCGCAAGTAAATACATTTGCTTTATCTGGTTTTACAAGATTTTCTTCTAATCCTGCTGCTGCTGTTACTATTTTAAATACTGAACCTGGCTCATATGTAGATGTAATTGCTCTATTATTCCATACTTCATATAATTTTGCACTTTGTTCTTCCCCTGATAATTTTTCCCATTCCTTTTTAGATATACTTTCTAGAGTATATGGATCATTTAAATTATAATCTGGATATGTTGCCATAGCAAGAATATCTCCGTTATTTGGATTCATTATAATTACATTTCCGCCCTCTTTGCAATCATTTTCTTTACATGCTTGTTCTAAATACTTTTCTGCTATTTGCTGTATATTAGCATCAATTGTAAGAGTTATGTCATTACCATTTTGTGGTGCTATGTATGTTTCATTATCATAAGGTATAAGATCTTGAACTGCATCTTGCGCCGATGTAATCTTTCCTGGAGTTCCTGTTAAAATATCATTCCATTTTAGTTCTAGTCCCCATAGACCTTGATTATCTGTTCCACAAAATCCTATCAGATTTGAAGCTAAATTGTCATAAGGATAATATCTTTTCGTATCTTCATCTATGTTTATTCCACTATAAATTTCATTTTCTTCCATCCAGTTTTTTAATTCTTCTATTTTATCATTTTCAACTTTTTTTGCAATAGTAACATTTGTAGTATCTTTAGATACTTTTTCTAAAGTTTCTTCATAATCTAAATCGAATATCTCTGAAAATGCTTTTGCTACTTTCTCTTTTAATTGCTTTGTCATTACTTCTGCAACTTCATCGTCTTCGTCATCTACTACTATTTTAGTTGGATCAATACTTACAGTGTCTACTTGTGCACTAATTGCTAAAGCTTTGCCTGTTGAATCATATATTGTCCCTCTTTTAGGGCTAATAGTTTTATTTGCAGTAAGTTGCCTTTGCATATTCTCTTTTAGTTCTGCACCTTGAACTATTTGAAGCCACCCTAATCTACCTATTAATATGATAAATACAGCTAAAAAAGCTATTAAAATTCTACCTAATCTTGCATTTATACCTAATATCTTTTTATTTTTACTTTTATTCAAATTGTTTTTCAAATTATATATTTTTCCATTTTTATCCAAAATCATTAACTTCCTTTCTTATTTTTCTCTTCATTAGTTTTTATGTTTTTATTATTTAATATTTTATATTAGGTTACGTAAAAAATCAAGTAATTTTTTTATACAAAAGAAAAGATGTAACCTTTAATAGTCACATCTTTTCTTTTAGTTATATAAATAATTTTGTGGGTTAACTTGGGCTCCGTTTACTCTTACTTCAAAATGCAAATGGTTACCTGTTGAATTACCTGTTGAACCAACTGCTGCAATTACATCTCCTGCTTCTACTTTTTCACCTGCTGAAACATACAATTTACTACAATGTCCATAATATGTTTGAACTCCATTTCCATTATCTACTTTTACTACGTATCCATATCCTCCACTATATCCTGAGAATATTACTTTACCATCTGCTGCGGCTTTTATTGGAGTTCCTGCTGGTGCTGCTATATCAAGCCCTGTATGTCCACTTGTTCTTATACTTTCTCTGTTACCAAATCTGGATGTTATTATACCAGAAACTGGTGTAACTTCTAAATAAACTCCTTGAACAGTATGAGATTCAATCTCTTTTTGTTCTTCTAATTCTTTTTCCAATTCTTCTACTTTATTTTCTATTTCTTCATTTACATCTGCTTTAGCAACTTTTACTGTGCTTTCGTCTTTTTTATCAGTTGTTATTACATCTGTAATACCTATATCTAATTCAATATCATCTTCATATTTTTCAGTCATTTCATCAACTATTTTTTCTGCTTCTTCTAAGCTTGCTAAAGTGGCCTTTTCTTCGCCATCTAATGTCACGGCATATAATTTATAAGTTGTTTCAGAATTTTCTTCTAGTTTAGCTAATATTACATCTTCATTTGTTTGAATATCTTTATTAACTAATGTTAATTTATATTCTGGCATATTTTCTATTGTTGTATATAATTTTGCTTCTTCTTCTTTATTTATTATCTCATTTACTTTTGCTTCAAATTCATTTTTATCTGAAATATATCCTACAATTTCTTCACCAATTTTTACTTCACATACTAAATTGAATTTGAATAATATAATAATCATCATTATAAACAGTGCAATCGCTACTATATTTATAAGCCTTATCATCTCTTTTGTGTAGTATTTAATTTTCCTGTTTAAAATAAATTTTCACACTCCTTTTTTAAACGTGACAAAATTAATTATACCATATATTCTATGCAATTTCAAATTATATATTCTATTTTCTCGCATTTTTGACAATTTTAAGACTTTTTATATTTTTTTGTAATAAATCTATTATGCACTTTTCTTCATTTTTCTCTGTTTTTCTCATTTTTTCTTAATTTTTCTTTTCTTGACAATTGAAATAATTGAATATTTACTTGGTAATAATTTATCTACAATAAAAAAACGGATATATGTATATTCGAAAAATTTACATATATCCAACTTTTATTCATTATAGTTAAAGTCAGTAATATACTCATATCTTATCGCATGCATAAATTCTTTTTCCAAATTTAATTTCATTTAATTTTTTTTGTGCTTCCATTATTATAATTGGTAATATTGAAATTCCTAATGTATATATCCATTGTGTTTGATTTAATGGCACTAGTTTGAAAATTCCTGCAAATGTTGGTGTCATTACAACTGATACTTGAAGAAGTGTACCTAATACAAATGCACCTATCAAATATTTATTTTCAAAAAGTCCCACTTTAAATATAGATTCATCACTTTTTATATTAAAGCTATGTACTAATTCAAGCATTCCTAAAGCTACAAAAGCCATGCTTCTTCCAACTTCTACTCCATATAAATTGTTTCCAATACTAAATGCCAATAGTGTTAACATTCCAAGCATTGTGCCTTCCACAAATATTTTTCCCCACAACCCATCTGCAAAAATACTCTTCTTAGCTTCTCTGGGTCTTCTATTCATTATGTCTTTATCTGGTGGTTCTAGACCAATAGCTATTGCTGGAAGTGAATCTGTAACAAGATTTATCCATAGTAATTGTATTGCTAAAAGTGGAGACTTCATTCCTAGTAACAGTCCCATGAATATAGTTACAATTTCCCCTATATTTGTTGCAAGCAAAAAGTGTACTGCTTTTTTGATGTTTTCAAAAATACTTCTGCCTTGCTTTACAGCTTCTACAATTGTAACAAAATTGTCATCCGTAAGTATCATATCAGATGCATTTTTAGCAACATCTGTACCATTTTTTCCCATTGCAATTCCTATGTCTGCCTTTTTCAATGCTGGTGCATCATTTACTCCATCACCAGTCATTGCAACCACTGCACCTGTTTTTTGAAACGCCTCTACTATACGCACTTTATGCTCTGGCGATACTCTTGCAAACACAGAATATTTGGAAATATTTCTTTCTAATTCTTTTTGAGAAATTTCATCTAATTCCTTACCTGTTATTGCTAAGTCATTTTTCTTTAGTATTCCTAAATCTTTTGCTATTGCTTTGGCTGTAACTATGTGATCTCCTGTTATCATAACTGTTTTTATTCCAGCTTTTCTACAAGTTGTAACTGCTTCTTCCACACCTTCACGTGGTGGATCAATCATTCCTAATAAGCCTACAAATGTTAAGTTCTGTTCAACATTAACACTATCTATCTCAGCTGGTAATTTTTGAATTACACTATATGCTACTGCTATTACTCTTAATGCATCTTCTGCCATAGCTGCATTAATTTTTTCTATTTTTTGCAGTATCATATCATTTAATGTATATACCTCTCCATTATGAAAATATTTTTTGCAATGTTTTAGTAAAACATCTGGTGCCCCTTTTGTGATTACTAAAAATTTATCCTCTTCGTTTTTTAAAATTTTGCTTATTACACTACTATTTTCTCCTTCCAAAGTAATATTATTCAATTTATGTATTGTACTCATCATTTTTCTATTTGAGTCAAACGGTATGTCATTAATTCTATTAAATTTTTGGTATAGCCTTTCTTTGTACTTTCCTTGCTGTTTTGCTGCATTTACAATAGCAAGTTCAGTTGCTTCTCCTACACCTTCTTCTACATCTGTACACATTGCTCCAAGTTCTAAAACAAAGTTTTTTTGGAAATCTAAACTTTCGCCTTTTATATCCATTACCTTAGTAACTTGCATTTTATTTTGTGTTAATGTTCCTGTTTTATCTGAGCAGATTACACTACTACTTCCTAATGTTTCAACTGCTGGTAACTTTCTTATAATAGTATTTTTCTTTGCCATCTTAGTTACACCTATTGAAAGCATAATTGTTACTATTGCTGGTAATCCTTCTGGTATAGCTGCAACAGCTAACCCCACAGATGTCATAAACATTTCTATAGGTTCTATCTTTTTAAGTAGTCCTATTACAAATATAAATGCACAAATTGCGAGGCAACCCATTCCTAATGTTTTTCCAACTTCTCCAAGCTTTTTTTGAAGTGGTGTTTCCGGAGATTCATTTGTTATTATCATTTTGGCTATTTGCCCCACTTTAGTATTCATACCAGTATTTGTAACTATAGCTTCTGCATGTCCATTTACAACTATTGTTGTAGCAAATGCCATATTAAGAGTATCTCCTATTGGTGTTTTTTCATCCAATAAAACTTCTGCATTTTTTTCTACTGGAACAGTCTCCCCTGTCAAACTAGATTCCTCTACTTTTAAGTTGTAGCTATTTATTAATCTACAATCTGCCGGTACATAGTTTCCTGCTTCTAATAATACTATGTCACCAGGTACAATTTCTTCTGTTCTTATAGTTGCTATTCTGCCATTTCTCCTTACTTTCGCCACTGGTGCAGACATATTTTTTAATGCCTCTAACGATTTTTCTGCCTTTGCCTCCTGAACTAGTCCCATAATTGCATTTAACACAACTATGGCTACTATTATTATAGAGTCTATGTAATCATTTTCCCCTTGAAAATACGATATTCCTGCTGATACTACTGCTGCTATAAGAAGTATTATTATCATAAAGTCTTGAAACTGTTTTATAAATCTAATGAGTAGACTTTCTTTTTTCTTTTCTTCTAGTTTATTAGGCCCATGTTTATTTCTTCTGTTTTCTACTTCTTCATTACTTAAACCAACACCAATGTTTGTCCTAAGTTTTCTCACAACTTGATCAATATTAAAAGACTGCCACATATAAATCAACTCTCCTTTGTTTTTGGTTTATAATAATATATATGCATGGATTTTTATTTTATTACACTTTTTATTTTATTTTGCTATATTTTATGATATAATTATTTCATAAAAATATATTCTATATTAAACTTTCAAAAATTGGAGGGATCTCAAGTGACAAATTTAGAACAGAAATCTATTTCACAAACTGACTTATTAGAAGCCTGTAAAAAAATAGAAAAATTTATTAGACATTCTTCAGTTTCGGGACAAAGAATTCGTTCTTTATCTCCAGGTGTTGATGCTATAAGTTTTACAGAAGCAGTTGGAATACTTGTAAAAAATATTTCTGGTTCTGTAGAAATTCTTAAATTTGTTGAAGAGAGATTAAAGCATGACATTGATTCTATTTGAATTTGTCGATTTTTATTAGGTAAAGCAGAGAAATTAAATTACTAATTTTCTCTGCTTTGCTTTTTATATTATTTGTGATATGAAATTTCAACTAAAGAATTAAGGTTCTTTTATATAATTTATCCTAATTTCATTGATAGCAATTTACTTACTCCATTTTCTTCCATGGTTACTCCGTATACAGTATTTGCTGCTTCCATTGTTCCTTTTCTATGTGTTATTACTAAAAATTGTGTTTCTTTACTAAATTTCTTTAAGTATTCTGCAAATCTATATACATTTACATCATCAAGTGCTGCTTCTATTTCATCTAATACACAGAATGGTGCTGGATTTATTTTTAGTATTGCAAATAATAGTGCTATAGCTGTAAATGCTTTTTCTCCACCAGATAGAAGCATCATATTTTGGAGCTTCTTTCCTGTTGGTTGTACTTGTATATCAATTCCACATTCTAATACATTATTTTCATCTTCAAGCTTTAATTCAGCTTTTCCTCCACCAAATAATTCAACAAATACTTCATTAAAGTTTTTATTTATTTGTTTGAACTTTTCTATAAATTGTTCTTTCATCGTTTCTGTCATATCTGCTATTATTTTTCTTAACTTAGCAGCTGTATTTTCAAGGTCTAATCTTTGTTCACACATAAAGTCATATCTTTCTTTTGTCTTTTTATATTCCTCTATTGAATCAACATTTATACTACCTAATTCTTTAATCTGAGTTCTAAGAATATTTACATCTCTTGCAGCTTTTTGTACATTTTGTGGTTTTTCGTAGCCTTCGCTATTATTTGGTGTAAGTTCATATTCTACCCACAAATTATTTACAACTTGTTCTAAGTCTTGTTCTAGCTTTGTTTTCTTTACATCTAATTTTACAAGCCCACCTTTTAGTTCTTCTATAATATTAAATTCATCATTAATTTTTGCTTCTGATATTTTTAGTTTTTCGCTTTTTTCTATTCTGTCATTTTTTAATTTTTCTACAATATTAGAACTATTTTCTACATCTGATTTAATTTTTGCTATTTCACTTTCTAATTCAGTTATTTTTTTATTTAGTTCTTCATTTTCTTTGTTAACTTCACTTATATTTTGTTCTTTATTTTCTATAGATTTTTTAGTATTATCTATATCTTGTTTTATTCTATCTACCATTTCATCTATAGAACTTCCACTTTCGTCAAATGAAGATACTGATATTTTTAAGTTCGTAATATCAAAATTCAAATCATCTATATATTTTTGATTATCTTTATTATTAATAGCAAACTCTTCTACAATTTTACTTAAAGCTTCTATTTGGCTTGTCAAACTATTAATTTCTTCTTCTTTATTTTCCTTTTCTGCTCTATTATCAATTTTTTCCTTTGCTAGTTCTTCTAATTCTTGCTTTATCTTTTCTCTCCTAGCCTCTAACTTAGTAATTCCTTCTTCTACATTTAGAATCTTTTGATTTTCTGCAGCATACACTATTTCAATATCTTGAAGTTCTTTTTCAAGTCTTGTAACTTCTTCAATTACATCTGCAACAGATTCAGTATATTCCTGTTTTTCCTTTGCTAATTTTTCTATTTTTTTATTTATTTCTTTTAATTCTTTTTCTAAACTCTCAATTTCTCTACTTCTACCTAATATATTTACAGTTTTAGTTTGAACAGATCCACCTGTTATAGCTCCTGTATTACTTACTATGTCACCTTCCAAAGTTACAATTCTAAATGAATATGAATTTAACTTTGCAATTTGTATTGCAGTATCCATATTTTCTACAATTAGAGTTCTTCCAAGCAAATTTAACACAATTTGCTCATATTTCTTATCACATTTAACTAAATCGGATGCTATTCCAATAACACCTTCTGTGCTATTTTTTATAACTCTATCTATTTTCTTTCCTCTTATTGAAGATACAGGTAAAAACGAAGCTCTACCTAATTTATTGTTTCTTAAATGTTCTACTAATTTTTTAGCATCTTCTTCAGTGTCTGTAACCACATTTTGAAGAGCTTGACCCAAGCACATTTCTATTGCAGTTTCATATTTTTTATCAACTGAAATTAAATTTGCTAAAACTCCATTCATTCCTTTATTTAAGCTAGTATCTTTTTCGCAATCTACAAGTAATGATTTTACACTTCTTGTGTAACCTTCTTTTTCTTTTTCTGTTTCTATTAAGAACTTTAATCTTGAATCTTTCATTCTTAGTTCATAATTTAAATTGTTTAAACTAGTATCAAATTCTTTAATTTTTTTCATGCTTGCTTCTTTTTTAGCTTGTTTTTCTTGTAAAATTTTTGTTAGCTCATTTTTCTTGTATTCAATATCATAGAAAGCTTTTGATTTTTCTTGTTTATCATTTCTTGCAAAATCTATTTCAGATGTTAAACTTTGAACTTCTGCTTTTGCTGTTTTTTCTCTTTTTTCTAAGTTTTCTAAATTGGCATCTAATGTACTAATTAAAGATACAATTTCATATTTCTTATCCGTGTTTTGTTCTATGGTTTGCTTCTTACCTTCAATCTCTAATTCTTTATCAGATAATTTTTTAGTAAGTTCTTCTAATTCTTTTTGTTTTTCATCCAATTCTTTTTGGAATTTTTCTCTGTTTTGAGATAGATTTTCTTTCTTACTTATCTTTTGTTCTTGTTCTTCTTCTAATTCTTTTATTCTTTCCCTTAATTCTTCTATTTCTTTTTCTAATCTTTCTTTATTTGCCCCATTATTTTGTATTCTTTCCTTAGAAATGCCTATTTCAGAATTTATTTTTTCTATTTTGTTTGTGCTTTCAAATCCCAAATTTTGCATTTCTTCTATTTTTGAAGTAATCTCATCAATTTCTGCTTTTAATTCTTCTTTTGCTCTTTGCAAATTTTCCATTTTTTCATTTTCATCTGCATTTTGATTCTCTACAATTTTAATATCTTCAGCTAATTTTTCTAATTTTTCTTTATATTCTGATATATTATGTAAAAATAGACCTACTTCAATATTTTTTAATTCTTCACGTAAATCTAAATACTTCTTGGCCTTTTCAGATTGTAATTTTAAAGGTTCAATATTAGCTTCAATTTCTGATAATATGTCATTAATTCTAAGTAAATTTAATTTAGTTTGTTCTAATTTTTTCTCGGATTCCATTTTTCTTGTTCTGTACTTAACAATTCCAGCTGCTTCTTCAAAAATTTTTCTTCTATCTTCAGATTTATTGCTTAATATTTCATCAATCTTACCTTGTCCTATTATACTGTATCCATCTTTTCCAATACCTGTATCCATAAAAAGCTCTAGCACATCTTTTAATCTGCAAGGAACTTTATTTATGAAGTATCCAGTTTCGCCACTTCTAAAAATCTTTCTTGTAACTGTTACTTCTGAATATTCTATTGGTAATTTTCCATCAGTATTATCAATTACCATACTAACTTCAGCAAACCCAAGCGATTTTCTTGCTTGAGTTCCTGCAAAAATTATATCTTCAGACTTTGAACCTCTTAGAGATTTCATACTCTGCTCTCCAAGTACCCATCTTATGCTATCAGAAATATTACTTTTGCCAGAACCATTTGGCCCTATAACTGAAGTTATACCATTCTTAAATTCTAAAACTGTTTTATCTGCAAAGGACTTAAATCCTTGTAATTCCATTCTTTTTAAATACATTTATTACACCTACTTGTATACTGCACAACTTAGATTATTTCCATTTTAAAGTTTTTTCCTTTACATGCAAATACCATTTTTGTTATGCTGTTTATTCCCTTTTCTTTAAGTTCTACATCATATTTTTTTATTTCTATTTGCTCTTTTGCTTTTTCTAATAATTCTTCTAAACTCTCTTCATCCATATCTTCTGCAAGCTTAAATTCTATTATGAAGCTGTTTTTATTTTTATCTTTTGGCTCTAACATTATATCATATCTGCCAAGTCTTGATTCGCGGTTAGACTTTATATAGTATGTATCTTTTAAACCTACTAATAATCCTAACACAAATGCATGGTAAAAGTTTTCTGCTGTATCTTTTCCTACATCCATATAGCTAAACATTTCTTCTACTAATCTTTGAAATTTCTTTTTAAAATCCGGCAACCTTAAATTTACTAAGTCATCTAATATACTTCTTAAATTTTCTCCACTTACTTTATTATTAAACCAATCTCTTACTATTCCTTGAAATAATGTTTTTATTTCATAATTTGGAAGTGCTACTTTATATATTCCTTCCATTTGGTTTACTACTTCCACAACTTTTAAATACCCAGTTCCTAGCATTAATCCCCATATATTATCTGCTTTATCTTCTATCCCAACTATTATTGTTTCTAAATTAATTGGTACTTCTATAGCTTTTCCTTCTATTAAATCATATATTTTGTCTTTTATTCCAACTGATTTTTTTAATATTAGTTTTATTAAATCATTTGAACTTGTATTTACCCAATATGGTCGTAATACTCCGTCTGACAAAAAATTTAGTACACTCCATGGGTTATATATTCCATCTAAATTTCCTATTCTATATCCATCATACCATTTTTTTATTTCTTCTTTGTCATCTTCCACTTTAAAATCTTTAAGTGCTTCATCTATTTCTTCATTTGTTATTCCAAAATCATCTGCAAATTCATTATCTAATATAGTAAAAACTTTAAAATTATTTGCTCCACTAAATATACTTTCTTTAGCAACTCTACTTACACCTGTTAATACTGTTTTCTCCATATATTGATTATCTTTAAAAGTTGTTTTATAGAAATTTTTTAGAAATTCTATTGCCTCATCATAATATCCATTAACATAAGCTGATTGTATAGGTACATCATATTCATCAATTAGTATTATAACTTGTTTTTCAAAATGTCTATATAAATATCCACTTAATTCTTTTACAGATGTTCTTAAAGCTATTTCATCTTCTCTAGTATAAAGTATATCCATTATTTTAGCTTTTTCTTCTTCGTATATTTTATCACTATCTAATAAGTATCTATGTTCCCTATACATTTCTAATACTGCAGTTTTTAAATTAAGCAACATATTTTCATATTTTCTATCTGTTACATCTTTTAATGTAAGATATATACATGGATATGCTCCCTGTTTTGATGTATATTTTTCTCCTTGCTCCATTATCTTTAAGCCTTTAAATAACTCGGCTGTATTTTTTTTCGTACAATCAAAATAGTAGCGAAGCATGCTCATATTTAGAGTTTTCCCAAATCTACGTGGACGTGTAACTAATGTAACTCCTGCTTGATTATCTATAATGTCTTTTATAAATAGAGTTTTATCTATAAAATAGTTTTTTCTTTCTATTAAATTTTTAAAATCGCTTATCCCTATTCCTATTCCTGTAATTTCTTCCATATTATTCATAACAGCACCTACCTTATTATTTATTAACTTATTTTTGCAAAATCTCTTTCTAATCTTGTACTATTTTACTACATTGTCCCATATAAATCAATGGCGGTGAAGCTATTTTGATAAAATAATGTTTTTTATAATATAAAGCGAGATATATGTATATCATAACTCCAACATAAAATTATAATATACATATATCTCGCTTTTAATTTCTAAGATACATTACTTTTATTAAAATATTCAATCATGTGAACTATTGTATCTTGATTTTTTGAATTTAATTTATCAAATCCAAATAGTGCACCATTTATTTCTTTTTTTCCTTTAATTTCTAAATATTCACTGAAGATTTCGTCCATTCCTATATTAAAAAGATTGCATATCTTTACTAAAACTTCATAGGATGGTTTGGATCTGTCTTGCTCTACATCTCCTATATATCTTGGTGAACACTCAATTGCCTCAGCTAACTTTTCTTGCGTATATCCGTGACTTTTTCTAATTACCTGAATATTTCTTCCAATTTTTATTACCCTTGCTTTTTTCATATTCCACCTCTTCAAAAAAATTATACTTATATGATAGCAAAGGTTTTAAAGATATAAAATGAATTACGTGCGTATTTTGTACGTTTATAATTTGTTTATGTTAAAAATAAGCTAGTTATATTCCATCTAATTAAATATATTTACTTATTATCTCTTTGGAATTTATAAATTTAATTTTTCTATTTTCCATTAAAATTTCTCCATTTACAATACTTGTATCAACATTTCTACCTTCTGTATTGTATACCAAGTTAGAAATAATATCATTGTTTGGAATCATTTTTATATTATCTAAGTTTGCTGAAATATCTACTATTATTATGTCTGCACATTTTCCTTCTTCAATGCTTCCAACTTTTTCATCTATTCCTAATAATTTTGCTCCATTAATTGTTGCCATTTTTATTACATCTTTTGAATCTATTCTTTCTTCATTTTCATGTATTCCTCCTTGTGCTAAGGCTGCAATTTTCATAGTTTCAAACATATCTAAATTATTTCCAGAACCTTGTCCATCTGTTCCTAAAGCTACATTTATTCCATTTTGTAGATATTTAGTAGTATCTGCAATTTTACATCCTAGTCTAAAGTTAGATATAGGATTGTGTGCTATAGAGCAACCCATTGTTTTTAATATTTCTATATCTTCGTCACTTAATTTTACTCCATGGGCTAATATTGTGTGAATACCATCAAAATATTTTTTTAATACTCTTGAAGCTTGCTCTCCATGCATCTTCTTTATATCTTCTATTTCATCAATGCTTTCTAAAAAATGAGTGTGTATAGGTAAATTATATTTTAAAGCAAGTTCTCTTGACTTTTTTAATAATTTATCTGAGCAAGTGTATAAGCCATGTGGTGAAACTGAATATGTAATTAATTCATTTGTTTCATCTCTACTTTCATATAAATCTACAAATTCTTGAATTCTTTTATTTGATGCCTCTTCTCCATCTGTATCCATTAATACTCTTGTAATCATGGCTCTTAACTTTGACTCTTCTAGGGCTTTTCTGATTTCTACACTCATAAAGTAATGATCATTTACACAAGTAGTACCAGTAGATATCATTTCTAAAATTGAAAGCATGCTTGCATTATATACATCTTCTTTTGTAAGTTTTGCTTCTATTGGCCATATTTTTTCATTAAGCCATGTATACAAATTGCAACCTTCAAAAGTACCTCTAAATATGCTCATAGCTATGTGAGCGTGGGTATTTATAAGTCCTGGCATTACTACTTTATTAGAAGCATCTATGACTTTTTCATTTTCTTCATTAATATTTTCAGATATTTTATCTATTATATTGTCTCTAATTCTTATATCAAGTTTTTTTACTTTTACATCATCATTTTGAAATATTATCACATTTCCATTTTTTATTAGCATTTTATCGCTCCTTGTATAAAATTTATACATTAATTTGTATTCTGATACTATTTTACTACATGACTTTTTATAAAGCAATATATGTTGTAAAGTTTTATTTCTCATTACAATATACTAAAAAATACCTATTGATATTATAGGTATTTTCTATACAAAATTTATAATTTTTGACATTTTTTATATTACAGGAATAACTACACTAAGTGAGCCACCCCTGATGAAATTTTGAATGAACGCCTCTACTTGTGGATTACGCCACAAGGGTGTATTCATAAGTACTATTAATTACATACTCTACTATTGCCTTATCTCTATCTTGAGCTTGTAAATCTAACTGTGTAAATTCAGGAATTTTAAATTTTTGAATTTACACAGTTAGATTTTAACACTCATATATTCCAATTTACGACCACTGCGCCAGCAGTTTAGTACAATAATGTACACACCATATTATACACTCTCGGTTTTTCGCGCTAGCCTCCAGCCTGCTCGAAAAACCAATGCTCTATTGTTCCAGTTACTATTCTTTCATAATTATTTATTACCACTATTCTAGCTCAGATAACAGATATCACATTACAGGAAGGACTACACGGAATGAGTAGCCGCTGTTGTCGTTGCCACGGTTGTAGTAAAAGTAAAATAAGCCTGCAGCCCAATCACTGAGATGGCCGCCTCCACGCTCAAAGAAAGGGCTGAGCGAGCCAGGAAAGTCAGAGTGATCTGCATACCAAGATGTTGAATCAGAATAACTACTTGATGTTTCATATACTGCATCTCCATATTTTTCTGTTGGAGTTAGCAAGTTATAATTACCTGACTGACTATCACTTCCTGATGTGCTTGTTGCTTTGTACACGTCTTTATATCTTGCTTCTGCTTCATATACATTTTTTCCATATGTTGTTAAAATTGAGCTTCCATTATTTACATATGCTGCCACATATTCATATGCTCCTCCACTAATGTCGTATATTCCAGTAACATTTCCTGTTGTACTTTGGTTTGTATTTGTTTTATAATTTCCTGCTGCTGTTATATAGCTACTATTATCATTTATTGTTACTTCTGTGCCTTTGCCATATGTTGTATTTTGGCTTAAGTATGCTACTGCTCCCCATTCACTATTTTTCATTAGGTGTGGATCTACGGCTGTATCGCTTGTATTTAATCCATATGGATTTCCTGTTTTATTTAATTCTGTACATACTGTATATATATTACTTATTGTTATGTTTCTCCAGCTTGTTACATTTGGTCTTATTGTTGCTGTTAATGTTGTTACATTTGTATTACTACTTCCTGTACTTTCTATTGTTGTACTTCCTGAATGGCTTGTCTCATATTTTCCTACCCAAAATCCTGCAAGTTTTGTTCCTCCATAATTGAATGCTGGATGTACTACATAATCACTCATTCCACTTCCAGTCGTATAACTTGGATAGTTTTCGTTATATGTTTGTGTTTTACTTTTATTTTGATTATTTGTATCTATAAATACTATATTTATATTTCCTGCACCTGTTCCATTTTGATGATACTGGCTTGTTATTTGGTATGCATATCTTGGTATCCATACTAGCATACTATATGCTTTACTTTCATCTAGTATTTCTTGGCTTCCACTTGCTGTAAACGTTGCGTCACCTAATACTACGTTTGCCCATTCTTTTTTTGCATAATTATACCATTCTGTATCATTTTCGGTTGTTTTTACCCAGTTTGTTCCATTCCATTTTACTGGTGTCATTCCATCACTTATTTTTGGAACTTCTGCTGGGTAATAAGGCGGGCTAAGCGATATTACTCCTGTTTCCTCATATGTTGTTAATCCTTCTGGATAGTTTTCATTTACATCCCCTATTAACTCCACTTTTATTATATAATTTTTTTCTTCTAAGTCACTAAATTCATATGTGTTTCCTGCTTGTGTCGCTTTTTCTATATATTCTTTTCCTTCTTCTTTTATATAATATTTATATTGTGGATTTAACACATTTTCTAATCTTACTGCACTTACTGTTACACTTATTGTTTTCCCTTTTTCATCTACTGTATATTCTATTTTACTTATTCTTGCTGGTAAATTTCCTGCCTCTCCTAAATAATCTCCTAATTCTGGCACTTCTCTATTTAGCTCAAATGTATGTCCATTTAAACTTATTTCATTACTTTCTGGTCCTTCTATATATGCCTCTGGCTCCCTTGCTACTATGAAGTCATTTAGAAATTGATTTTGGTCATATTCTTCTTTATTTGTTATCTTTTCTGTATATGCATCTGCTAAGACTAAACTTAGTCTTTCCCTTGCTTCTGCTTTTTCTTGTTCTAGCTTTCCTTTTTCTGCACTTGTTATTAATCCGTTATCTCCAAAGATTGCATTTATTGCTACTGTTGCCAAGATAATCAATATCACGATTGTGATTACTAAAGCAATAAGTGTTATCCCGCTTCTCATTCAATTTCATAATTTTATTCTTTTTTACTTCCATCTTTATCCTACCTTTCCTTATTCCTATGTACATTTCTACACAAATTATTATTTACTTTATACGATAAATTTATACAGTTTTTCTTTGGTTTTCCCCCTTTCAATTTACTATTTTATTGTTTCTATATCGCAAATGAAATTTAAAACGACATTTATCAACTATCATTATACATTTTGTTAATCTATTTGTAAATATTTTTTCTTTAATTTTATCATCTTATTTTTGACTTTAAACAAATAATAAATCCTTCCTATTTATGATATAAATATATAGTATATTAAAAAGAAAGTGAGAGAATACATGAAAAAGAAAGATATGGACGTACACATAGGAAAAATATGCCAATATTATAGATTGAAAAATAATTTAACTCAAAATCAAGTAGCGGAATTAACCGGATTAGAACCAAGACATATAAGTCAAATAGAGAGAGGTTTTTCTAAGGGAAGTATAGACACTTTAATTAAATTCTGTAATGCTTATAAAATTACTCCAGATATTATTTTATATGATTTATTAGATGAAGATGTAAAAGGAAAAGTAGCTATTTATGAAGAAAATTTTAAGAAGTTAAGTATAAAGGATAAAAATACTGTATTACATATTATAAATTATTTTTTGACTTCAAAAGATTAAAAACATGCTTGTTGTCAATTTTGCAATGTTATATTAATAACAACCTAGAATTTTATTTTAGTAAATAAAGTTTTAGGTTGTTTATTTTTTTATATTGTTAATATCTACAATATTTTAGCGAACCATATATTTTCTTAAATTTTTATTTGAGTGCTTAAGGTGGGGACCGACAAGTTTACAAACTGTTAACGACACATTAGTGGAGTTATTACAGTTTGTACGATGTTGGGGGCCGAAAATAAAAATTTAATAAAATATATGGTTTGCTTTATATAATATAACTTTTTGTTATAACTTATTTAACATATCCCCATATTTCACACCCAATGAATAGCTTAATATAAAATAATATTGTTCTGTTTCGTAAAATAATTTCACTATTTCTTCAAATTCTTCTTTTTTAATTTCATCTAAATTATTTTCTAAATTTTCTATCATATTTGTAAGGCGTAAATATTTCTCATTAAAATCTTCGTTTTTTCTCAATATAGACATTTTTTCTTCTATTAAATTAGCAATATTTTTATAATCATCTAAATTAAAAATCTCCTCATTTTCCATAAAATACTTTGTCCTTTCAAATTTTATATTATTATCTCTATATAATTAAATTTTATACTTTTTATTTAGTTTAATAAATAACTACATGATAATGGTTTACTAGAAATCATAATAATAAGGCTAGATATATGTATATTTTGAGAAAAAAATATAACCAAATGTGATTTCACTTGGTTATACTTTCGGTTCTATAATAAATGTTGGGGTGGTTAATAAAACTACTTCAACATTTTTATTAT